>JAZLCA010000063.1:0-38268 GCA_045613985.1 Eubacteriales bacterium | reverse complement strand
CTATGGAGGCCGCCAAGGGCTCCAACATCAAGATCGGTCCTGGGAACGTTCACTTTGAGGCAAAGGGCGCATACACCGGCGAAGTTTCCGCTGAGATGCTCAAGGAGATCGGCGTTGAGTACGTCATCATCGGTCACTCCGAAAGACGTCAGTACTTTGGCGAGACGGACGAGACCGTCAACAAGCGCACCAAGGCTGCACTGGCAGCAGGCATGAAGGTTCTTTTGTGCCTGGGTGAGGTTAAGGAGCAGAGACTGGCCGGCATTACCAAGGAAGTTGTCTCCATGCAGACCAAGCTCGACCTGGCCGGCATTTCCGCTGAGGACATGAAGAACGTTATCATCGCTTACGAGCCCGTTTGGGCCATTGGTACCGGCCTGACCGCAACTCCCGAGCAGGCTGACGAGACCTGCGGCCAGATCCGCGAGGCACTTGCCGAGATCTACGGCGCTGAGGTTGCTGAGGCTACCATCATTCAGTACGGCGGTTCCATGAACGAAAAGAACGCAGCTGAACTGCTTGCCAAGACCAACGTCGACGGTGGTCTGATCGGCGGCGCATCTCTGGTTGCAGAGAAGTTCACCGCGATCGTAGACGCTGCACAGTAAGAAATTAAATATGGTGCGAGGGGAACTTTTTTGAAAAAAAGTTCCCCTCGCGCTCCCTTCAAAAAACTTTACAAAGAAAAATAGGGAATGAGTTTTGAACAAAAAGTGCAAATTCTTGCTGTTTCGTAAAGTTCTTGGAGGGAGGGGTGGGGAGGGAACCTTCTTTCGGGGAAGGTTCCCTCTCGGCATGAAAGAAAAAGGTTTCCCCGTTCTTCTTTTAAAAACTTTGAACAGGGAATAGGAAAGCCCTCGGCTATAACAGCCGAGGGCTTCTCTTGCGGTATTACTTTTTCAGTGCGGCTTCGATGGTATTGGCAACGCTCTCGGCGTCCATGCCGTAGGCAACGATGAGATCCTCAAACGTACCGCTGCGGCCGAAGGTGTCCTTGACACCGATGCGGGTCAGAGGCGTGGGGCACTTCTCGCAAAGCACCTCGGCAACGGCCGAGCCAAGACCGCCCGTGATAAAGTGGTCCTCCGCGGTGAAAACGTGGCCCGTCTTGCTTGCATACGAAACGATGATATCCTCGTCGATGGGCTTGATGGTGTGAATGTTGATGACGGCCAGATCAATGCCGCGTTCCGCCAAAATTTCGCGAGCCTTGAGGGATTCGCTTACCATCAGACCGGTAGCGAACATGACAGCGTCCTTACCGTCGGCCATGACGACACCCTTACCGATGGTGAATTCAGCGTCGTCTTCGGTGATCACGTCCAGGGCAGAGCGGCCCATACGGACGTAAACGGGGCCGTCCATCTCCAGCGCCGCCTTGATGGCACGCGCCGATTCGGGACCGTCGCAGGGGGAAAGCACCGTCATGCCGGGCAGCTCGCGCATGAGTGCGAGATCCTCCAAGCACTGGTGAGTTGCGCCGTCCTCACCGACCGAAAGACCTGCGTGCGTTGCGCCGATCTTGACGTTGAGGTGGGGATAAGCGATGGAATTGCGCACCTGCTCGTAAGCACGGCCTGCCGCAAACATAGCAAACGTGGTAGCAACGGCAGGAATGCCCGTGGTCGCGATACCGGCTGCAACCGACATCATATTCGCCTCGGCAATGCCGCATTCGATAAATCTTTCGGGATACTTTTCGGCAAAAAAGCCGGCGCGGGTGGCATCTGCCAGGTCGGCGCAAAGAACGACGAAATTACGCTCTTCTCCCATTGCCTCCAGTGCGCGACCAAAGGCGTCGCGGGGGGCCATTTTTTTCTTAGGTACATTCAGATTGCTCATGGTGCATCCTCCGTTGATAATTACCCGTTTATTATACGCTATTTTACCTCTTTTGTCAAGGGAAAAAGCGGGAGAATTGTCTAACCCGGCGCAATTTGTTTACCTTGTCATTCTCCGAACCAACTCTGCAGTGTTTCGAGGAATTTAAAACGAAGCTTGTATTTGGTATTTTCGGTCTCGGTGATGATGGCGTATTGATCCTTGGAAAGCCCCACCTCAATAAACTCTTCCTCCGCCTGCTCGCGGGTGACGGTTGCCGCGGACATACACAAAGGCGGGAACAAGACGCACCAGAAGTTTTGCCCTTGAGCCTGGCCGATCATGACGCGCAGCGACAGGTATTCGCCGGCGGGAAAGCAAAAGGATTCGTAATTACGGGTAGGATACGGTTCCTTGGAGAGAGTGACCGTTACTTCGTCCTCACATCCCAGATCCTGCAGCCGTTGCTTTGCTGCTTGTGTCAGATGGGGGAGCAGATCTGTCAGTCGAGCGGCGGCTTCGCCGCGATCTGCGCAGCCTTCCAGCGCCTCGCTTGCCTCAATCAGCACAGCGTCGCGCACCTGCATTTTCAGGGCCTGATCCTTCTCACTATCCGAGTTAGCCAGCACGTGCAGGCGAATGACGGCATCGTAAATTTGCTCCTCGCCGTGAACGGGTAGGATGGCGGTTCCCACAACGATCAAGGCGGTAAGGACTGAAGCGGTGATAAGAACGAGGCACAACAGCCTCCGGTTTGATTTGATATGCATAAGAAAAAACCTCCCTTTCGGCAACAATATTGCCACGTTGGGGAGGTTTTATTCAAAATGGCAGGGCGAATCAATCGTCGCTCTCGGTGGATTCGTCTGACTCTTGTTCGACGTTGGCAGCTTCCTCGTCCGTTTCCTGCTCGTCGTCAAAGATGTTGGGGGATTCTTCCTCGATCTTATGGAGGAGAGAGGCAATGTGGGCGCCGTGAGCCAGCGAAGTGTCGCGGATGAAGGTCAACTCGGGCGTCATGCGCAAATTAAGCCGGCGGGCAAGCTCGGAGCGAATAAAGGAGGCCGAGGAGCGAAGTCCGCGGGACAGTTCCTTTTCATCGCCGCGCAAAGCGGAGTAGTAGATTTTTGCATATTTGAGATCGGCGGTAACTTCAGCCCCCGTCACGCTGACAAAGGCGTCCTTAACGCGAGGATCTTTTACTTCGCGCAGAATAGAGGCAACCTCGTTTCGCATTTCGTCGTTGATTCGACCGCGTCTGTATTTTGCCATGGATGTTCATCCTTTCGTTTGGAATTTCTGGGTATAGTATAACATAGTTTTGGTTGGTTTACAAGGGGGAAGGGGGGGATTTTACGGAAATTATTGCAACTTTTTCTACAGGCTCGCTCACGGCGAGAAGGGGAGAGAAGAGCAAGCTCGAGGAGAAGTTGTGCGAAATTCAGCAATTCACGCTCAATATCCCAATTCTTCCCCAATCAATACAACCTCAAAATCGCAGCCGCTGGGCTTTTCCCAAAAGACCGACAGCGCGCGGCAGATGCGCTCGGGGCTGTTGCAATTGTAGCACCGATCAGCCGCCTTGGCGCAGGGGGTATTGCGATGCAAGCGCTGTGCGTTGCGGGGGGCGGCGATATTGCGGGCGCGCCACAATGTCGCATCGTAATCGGGAGCGAGCTTGTTGCTGCCGACGATCAGATATACCTTTTCGTGTCCGAAGGACATGGCGCTGACGCGATTGCAGTTGCCGTCGATGTTAACGATCTCGCCCGTCTCGGCAAGGCCGTTGACCGAGGACAGATAGATTTGCGCTCGAGCGGCATGGGGAAAAACGTCGCGGGGTGTCTGACCTTCGGACAGGCGCGCGTGGCTGTATACCTGATTGTGAGAGGACAGGCGGTCGTACAGCCCCATCTGTTGCAGTGTGACGGATCCTCCCATGCCGACGGTCTTGCCGTCCATGGCGGCGTCGAGGTAGTCGGCGGCCTCCTTTGCTGTGTCAAAGCAGGAAACGGCATAGCCGAGAGAGAGCAGATTTTTTTTGACCGTATCGAAGTTCATAAAGCACCTCCGTGTTTTTCATTGGATTTATTGTAGCATATTCCGTGGCTTTGCGCAAGAGGCGTTGCAAAAAATCAAGAAATATGATATTATTTTGCCATCCCCCGATAAAAACCGACAAAGAAAAGTTAGAATATGGGTGAGGAGGTGATTTGTGATGACGGATGAGCATATTATAGAGCTGTTTTTCGCCCGATCGGACGAGGCGCTCGAGGCGGTGGCGACGCAATACGGCGACGCCATGTACCGCGTCAGTCACAATATTCTGCAAAACGAGCAGGATGCCAAGGAGTGCGTCAATGACGCCTATTTAGCCCTTTGGAACGCCATTCCGCCCGCCCGTCCCAACCCTTTGTGCGCCTTTGCCTGCCGCATTTGCCGCAACATATCGCTGACAAGGTATAAGCACGATCGGGCGGCCAAGCGGGATCGTCGAGGCGACGTGAGTCTGGAGCAGATTGGTGATCTGGCCGGAGGGGAGCGCGATCACGGGCAAGCGGAGCTGACCCACATTCTCAACGATTGGCTGGGCGGCTTGAACGAAATCAATCGGTACATTTTCATGCGGCGCTATTGGTTTTACGACGCAGTAGCCGATATCGCCCGCGCGACCCGGATGAGCGAAGCGGCGATCTACCTGCGCTTGGATCGCATGAAAAAGAATCTTTCAAAATTTTTGAACAAGAGGGGGTATGGCTATGAAACACGATGAAATGCTGAACGAGGCCTTTTCGAACGTAGACGATAAGTATGTCATGGCCGCGATGCAGCCGCCCCGACGCGCGCGGCGTTTGTGGAAGAGTATGGGCGTTGCCGCCGCTTGTCTTGCCATATTGATCGGAGCTTATTTTCCCATTCGTCATTTTCTTGGCGGCACGCTGCCCCCGGACGTCAATCCTTACGATCCTACGATCGATCCCGACGATTCTGCCAAGCCGGGCGACGATCCCGTAGATATCGGACCGAAGGAGCCGATCGATTTGGGCTTTGGCGCGTACAGTCCTTCCGCGCCGCCGCGTCCTTGGGATGACGCGTTACAGTTGAGTGGGCAGGCGGAAGACTCTACGTTTGCACCGGGCGAGAAGATCGTTCTGAACGTTCAGGTGGGCGTGAAGGGTCACTATCTTGGCAAGGGAGACTTGCGCCTGACCGTCAAGGCACCCGATTTTGACGTTTCGGTTGAAGGATATGCTTGCGAAGATGGCGTCGTGACGATCGAGGGCGCGGTGAGCGGGGAGGCTTCTGCCGAGCAGATGCTTTCCCTCAAAATCACGCTCACGCCGTCCTATGAGGAAGCTTACGCCATGGGAACGATTACGCTGTCGGTTGCCTTCATGCCCAATGACGTCGGGGCGCTCAAGGATAAAATCGCCGCGTCTGACGTGCCCGAACACTACTACGACTGGCAAGCGATATTTTTCGACGGCGATGCGCTTCGCCTGGGAAGCACGGCGGTGGACTATGCGGCGGACAAGGTGGAGTTGATTCTGGATACTGCCCCTATGGGCGCGGTGGACACCTGGGAGATCATGATCGCAAGACACTACAAGACGGGTAAAATCTCGGCCGAAGAGTTTGCGAATATGTACTATCATTGGGCGTTCAGAAATCATATTTACGCCTCGGTGAGCAGTTATCGGCCTTCGGATCAGACGATGCGTTTCTCCTATATGAGCCAGCGCATCCGCTACGCGCCGACGGACTATGTCGACGACGCGCAGATGTGGGCGTTGTATGAAAAGGTGCAAGCCTTTGAAAAGGGCAGCTGGGAGGATCATAACAGCGCTGAGGCCGACGCCGCCCGCAGAGAGTTGGGCGAATATATCCTTCGTTATATGAAGGAGCAGGGCGTCATCACCCCCGAGGAATACGAGAGTGAGGCGGCCTTTATGGCGGTGACGGAAAACGTCGGCAATTGGAGCATAGGGTACGACCAGAATATTGCTCCCTACGCCCGAAAAATTGAAAAGTATATGTACACCCACTAAAAATTTCCGCCTCCGATGTGATCGGGGGCGGATTTTTTGCTGTAAAAAATACATCAAAGCTGTTGCAAAGCGGTTATGGATATGATAAAATAAAAACGGAATTGTTGAAAGTAAGGAGAATACTTATGGAACAACGCGCAATCCTTTGGAGAGTGATCTCGCTCTTTTTGTCACTGCTTTTGTGTCTGGGCGCTTTTATTGCCTGCGGTCACAATACCCCTGACACTCCCGATACCCCCAATACGCCCGACACGCCTCCCGAGGACGAGCCCGGACAGCCGCCGCAGGACGAGCCTACGATCGATTGGCCGGATGACGGCGAGCTTCTTTCGATTGACAACGTTGCGGAATACACCGTTCTTCGTTCTGAAACGGCAGGCGCAGACGTCCGTTTGGAGGTCAGTGCCATGTACGCCCTCATGATGAGCAAATTCAAGGGCATCAAGATCGGTACGGACTACACCAAGGATCCGACACCCATTGTCAACGATGCCCGCGAGATACTGGTAGGCAAGACCAACCGCGCCGAAACCCAGCAAGCGTATGAAGCTGTTACCGCGGCTCTGGGCGAGGCGGAGAATTGGTATCATATCGGTGTTTACGGCAACAAGATTGTTATTCTTGGCTCGGATGAGGCCAACACCCGGACGGCCATTCGTTATTTTACCGTCCGCTATCTGAATGAAAACACAACTGCTTTGGAGGTGCCTGTGAATATGTACCGTACGTATGAAAAGAGCGAGCCTGTTGTCATTACGACGGCGGCGGGCGATGCCTTCGTAGCCTTGGCCGACGTTTCCAAAGAGCCCTATTTTGCCGATCGCAAAGGTGTTAGCGACGTTACCGCTATTTTGCAGAGTGCCATCGATGACGTGGCGGCTCTGGGGGGCGGCGTGGTCTATCTGCCTGCCGGCACCTATCGCGTTTCCAAGCAACTGAACGTTCCTTCTTATGTCACGCTGCGAGGCAGCTACGTCGATCCCGATAAGGGTAATTTTGCAGACGGCACGCTGCTGTTGCTGGATCAAAAGGGCGAGTACAAGCAAAAGAGCGCCGTACTGGTCAATCCCAGCGCGGCTGTGGAAGGCTTGACGTTCTATTATGAAAAACAGTCCATCAGTGCGCCGATCAATTATCAGCCTACGGTGGAGACCAAGGGCGACGTTTGCACCGTCAAGGATTGTACCTTTATCAACAGCTATTATGCCATTTTTACAGGAACCGGCGCCAAGGGAATGCTGACGGTGGACAACGTCAAGGGTACGGCCTTGTGGCGCGGCCTGGATAACAACAACAGCGCCGATATTTGCGTTACCGTTGACGTTCACTTCTCGCCCAAATACTGGGCAGGGGCAGGGGAGCCGTTTGCCGCTCCTGCCGAGGCGGACATCCGCGCGCTTATGAAGACCAACGGCTCGATCGGACTCTCCGTGGGTGACTGCGATCGCGACACTTATGAAAACATCACGCTGGACGGCTTTGCTACGGGCATTTATAACCGCGAGCCTACCCGTGCAGGTCTTTGCGGAAGCTATTACAATATCACCATCACGGATGCTAAGATCGGTCTGGATCTGCACGGCTTGAATGCGGCATACGGCTTCCTTTTGACCAACAGCACCATTCACGCCTCCGAGATTGCAGTCCGCAACGTGCCGGTCAAGGTGGAAAGCTTCCCCTTCGTGTACCTGATGAATTGCGACGTCAAGGGCGAGATCACCCAGCATGTATACACGGTGGAATCTGACCTGGTCAATATGGACGTTGGCTATCACCCTATTTCCAACCGACCGGTCATTTCTGCCACGCAGTTGTTTGTTCTGTCCGACTACGGTGCAGATGCAACCGGACAAGAGGATATTTCCGCGGTGTTGCAGAAGGCATTGGATGATGCCAACGCCGCAGGCGGCGGTATCGTCTATCTGCCTGCCGGTATCTATCGTTTGACCAAGCCTGTTACCGTCGGTGAAAAGACGGTGATCATGGGCGCGCATCAGAATCCTCAAAAGGGCTCGGATGCCTTCAAGGGTACCGTTTTGCTGGTGGCTTACGGTGAGGGCGGCAATGAAAAAGACCGCGCAGCGGTCACGGTGAACGGCAACCACAGCGGTCTCATGGGCATGACGGTGTATTATCCCACCAACGGCGTCAGCCAAGCCAACACGCTGACCGAATCTCCGGAACAGTATTCGTATTTTGCCCGTTTGAGCGGCAAGAACACCTTTGCGACCGAGCTGTGCCTCGTTGCAGCTTCGCGAGGCGTTTGCTTTGACGGCGCGGAGAATTTTATTGCCGACCGTATTTTGATGACGGTATTCGATCATGGTATCGGCGTTGTCAACTCCAAAAAGGGCGCCATTACCCGCATCCATACCAACGGTACCTACCATAATATCGGTGCGAAATCGCACGTCGTACTGAATTCCGACTGGATGACGGATAGTTCCCGTGTGTACGAGCTGATTGACACCCATTTGAGTCCTCGCATGACGCTGGTCAAGGTCGAGGGAAGTACGGGCATTCAGCTCCGCCACGTCTTCCATTACGGTGCTAAGACCTTCTTGGAAAGTACCAAGAGTGAGTTGTTCCTTCTGAACTGCGAATCGGGACATATCGGCCGCGGCAAGAGCTTTTTGTTGGGCGGAGAGGTTGATCTTTTGGGTATCAACTTCATTCGTGAAAACCAGTACGAAAGCTTGCAGGAGGTTCAAAAGGGCAACGTGGTGACGGTGTATCAGTACAATGAGGCACATCGTCCCTCGGGGATCCTTTTAAAATGATTTTTTTCGGCGGAGGGCCGTAAGCCCTCCGCCGCTTTTCGTTTTTTGCTGCCGGCAGGGGAAGTTGTATGAAAGTAAGCGTAATTTTCTTTGCCCATCCTCAAAAACTTTTCCCAACCCTATTGCAATATAGTAAGAAATATGCTATAATATGCGTGTATTTGAATATCCAAATTCCGATCTTATCAAGAGTGGTGGAGGGACTGGCCCTGTGAAACCCGGCAACCCGCCTGTGTGGCGAAGGTGCTAAATCCCGAAAGATGAGACAATGCTCAAGCCTTGCTCTCTGCCTCGGGGACGAGGTTTTTTCTTTTGCCGCCGGATCGGAATGCCAAAAAAGAAAGGAAATATAAAAATCATGGCAAACAAAATGCTTTTTACCAGTGAATCCGTGACCGAGGGACATCCCGATAAAATCTGTGACAAAATCTCGGACGCCATTCTCGACGCCCTGCTTGAAAAGGACCCCATGTCCCGCGTTGCTTGCGAAACCGCTTGCACGACGGGTCTTGTGATGGTCATGGGCGAGATCACGACCTCGGCCTACGTCGATATTCCCACCATCGTTCGCGAAACCGTGCGTGAGATCGGTTACACTCGCGCCAAATTCGGCTTCGACTGCGACAGCTGTGCCGTCATCAACTCCATCCACGCCCAGTCCCCCGACATCGCTATGGGCGTTGATAAGTCGCTTGAAGCCAAGAACGGTGACACTGACGCCTTCGATATCGGCGCGGGCGACCAGGGCCTGATGTTCGGCTACGCTTGCGACGAAACCCCCGAGCTGATGCCTCTGCCCATCTCGCTGGCGCACGCGCTGGCCAAGAAATTGACCGAAGTCCGCAAGAGCGGTCTTTTGGACTATTTGCGCCCCGACGGAAAATCTCAGGTGACGGTTGAATACGAGGACGGCAAGCCTGTTCGTGTCGATACCGTTGTCATTTCTACCCAGCACAGCGACGCCGTAGCAAACGAGCAGATCCGCGCGGATATCATTCGTGAGGTCATCAAGCCCGTGGTTCCCGCAGAGCTTCTGGATGAAAATACCAAGTTCTACATCAACCCCACCGGTCGTTTTGTCATCGGCGGTCCTGCCGGCGACTCGGGTTTGACCGGCCGTAAGATCATCGTTGATACCTACGGCGGCTACTCCCGCCACGGCGGCGGTGCATTCTCGGGTAAGGACCCGACCAAGGTGGACCGTTCGGCTTGCTACGCCGCGCGTTATCTCGCCAAGAACATCGTAAAGGCCGGCCTTGCCTCCAAGTGTGAGGTGCAGGTGGCGTATGCCATCGGCGTAGCCCGTCCCGTATCCGTACTGATCGATACCTTCGGAACGGCCAAGGTGGACGAGGCCTTGATTTCTGAGGCTGCACTGCGCCATGTCGATTTGCGCCCTGCTGCGATCATTGAAAAGTTTGGTCTGCGCAAGCCCATCTACTGTCAGATCGCCGCTTACGGCCACATGGGCCGCGAGGACGTTTCGGCTCCTTGGGAGGCAACCGATCTTGCGGATATCCTTCGCAAAGAACTGCTGGGCAACTGAGTTGCTCCTTTGAAAAAACAGCTCCTGGCATTCTCCCGTGACACGGCATATACTGTGGCGAGGAGGTGCTTATCATGGAGCTGTTTTTTGAAATTTTTTTGGCCGCGATGGCCGTGTTCGGCCTTTGGTGCGCTATGTGCCTGATCGCACAATCGTTGCTCTCATCCCGCAATATCGGCGTGGTGATCGAAGTTTTCGACGAATCGGCGGCGCAAAATTTACCCGCCCTTCTCAATGAAGTGCGCACGTCTCCGCTGTCGCGCCGACATCAGCCGGTGGCGGTGCTGTACAGTGAAGAGCTTTGCCTTTCCCATGCCCGTCCGAACGTGCAGGACCGGGCAATGATCGCACAGCAGGGCGCACAGTGGTACGTGGTAAATATCCATCATCAAGGTAGTACAAATTAGTCTCCGGTTTGTTTGGGGGCGGAAAGGATGGCGCAAATGCAGGAAATTTATGACGTGCAGGATCGTCGCCTGCAGCAGCTTTCGGGCAGCATTGAGCGGGTGATCTATGCCAACGAGGAAAACGGCTATGCCGTTTGCGATCTTGGAACGGACGACGATCTTGTGACCATCCAAGGAACGCTGCCCTATATTGCGGAGGGAGACGGCGTGACCGTCTACGGCCGCTGGATACATAATCCCAAGTACGGACGGCAGTTTTCCGTGGAGAGGTACGAGCGCATCCTGCCTGCCGACGTCAATGCCATTCTGCGCTATCTTTCCTCTCGCGTCATCAAGGGAATCGGTCCGAGAACGGCCAAAAAGATCGTGGATGAGTTCGGAGAGGACACCTTTGACGTGCTGGAAAATCACCCCGATTGGCTTTCTCAAATCCCCGGCATCTCGCGCCGAAAAGCGGAGGAGATCTCGGAGGACTTCAAACAGAAATCGGGCATTCGATCGGCTATGATGTTCTTCCGTGACTTTTTCGGCCCCGCCTTGACCATGCGCATCTATAAGCGTTGGGGATCCTCGGCGGTGGACCGCGCCAAACAGAATCCCTATATTCTATGCGACGAGATCGAGGGCATCGGCTTTGAAAAGGCCGACCGCATGGCCCACGATCTGGGTCTTTCGGCCGACAGTGCCGCCCGCCTGTGCAGCGGCATCGTATACGTGTTACATTCCAACGCGCTCCAAAACGGGCACGTGTGCCTGCCGGAGGACAAGCTTCTTGCCGCTTCCCAAGCTTTGCTTGGCGGCACGGCGGAGCAACTGCAGGGAGCGTTGAATTCTTTGCTGCAATCGGGGCGCCTTGTGCGTTACGTCATGGATGGTATCGCCTACGTTTTTGAACGCTATGCCAACGATTGTGAGCAATATATCGCCACCAAATTGAGACTGCTTGACCGCCTTTGTGCGGCCGTCAATGCACCCGACGTTCACGCTTTTATCGAAAGGGAAGAGCGGTCGGGCGGCATCGCTTACGCGACACTTCAGCGCAAGGCGATCTTCGATGCGCTTCAGTGCGGTGTCATGATATTGACGGGCGGTCCCGGTACGGGTAAAACGACCGTTGTGCGGGCACTGCTCAATATTTTCAAAAGCATGGATCTGCGGGTGGCCCTGACCGCGCCTACGGGACGGGCGGCGAAACGCTTGTCCGAATCAACTGCCAGCGAGGCCAAGACCATTCACCGACTCCTGGAAATGGAATTCGGGGACGTGGGTGATGACGCGGGCGCGCATTTTCGGCGCGACGAGGAAAACCTTTTGGAGGAAGACGTCATCGTCATCGACGAGGCTTCCATGGTGGGCAACGGGCTGATGTGCGCTCTGCTCAAGGCGATCAAGCCGGGGGCGCGAGTGATCATCATTGGCGACGCTGACCAGCTCCCCAGCGTGGAAGCGGGTAACGTGTTGCGCGATCTGATCGACAGTGAGGCCTTTTCCACCGTCTGCCTGACCGAAATCTTCCGTCAGGCCAAGGAAAGCCTCATCGTCACCAACGCTCATGCAATCAATCACGGCCAGATGCCGCGCATGGACGTCAAGGACAACGACTTCTTCTTTTTGCGGCGGGAGACCGACCGCGATATCGTTCTGACCGTTGCTGATCTGTACAAGAATCGCTTGCCGCGTACCTATGGTGACATGGCAAAAGGCGGAATTCAGGTCATTTCTCCTTCACGCAAGGGCGAGGGCGGAACGGAAAACCTCAATATGCTGCTTCAAACCGCCCTCAACCCCGCCGGCGGAAGCAAGGCGGAATATCGCTTTCGGGAGCGGGTGTTCCGCGAAGGAGATCGCGTCATGCAGATCCGTAACAATTACGATCTCTCCTGGGAGCGACCGGACGGAAGCTGTGGCATGGGCGTGTTCAACGGCGACATCGGAGAGATCGAGGCCATCAATCACGCGACGGACTGCATGGAGATCCGTTTTGACGATCGCCACGTCGTATACGATTTTTCGTTGCTTGAGGAATTGGAGCACGCATACGCCATCACGGTGCATAAGAGCCAGGGAAGTGAATACCCCATCGTCATTATCCCGCTCTATCGCGCCTCTTATATGCTGTTGACACGCCACCTGTTTTACACGGCGGTGACGCGGGCACAGAACATGGTTATTCTGGTGGGGAGAGAGGACGTGGCGCGCACGATGGTTGAGAATTGCCGACAGGTAATGCGATACACCGGACTTGCCAGCCGCTTAAGGAACTGATATGGCAAAACGGAACGTACTTCGCCTTTTGATCGATCTGGTTTTTCCGCCTGCCTGCCGCGCCTGCGGTGAGCGTCTGACGGTTTTCAAATGCAAAGAGCCGAGCGTGCTTTGCCCCACTTGCATGAAGCTGTGGCAAGAGCAAAAGCAGGAGGGCTGTTGTGAGTGCGGAAAGGCACACGGCGATTGCCGTTGTATGCCGGAAGCATTGCAACAGGTGGAAACCGAGGTGCTGTACCATCTGGCAGAATACCGCCCCGACAGAAAAAACGTTGCTTCCAAGCTGGTGCTTTGGTGTAAGGACCACAACGACCGCGACGTGTTTCGCTTTTTGGCGGAACAGCTGTCCGAGCCGCTTTTGGCGTCCTTGAGCAACGCGGAGGACAGTCTGCGCACCATTACCGTAACTTACGTCCCGCGCCGTCGGGCGGCGGTTCGGGCCACGGGACACGACCACGCCAAGCAGATCGCCCATATGCTGTCGCACGAGCTGACCCTTCCGTACGAAACGTTGATTCGCCGCAAGCCGCTGGCCAAGCAGCAAAAGGATCTGGGAGCGGCTGAACGGGAAAAGAATGCGGCAAGCAGCTTTGAGATGGCGGCAAGTGCTACTGTAAAAGGAAAAACGGTGATTTTGATCGATGACGTATGCACCACGGGAGCATCGCTTTCTACTTGCGTGCGTTTGTTATCCGAAGCAGGGGCGGCACGTATTATTTGTGCGGTCGTTGCAAGAACGGGCAAAGAGAAAAAATCAAAAAATAACGCCTGATGCAGGGGCGGCAGTCAAAAAAGATTGCCGCCCCTTCTTTTTTGCTTTATTGGCACAATAATTTTCGGCGGATATCTTGATTTTTGCCCGCATTTCCTATATAATATAATAATAAACTATATTTTAAGATGGATAAGTATGTCAAAAACACCCACAAGGAGATGTGTATGGCTAAAACAAACGGGGCGACGGGATTGTTCGCCCGGATAAAACAATGGATGGGAAGTCTGGGGCTTCGGCGTAACGTCGGCATTGATCTGGGAACGGTTAACGTCTTGGTGTACGTCGAGGGTAAGGGCGTCGTTTTGAACGAGCCCAGCGTCGTTGCCGTCGACAAACTGACCGATCAGATCGTAGCGGTCGGCAGTGAGGCGCAAGCCTTGATTGGACGAACCCCGGAAAATTTAGAGACCATCCGTCCTTTGCGGGACGGCGTGATCAGTCAATACGACGTAACGCTGCGCATGCTGCAATACTGCATACGAAGTGCCTGCGGCAACACCGTTTTGCCGCCCCGTGTTATGATCTGCGTTCCCTCGGGCGTGACCGAGGTAGAGGAGCGGGCCGTGGTGGACGCTGCCAGAGAAGCAGGTGCGGGCAGTGTATATCTGATGGAGGAGCCTGTCGCGGCGGCTCTGGGTGCCGGCGTGGATATTGAAGAGCCCGTCGGGCGTATGATGATCGACATCGGCGGCGGTACCACCGATATCGCGGTCATTTCCATGGGGGGCGTCGTCGTCTCCGAATCCATTCGTATTGCGGGAGAAAAGCTGGACGAGGCGATCGCTCGCTACGTTCGCAGACAATACGGCATTCTGATCGGTATGCAGACGGCAGAGCTGATTAAGCAACGCATCGGCTGTCTGTACACCCACAAGCAGGTGCGCAGTGTAGAGGTGCGGGGCCGCAATGCCGAGACGGGACTGCCCCAGGTGGTCACCCTGTCCTCCAAGGAAATGCTGGAGGCCATGGCCGAGCCGGTCAGTGCCATTCTGGATGCTGTTTGCTCGGTGATCGAGCGCACCCCTCCCGAGCTTTTGGGAGATATTCTGAAGTACGGTGTTATCATGACGGGCGGCGGCAGTATGGTACACGGCTTTGACCGTCTGATCCATAAAGTGACGGGGGTTCCCGTTGCGCTGGCCAAGGAGCCTTTGACCTGTGTGGCGCGGGGAACCGGCATTGCTTTGCGCGACTTTAAGGATCTTCCCGAGGGTCCCATCAATCTGTCCCGCGCACGGCGCGACCGACTGTAACGTTTGCTTGTAGGAAAGGAGCAATTTTATGAGTGAGTTTATCATCCGCGGCTTTGAACCCGCGCGTGTCTTTACGTTTTTTGAAGAGATCAGTGCCATTCCCCGCGCATCGGGCAACGAGGCAGGCGTGGCCGACTACCTGTGCCGCTTTGCCGCCGAGCGCGGACTGCACTGCTTGCGCGATGCCAACAACAACGTGCTGATCCAAAAGCCTGCTACCGCGGGCAGGGAAGCGTACGCGCCCCTTCTTTTGCAAGGCCACACCGACATGGTGTGCGAAAAGAACGGAGAGACCGTTCACGATTTTGAGCGTGATCCCATTTCGCTTATCCTGGAGGGCAATTGCCTTCGCGCCGACGGAACGACGCTGGGCGCGGACAACGGCATTGCCGTCGCCATGATGCTGGCCCTGCTGGACGGAGAGCTTGACGCGCATCCCGCCCTGGAATGTCTGTTTACCACCGAGGAGGAAACGGGCATGGGCGGCGCCATCGCCTTCGATTATTCTCGCCTGTCTGCCCGTTATATGATCAATCTGGACAGCGAGGAGGAAACGGTAGTGACGGTAGGATGCGCGGGCGGTATTCGCTCCGATCTGACCATACCCGTTACCCGTGAGCCCATCGGAGACCGCGAGGTCTGCCGCGTAGAATTGACGGGACTTAGCGGCGGTCACAGCGGCGCGGATATCCATACGGGACGCGCCAGCGCCAATCTCTTGTTGGGTAGATTGCTTTCGGCTCTCCCTGACGTTCGTCTGATCCGCATTGAGGGCGGCTCCAAGGACAATGCCATCACTCGTGAGGCAAAGGCTGTGATCGCCGTGCCGAGTGCGGCGATGGCGAGCATGACGTTGCTGGGTCTTGCCGATGATGTTGCGGGCGAGCTTGTGGCGGAGGATCAAAGCTGCCGTATTCTTTGCGAGCGGGTGATGACGACCGAGGGCATTGAAGATATGATGGATGCCGCCGCGACCGCGCGGGTCATCGGTCTTTTGTCTAACGCTCCCTGCGGAGTTCTCGCGATGAACCATGAGGTCGAGGGCCTTGTGGAATATTCCCGCAACCTCGGTATTCTTCGCACGCAGGAGGATGCCGTTCGTATCACCTTTACCTCGCGCGCCTCGCGCGAGAGCCGCTTGGATGCTACGGTGAATGCGCTGGATGCGTTGGCGGCCGCGCTGGGGGCTGAGGTACAGCACCACAGCCGCTATCCCGGTTGGGAATACGCGCCCATCTCTCCCGTGCGTGATGCCTACATCAAAGCTTACACCTCGCTGTACGGCGGCGAGATGAAGGTGGTGGCCATTCATGCAGGCCTGGAATGCGGTTATATCAAACGGAAACTGCCCGATATGGATATCATTTCCATCGGTCCCAATATGAAAGACATTCACTCGCCCGACGAGGTGCTGTATCTGGATTCTGTCGAGCGGGTATGGCGAGCCTTGGCTCGTTTGATGGCCGACTGGAACGTCATTTGATTTGAAGAACGGAGTGAAAAATTATGGAAAACAAGCAAAAAAACAATCGTTCAAATAAAAAGCCCTCTCGCGGTACGGACGGAAATCGCTCGTATGACAACCGCCGCGGTGATCGCGCGGGACGTCCCGCAAACGACCGCCGTCCTTCCTCCAAATACGATCACGTGGATCGCAGTGCCGAGGCCCGTGCGAACGCTGAGGTCGTCGATACGGAGGAAAGCTCGGGTATCATCATCGGCCGTAACGCCGTGCGTGAACTGCTTCATAGCGACCGCACCATTGACAAGCTGTTGGTGCAAAGAGGAGAGCGGGAAGGCTCCATCGTCGTTTTGGTTGCCCAGGCCCTGGAAAAGAAGATTCCCGTGGTCGAGGTAGACCGTTCGAAACTGGATGCGATCGCCGGCTTTGCCCCTCACCAGGGTGTCATTGCTATGGCGGCTGAAAAAGAGTACGTAGACGTGCAGGACATTCTTGCAATCGCCCGTGAGCGAGGAGAGGATCCGATCATTGCCATTGCGGACGGTATCACCGATCCTTACAATCTCGGCGCCCTGATTCGTTGCGCTGAGGGCTTGGGCGCGCATGGCCTGATTCTTCCCAAAAGACGTGCGGTCGGTCTGACACCGTTGGTGTCCAAGGCCAGTGCGGGTGCGATCGAGCATCTGGCGGTGGCGAAGGTTGCTAACCTTGCCCAGACGGTGCAAGAGCTTCAAAAGCAGGGCGTGTGGGTATACGCCGCCGAGGCGGGCGGTCAGTCCTACGACAAGACCGATCTGACCGGTCCTTGCGCACTGATTTTTGGCAGCGAAGGCAACGGCGTGTCCGCTCTTCTCAAGCAAAAGTGTGATGCAATTATTTCGATCCCCATGAGAGGACAGGTCAATTCGCTCAACGTGTCGACAGCGGCTTCCATTCTGTTGGCCGAGGCAGCACGTCAGCACGCGGCAGCCCGCGAGAAAAAGGCGGCCTTGACCGACTAAATCGCCCCCACGATTACATGAAAGGAGACGTTCTTGTATGAATCGCAAATCTCAGGATTCCACCGACGAATTGTTGCGGGCTTTGCGTGCTTCGTTGGACGAAAATGCGGATGCCGTAGCAGACGATTCGTCTGCCGATCGGGCGAAACCTTCGCGCGGCGGTGTTGATACCGATGAAGATATCGCAGCGTTCGATTCCTATATGGCAGCCCTTTTGGGCGAGGTTGTTCCCGATGAGTCTTCCGCATCCAAACAGAACGCCAAAAGAACCACCAAAAATAAAAAGAAAAAATCGACGGCCAAAAAGGCCGCCGTACCCTTACCCGCGAGCGAGGGCGATGCCATCGTTATGTCGGATGTGGATGCCCCCGAGGAGTCACAGCTGACTGCGCCTGCGGAGGATTCCGAGGGCAGCGAGGGCCCGTATGAAGCTGCATCTGCGGCTAATGACGTTCAAGTGGAAATGCCCTCCGAGGTCTTGGGTGAACAAAATCCCACCATTGACAGCGTTTACGTGACCGAACAAGAGGCAACGGACACTGCTGTCCGCGCGACGGCCGAGCAGCTGAGCATCCCGACCGAATCCTTCGGAGCAAAGGTCGGAGAGCCGGATGAGGCGGCGCTGCAAGATATTCCCCCGATGGAAGAGGGATATCTTCCCGTTGAGGGCTTGGCTCCTGTTGCTTCCGAGGAGACGGAGGCGGTTGCCCAAGACGAAAAACAGCCTCTTATGGAAGGCGATATTGTCATGGACGCAGAGGATGAAACACCTGTTACGGTTTCGCCCACTGCGCCGGCCGAAAAGGAAAGCACCTCTGTAACCCCCGAGCGTACGGTGATTGTTCCTGTGGCCTCGCCGCTGGACGCGGCGCGCAGTGCCAATGCCAGGGCATCGGACCGACTCTCCGAGGCGGCAGAGCCTCCACGCCCCAAGCGCTCTCCTCTGGATGCTTTGGCAGGGGAGCGAGGAAATGGTCGCGGTAACGTCAGTACCATCGGCGGAGCCTCCTTCGGCCGTGCATCCGCGCGTGAGCGCAGTATGAGCGACGAGGACGTAGAGCTGCTTCTGGAGTTGGGCTACGAGAACAATTTGTCTCAAAAATTGGGCACCCAGCGCATCGAAGGCGTAAAGCACCGCCGCATAGAAGATGAAAATGCCAAGCGTCCCATTCGCGGTGTTTATGCTTGCGATGGTGAGGAATATGCAGGACATACCCAGGATAAAGAAATTCGCCAGGCCTACCGCGCTCATAGCAGGGGGGCGACGGCTCGCTTGATACTGACCGCTTTTTTGACGGTTTTGATTGGTCTGTCCGATTTGATGCTTGCTCTGTTTGATGCCTTGCCTGCGCTGCTGGCCGGGCTTCCGACGTCGGGGCTTTACGGCGGGATCGGACTGCTGTTGCTGCTCATCGCTTCGGCGCTGTGCTTCACCTGCCTGAAGCGGGGCGTGATCCATCTGATGACGTACTCGCCGACGCCTGCTACCGTGACGGCTTTGGTGGTCGTTGCGACGGTGTTGTATGACGTGTTGGGCTTGTTTGACCCACGGTGCGGTGTTCTGCTTAATTTGCCTGCAGCATTGGCTCTGTTGGCCACGGCTGTTTCCGAGTGCATCAGCATTAAGAATCAGAGAATCGCGTTCGCGGTGGTCAACTCCCGTACCCGTAAGATTGCTTTGTGCGATATGGAACCCAAGCGCAAGAAGGTGATTCGTGACGGTCATATCGTCAAGATCATCAACGACGATGCCGACCGCGCTCTGCGCCGCGTGCGCCGTACTCATCGCATCGACGGCTATTTCCGTCGGACGGGCGCCCCCACGCAGCGCCATCGTGCTTTGCCGGGCCTTTTGGTGGCAAGTGCGCTGTGCTCCGTTTTGCTTGCGGTGATGGCATTGCTGATCAAGGGAGATCTACGCTTGGCGTCCACCGTCTTTGTGCTTGCTTTGCAAATGACGTTGCCCATCTCAACGCTGATTGCCTATGCTTATCCCATGCTGCTGGCCGCTACCCGTTTGGCAAAACGCGGATGCGGTATCATTGGAGACAGTGCCGTGGATGAATATGCCAAGGACAGCATTTTGCTGTTTGACGACGTTGAAATGTTCCGTTCCAAGAGCTCGACCGAGATCACCATCCGCGGCGGTGGCGATACCCGAAAGTATATCCGCTACGCCAAGCGGCTGTTTAAAACGCTGGGCGGTACGCTTGCCGCTGTGACCACTTCGGATCTGTCCGAAGAAACGTGGGAGGACCGCGTGGAGATTCTGCGCGTGCTGGAGCAGGGGGTTGAGGCTCGCATCGACGGCAAGGTACGCGTGCTGGCAGGAACCTCCGAATTTATGATGAAAAACGGCATCCGCGTGCCGAGCGATTCTGCGGAACTGTTGGTTCGCAGACACGTGGAGAGTAGTATTTTGTATTTGGCTTTCGACGGAAAATTGCGACTGGGCTATGAGATCGACTATCGTATCTCGGGACGCTTTGAGCAGATTGCCGACGAATTGGGCCGTGCGGGCACGTCGGTTGCCGTGGAGAGTAGTGACCCTTGCATCCATGCCGAATTGCTGGCCCGCAGTCGCGATCCCCAAATGGCGCCCATCCGCGTGATCAAGCCGCTGCATTTTGAGAAAAATGACGAAATGGAAGTTGTGGACAGCGGTGTGGTTGCCACCAAAAATGCGCGTGACATTGCTCATGCAGTATTGGCTTGCCATAAAATTGCCGCCAACGACCGTCTGATGCGCGGCATTCAGTATGTTACGTTGCTGATCGGCGCACTGCTTTGCGGTACGCTTTTGATGCTGGACCTCATCAATCCCTACGCCTGTGCCCTTGCCGCGACGGCACAACTGGCATGGATCGTGCTTTGTCTCTTTTTGTCGCGCAAAAATATGTTAAACGAACAGGATCATAAGAGTGGAAATGACAAACGAAACTGAAAACTATAACAAGGATCTCCGTTACAGCACCTCGCTGCTCAAATCGGTATCCAAGCCCGGTCGTTATTCGGGCGGGGAATATGGTCAGATCGTCAAGGACAAAACGGCGATCAAGGCTCGCTTTGCCTTTGCCTTCCCCGACAGCTATGAGATCGGTATGTCCAACCTTGGCATGCGTATTCTCTACGGAGCTCTCAATAGCCACGAGGACATCTGGTGCGAGCGTGTGTTTGCGCCCTGGATCGATATGCAAGAGCAGATGAACGAGCACGGCTTGGCATTGTGTGCGCTGGAAAGTGGCGATGCCGTCAAGAATTTTGATTTTCTCGGCTTTACGCTTCAGTATGAAATGTGCTACACGACGGTGCTGAATATGCTGCAGCTGGCCCAAATCCCCCTGTATGCCAAAGACCGTACCGAGGAACATCCCTTGGTCATCGGCGGCGGCCCTTGCGCCTATAACCCCGAACCTGTGGCAGAGTTTTTCGATCTGTTCAATATCGGTGAGGGCGAGGAAATGCTGCCCGAGATCGTCCGTCTGTATATCCGCATGAAGGAGGAGGGGCGTTACAGCCGCGAAGCTTTTCTTCATGAGGCGGCCCGCACCATCCCCGGAGTGTACGTTCCTTCGCTGTATCGCGTAACGTATCACGAGGACGGCACCATCGAGGCGTATACTCCCGTTTATGACGATATCCCCACCAAGATCGAAAAGCGTATCGTCAAGGATCTGGACAAGGCATATTTTCCCCAAAACGTGGTCATGCCTTACATCGAGACGGTCCAAGACCGTATCACGGTCGAGGTCGGTCGCGGCTGTATCCGCGGATGCCGCTTCTGTCAGGCGGGCATGGTGTATCGTCCCGTGCGTGAAAAGACGCCCGACGTGATCGACTGCCAGGCGCGTACCATCTTTGATCATACGGGATATGAGGAATTTTCTCTGTCCTCGCTGTCCATCAGCGACTATACCCGCATTGACGAGCTGACCGACAAGCTGCTTGAGTGGACCAATCCCAATATGGTCAATCTTTCCTTGCCCTCGCTTCGCGCCGACTCCTTTACCAAGGAGCTGATGGACAAGGTCACCTCTATCCGCGCGTCCTCCATCACGTTTGCCCCCGAGGCAGGCTCCCAGCGTCTGCGCGACGTCATCAACAAAAATCTCGCTGAGCAAGATTTGATGCGTGCGGTAAGCGTGGCCTTTGAGGCCGGCAAAAACCAGGTCAAGCTGTACTTTATGCAGGGCCATCCCACCGAAACGGATGAAGATTTGCGGGAAATTCCTGCTCTTGCCCATCGTGTGATCAATCAATTCTATCAGACACCCAACCGTAAGGGCGGCCGACCTCCGCAGGTAACCATCAGCGTCTCACCGTTCATTCCCAAACCCTTCACCCCCTTCCAATGGGAGGCCCAGGATACGCTGGAAGAGATGCGGCGCAAGCAAGAGTTTGTGGGCTCCTGCGTCACTGACCGCAAGATCAAATACAATCACCACGACGCCCCGACCTGCCGTATCGAAGCAGTATTGGCCCGCGGCGACCGCCGTCTGGCGCATGCGCTGGCTGAGGCTTGCAACCGAGGCTTCAAGTTTGATGCCTGGTCGGAATATTTCAATTACGATGCCTGGATGTCCGTTTTTGCGGATACCGGCTTGGATCCCGCCTTTTATGCCAACCGTGCGTTTGGTCTTGACGAGGTGCTTCCCTGGGATATCATCGATTGCGGTGTGACCAAGGCATTCCTCAAGCGAGAGCGCGAACGGGCTTACGAGGCTGCCACAACCCCCAACTGCCGCGAAAAATGCAGTGGCTGTGGGGCAAATAAACTGGGAGGTGAGCGAGCATGCTGTCCCAAGACCAAATCGTAAACCGCCGCAAAAAAGAGGACTATCCTCTCTTGCCCCAACCCCGCACGGTGCGCATCCAATTCCGTAAGGTGGGCAATCTGCAATACATTTCTCATCTGGACCTGCAACGAACTGTTAGCCGTGTGCTTGTTCGTGCCGGCATTCCCACCTGGTATACGCAGGGCTTCAATCCCCACGCCAAGATCACGTTCGGTCTTCCTTTGAGCGTGGGAGCCGAGAGCCTTTGCGAGTATCTTGATCTGCGCATCGACCGCGACATGAGCTGTGAGGAGATCAAGGATCGTCTTAACAGCGCGCTGACCGACGAGCTGTATGTGCTGGACGCGTATACCGTACCCGAGAAATCGGCGTTTGCCGATATTATCTGGGCAAGATACGATATTCGCATTCGCACGAGCGGCCTGACCTCGGCGCTTGCCGAGGAGATCAAGAGCTATCTGACGACCTCGCCCTTGATGATGGACAAAAAGTCCAAGTCGGGCATTCGTCAGGTGGATATTACTACCCTCATCCGCTCGCTCGACGCGCGCGTGGAAGAGGGCGAGCTTCGCATCGACACCGTGCTGTGCGTGTCGGGCTCGGATTATCTTAACCCCGAGTACCTCATTCGAGCGTTGCGCGATCGCTTTGGCCTTTTGCCCGAAGGCGACGTTGTGAGCGAATATTCCATTCTCCGCACAAACGTGTATCTTGAGGACGGCGTGACCGAATTTCGATAATGTCAAAGTATAATAATTAACGAAGGAGTAGATTATGTTAAGTCTCTTTTCCAACAATGAATTAAAGCCAACCGGTTGGCTGCACCGTCAGCTTCGCATCCAGGCCGACGGCCTGTCGGGCAATCTCGATAAAATTTGGCCCGACGTTCGTGACAGCGCCTGGATTGGCGGTGACCGTGAGGGCTGGGAGCGAGTACCGTATTGGCTCGACGGCTTCATTCCGCTGGCATGGTTGCTGGATGACGGGGATATGAAAGCGCGTGCCAGGTATTACGTTGACAGCATCCTCGACCGCCAAACGGCCGACGGCTGGATTTGCCCTTGCTCGGAGGAAGCTCGCAAGGATTACGACGTGTGGGCGTATCAACTGATCTGTAAGGTGCTGGCGCTGTATTGCGACATCACGGCAGACCAACGGGCGTACCGGGGACTTTGCCGTGCCCTCCGCTGCTTGTACGAGCTGATGCAAAACGGCACGGTCAAGCTCAAGGATTGGGGTAAGTTCCGCTGGTTTGAGGCCCTCATCCCCATCTCTTACGTTTATGAGCGCACAGGCGAGGAGTATCTGCTGTCGCTGGCAAAGCTGCTTCGCGAGCAGGGAACGGACTACACCACCCTGACCGAGCGCTGGGTGCGCCCCTTGAATATCTGGACGCTGGAAACGCACGTCGTCAATCTGAACATGATGATCAAATACGGTGCGCTGATCAAGCGGCTGTTGGGCGAGGGTGAGTTGACCGAGCAGGACGATCCCGATTATCTGTGGGGCATCCTTGAGAAGTACAACGGCACGGCCGTCGGCACCATCACAGGTGACGAGTGTCTGGCGGGCATCGGCAATACGCACGGCTTTGAGCTGTGCTCCATTGCCGAGCTGATGTACTCCTGCGAGACGTTGTATACCGCCACGGGCGATGCCGCCTGGGCAGACCGTGTGGAAAAGGCGGCCTTCAACGCCCTGCCTGCCGCTATCAGCGACGATATGTGGACGCATCAGTACGACCAGCTGGTCAATCAGATCGCGGCGGTCAATTATCCCAACAAGCCCATCTTCCGCACCAACAACGGCGAATCGGGCCTCTTTGGCCTTGAGCCGGGCTTTGGTTGCTGTACTTCTAACTTCAATCAGGCATGGCCCAAATTTGCCATGAACGCCTATCAGCGCGACGGTGACGCCATCGTCTGCGCTCATCTCGTTCCGTGTAAGCTGACCACAACCGTCAACGGCGTCGCGATCACGGTGGAAAACGTGTCCGAGTATCCGTTCCGTCTGAATGCTTCCATCCGTGTGAACGTGCAGGAAAAGGTGGCGTTCCCTTTGAAGATCCGCGTACCCGCATGGGCAAAGAGCGCTACTGCTAAGGCGGATGGTCAGAAGGCACTTCGCGTGGGCGACTATCTTGTGATCGATCGTGCATGGGTGGGTGAGAGCGTTATTGACATTACTTTGAACGATACGCCCCATCTGGTCAAGCGCCCGAACGGCGTGTACGTCGCCGCCTACGGTCCGTTGGTGTTTGCCTTGCCCATTGAGGCGGAATACCATATGAAAGAGTACACCCGCGACGGCGTGGAGCGCAAGTTCCCCTATTGCGATTACGAGCTGACGCCTATGAGCGAGTGGAGATACGGCTTTGCGGACAAGAGCTTTGAGGTCGTATACGGCGAGGGTAACGAGTATCCCTTCTCGGCCGCATGCCCCCGTGTTGCGCTCAAAGCGAGCATGGCGCGTGTGGATTGGGACTATGCAGACGGCTATGACAACGTCAGCGCCGAAAAAGCAAACTCGACCAAGGCACGCAGCGAGAAAAAAGAGCTGTTGCTCGTTCCTTACGGTGCGACCATGCTTCGTATCACCGAAATGATCCGCACCAAGTAAAAATAAACAAAAGAGCCTGTCCAATATCCGGACGGGCTCTTTTTGTGCAAAGGTAAGCAGATATATTTCGTCGAATTTGACGAAAATAACCAACTTCGCTTGACAGAACTTCGGTTTTCTGTTAAAATGTTACCAGTCAAAGTGTGCTTTGTTTAAAGCAGAAAGAGGTGCCAATGAAAAGAATATTTATCCTGCTTTTGTGCGCGCTGCTCCTGTGTGCGGGACTGATTCCCGCGAGCGCGGAAGATAAACAAGAAAACGAAGCCGACAAGGGAAAAATTCCGGTGTTGTCCGGCGATACTCTTGACGGCTGGACATCGGATGGTGAATTGACTCTTGATGCGGAGGATGTTACCGAGGGGGAGGCTTGCATTTCGACCTCGCTGAGTGCACCTGCGGGTTCGGGCAGCATTTTGTCGCTGCGAGCTACCTTTGATGCAGTGGACGTTACGGATGTATACTTGTTCGAATTTGATTTTTACATCTCCGATCCCAGCATTTTGTGGGCATCCCGCATGATGATTCTGGACTTTGGATCGTCCGGTTCTCCGGACAGCGAATTGATCACATGGTACGAGGACGCCTTCACCGGCATCGATAAGGCCGGCTGGTACCACATCTCTCTCCCCATTGACAAGGCTACCTCGCGTGGCTTCCGCAGCAATCATTTGAATTATTTCTGCTTGCAATTTTTCCAGGTCAATCCCCCTGCGGATCTGAATGACGTGGTGGTCAAGATTGATAATATTACCGCGACGAAGGGCGAGCGTTCCATGATTACTATGGATACTTGCGATACGGCGGACGGTTGGACGGACTGGGGCGCTACTCCGATGAGAGATGAAGTCAACAAGCAGCAGGGAGCGGCAAGTCTTGCTTTCCAACAGAAGATCCCGGAGCAGCCCAATCTGGTCTCTCAAAAAGTATATGAGCCAATCAATGCTCAAGGGTTAATTTACGTAGAGATGGATGTGTTCGTCTCTGATATTAACGTTTTTAAAAATGCAAACTACCCCATCAATTTTGAGATCACGTCCTCCGGCACTTGCGATCATCAAGAATATTCTTGGGCGCTCGATAAATACATCAAGAAAAATGGCTGGACACGAATTTCCTTGCCCGTGGTGGAGGCACTTAGTTGCGATGGAGTACCCAATTTTGCTGCGGTGAACTATCTTCGGTTCCATACGTTAGGTATTACACAGGCTACAGGTGGTGTATTTACCTTCCGCGTAGATAATATCACGTTAGTGACGATCAAGAAGCAGGATGCTTTCTATGGAGCGACTCCCATTGTTCGAGAGGATCCGAATGAAACACCCGGAACTGACGTTCCCGGTACCGATGTTCCCGGTACTGACGTTCCCGGCACCGGCGTTCCCGGCACTGACGTTCCCGGAACTGACGTTCCCGGTACAAATCAGCCTCCGGTACAGCAGCCTGGGAAAAACGAGAATGATTTGCGCGCCCGTACGACGGCTCAGCGCGCCAAGATTCTGCTTTTGTTGATGTGCTTTACCATTATCGGCGTTGACTTCGTGGTCATGGCTCTGCGCCGCCGCAATGCTTCTGCGACAAGCGATGTGCCTCCCGTCGAACCGGAACTCGAGGAATAACATGGCCAAGATACAGCGTTTTACCATTGTTCTTGACGGCGAGGAACATCATCTGACCTACCGCCGATCGATATTTTGGCGTCACGTTGAGCTTGTGATTGACGGCGAACGCTATGAATTGCCCAAGGGCGCGCGTGAAGAGCCGTTCTGTTTGGGCGATGAGCAAGCGATATTGTGCATCCGCAAGGACGGAAGCGTGGCTATCCGCACACGCCTTGGGGAAGCAATCGAAGATTCAATCGAAGATTCAATCGAAGATTAAATAAAACGAGCACGGCAGTTTTAAAACTGCCGTGCTTTTTTATATGCATAAAATCAAGGGTTCATCTTTTTGTCGTAAGCGACGGCCAAATCGACCACCAGCCCGTAACTGCGGGTGCCTTCGGTGCCGTTACCTTTGAGGTACAGATCGTTGACCGTTCCGCTGATCTCGCCTGCGACAGAATCGCGGTACTGATCGAAAAAGTTGCTGTAAGCAATCATTTCGTAGCGTACGGCAGTGTCCAGCCGGTTGCGTGCCTCATAATACAGGTCACGGTCGGCCTTCCATAGGGCATTTGCGACGTATTCGTACATGTTAAGATAACCGCTGTAGCGGATATAGGCGTCCTCCGAGGAGATACAAACGAGGTAGGCAATAAAATTAGCTTCATCCTCTCGTGCAATTCCGCGCTGATGTGCGAGTTCGTGGGCGGCGGTAAAGGGAAGGGTGTAGTCAGGGAAATTGACGTTGACGTTGGCCTCTCCGGTAAAATAAGAATACACACCGGTGATGTGGGTGTAGGACATGGCCTCGCTGAGCAGAACGGGCTTGGCGCGGCTGTAGAAATGCCCAATGAAATCATGCTCGGCACAGAAGGCGCCGTACGCGTCCAGCAGCTTGCGGTTCATGTCGGAAAAATCATAGGGCATGATAGAAAAATCCTTATCTGCAAAGGTGATATTCTGTGCCTCGCGGTTGACGTTTTCGACCAAATGGATCGCCGTTTGGTACAATTCTTCCGCACTGCTGTTCTTGCGGTCAAGATCCAGCTTTGATTCGTCGTTCAAGGCAACGCCGTAATATCCGGCGGCAAAATTGGAGACGAACAAAATGAAGAATACAAGTACGGCACTGAATATTTTGAGCAGATATATCCCTGCCGATCTCCAAGTAGTGGCGTGCTTGCGAATACCGAGCACGATGAGAAAAGCGAGTAGAACGGGGGAAAGAATGAGCATGATTTCCGCCAGCGAAAAGGGCAGGATCGCGGTGATCAAGCCGAACACAAGGCGCAGAGGCTGACTGATATAGCGGTTGAAAAAATCGGCAAAGCCGGGCAAGAGACGGAACAAAAGAACCAAGAGGGCGCATACGCCCGTGGCGATCCAAGAGGCAATACAAATGCGGGGCAGACGTCGCTGAGAAGAAGGGGGAGCGGATTCCCTTTTTTGTTTTTTATGGAACATGAAGACCTCCGTGGGATGAGTGATGGTTTAGGGGAGCAGCGCCCGCATATCGTCGTACAAAGGAGCGACGACGGTCATTGCTTTTTGCGTGATGGGATGCGGAAAGGTCAGCGAATAGGCGTGCAATGCCTGGCGGGAGGGAGAGGTGTCGTTGCAATATTGTCCGCCGTAGAGCGTGTCACCTGCAATGGGCGCGCCCACGTGGGCGAAATGCAGGCGCAACTGATGGGTGCGTCCCGTCAGGGGCACCGCCTTGACCAGACAGCGCTTGCGGTCTTGGTAAGGCCAGTGAAGCACTGCTTGATACTGGGTGTGCGCGTCGTGGGCACCGGGAAGCCCCGGGGCGCAGATCTCGCGGGTGATAATGCTTTGTTCTGCACGGCGAATGGCCGCTGTGATCTCGCCGCGAGGCTGAGGAGGAATCCCCTCTAGAACGGCAAAATATTGCTTTTGGATGCGTCCTTCGCTCATGGCCCTTGACAGGCGGGCGGCAGAGAACTGGTCGCGTGCAATCAGCACTACGCCGCTGGTGTCTCGGTCCAGACGATTAACGGGGCGAAAGACAACGGCGGGATTGCCGCGCGATGCTTCATAAAGAGCAACGGCATTGGCCAGCGTGTCGTCAATATGACCGTGCGAGGGGTGCGTTGGCATACCGAATGGCTTGTTGCACACGAGAATATGCTCGTCCTCATACAAAATATCGGGGAGTGTTTTGCCAATGGCAATATGGCCGTGTGAGGCGTCTTCGGCGTCCTCGGTGGCCAGAGTCAGCAAGTCTCCCTTTTTTAACAGGGCCCGAACGGTGACAGGCGTGCCGTTGAGCAAAATGCCGCGTGGCGTTTGCTTGAGGCGGGTGAGCAGACGGTGAGACAGCCCCAGTGAGTGCAACAGATATTCCCGCAATGGTTGCCCGTCGTGGTTTTCGGCTATGATGTATTGCATGAAGTCACCTCCCCTTGCCCGATGCTTCTATTATAGACGAAAAGGGAGAATTATACAAGAACTTTCGCTGATTTTTCTGTGACAGCATGAGCGCAATCATATTTTTTTGCCCCTGCGCGTAAAATGGAGTCGTACAAAGGGAAGGAGCGAGGCGACATCATGAGGAATATACGGCGGTTGGACGATGGAAATCCTACGAATCGGTTGCACCGACGAGGGCCGCTCGGAGTAGTTGTTTTGATGCTGCTCCTGCTATGGCAGGCGGGAGCGGCTATGCAAGGGGTCAAGACGGGGATGCGGCTGTGCGCTTATACCATGATTCCTGCGCTTTTTCCATTCATGGTGGTCTCCGAATGGATGGTCCGAGGAGATGCGGGGGAAATGCTGGCATCGTGGTGGCCGCTTCGCCGTTTTGGCGCCGTGCTTGGATTGTCACAGGCAGGGCTTTGTGCTTTTCTAATGGGGGTCTTGTGCGGCTTTCCTATTGGCGCGCGGGTGGCGGCGGCCTATTATCGCCGCGGTCGGTTGGAAGCAAATGAGTTTTCCAGGGTCCTGTGCTTGTGCAATCTTCCCAGCACGGCCTTTCTTGTCAATGCCGTGGGAGCGGGGCTGTTTGGCAGTGCTGCTCTTGGAAGGTGGCTTTGCTTGTTGTCTTTTGCCTCCGCGCTGCTGATCGGCTTGGTTTTGCGCATGGGGGATGTGGTCCGCGGGAGAAAGAGGAGAACGGTAGCTTGTGCTTGCGTGACGCTCGGTCAGCAATCCAAACAGACCTTGCCATCGGTGTTATCGGCAGCGGCGGGAAGTATGCTGAACGTGTGTGCGACGGTCATTTTGTTCAGCTCCTTGACGAGCGTTTTGGACTGTGCGCTGGCCCAGGCGGGAGTCTCTCCCGGCGCCCGAGGACGGGCTTGCCTGCTGGGACTTTTGGAATTGTCCGGCGGGGCGGCAGAGGTTGCGGCGGCCTTTGAGCCTGTGCCCGCGGCGGTTATGTGCGCCGCTTTGGTGGGATGGGGCGGATTTTCCGTACATTGTCAGATCTTTTCCGAATGTGTCGGTTGCCCGTTGAAACGGCTGGCCTTTTGGCTCTCCCGTCTTGTTCAAGCGTTCCTGTGTGGGGCGGGCATGGCACTTTTGATCTCGACGGGCGTACTTATGCCACCGTCTGCCGCGACGGATGGTGTAATAGCCCAGGTGGGTCGGTTCCCGTCCGACGTGCCCGGCAGGATCGTCTGGTCACTTTGCATGGGTGGTATGATTGTGGCCACGGCGGGAGGTATTTATTTGAAGAGAACGAAAAGGAGGGCGTATGGCAGATCGAAATAAGGGGGAGGGGGAATCGTTGTGGCGGCGGGTATGCCGCAGGTACGACCGCCTTCTGTTGCATAACTGCCGCTGTGAGAGTCTGAGCAATCGATTTTTCACGGTGCAAGGGTGCTGTGATATCGTAGAATACGGACGGGAGTGCATTCTGCTGGCCGTGAGAGATCCCGACGTCGGGCAGGTGTGCATTTGCGGGCGAAATCTCTTGTGCCTGAGTTATCACCCGGACGCCGTCCAAATTCGCGGAGAGATTTTTTCGGTTACGTTTGGTTGTTGTAAGCATTCGGCGGGGAGGGAAGCAAGTGAGAATTGACTACGTTTTGCTGGGATATTGCGAAATATCGATTCCCATTGAGCAGGCGGCCGCTTTTTTCAACGTGTGCCGCGTTTACGGCTTTGCTTATCAGCCTTGGGAAAGTCCTTGCTTGGAGCGGACGACGGTACGTTGTCGGAGGAGGATGGCCAAACGGTTGCTTTCGGTGTGTGCTGAACAGGGCATTGCGACCACGCTGACAGGGGGAGGTGGCTTGCCCTACAAGCTGCTGCAATATCGCAAGAGATATGGGATATTGGTGGGAGCACTGTTGGCCGTTTTGATGATCTGGGCCGGCTGTAACGTCGTCTGGGACGTGCGGGTTGAGGGAGAAGGGGAGGCTAATATTTCCGCGCTCCGCCAGCAAATACAAGACAGCGGTTTGTTTGTGGGAGGATGGATCCCTGCGCTTGACACCGATCGGGTAGAGCAAAAGCTGTTGACCGAGTCGAAGGGGGTCGCCTGGGTGTCCGTCAATCTCAAGGGAACGGTGGCTTACGTACAACTGCGTCCCTTGCTTTTGCCTGACGGCACAGATGCCTCCGGGCAACCTGGCAACCTCGTCGCGGCCGAGGACGGCATTATAGAATCCGTCCGTCTGATATCGGGAGAGGTCAAGGTGAGGCCCGGAGATATCGTGCGCAAAGGCCAACTTTTGATTGGGGGGGTGCGAGAGATGAGCGACCTTCAGCATGCACTGACCCAGGCGCGCGGAGAGGTCATGGCCCGCACACAGCATACTCTGACCGTCGAAATTCCCCTGACCGAAGAGAAAAAAGTCTATTTTGAATCGATAAAAGGAGAAAAATCGTTATTTTTTTTCGGAAATGAGATAAAAATTACAAAAAGTACTGGAATTGGAGGGGGGAATTGTGATACAATAAAGAGACTGGAAACCTTTAGCCTTTTTGGCGGGGATGCGTTGCCGCTGTCACTGCAGACGATCGAATACTGCCCCTATGAATTACAGCACGTGACCATCTCCCCCGAGGAAGCACAACGCCGTGCTTACGAGGAGTTGGGACGGGCGCTGACGCTGGCCACCCGCGATGCGACGCTGTTGTCTCAAAACGTCGTGTGCGAGCTGACGGATGAATATTGCCGTCTGACTTGTCGGTATTGGTGCGTGCAGAATATTGCGATGCCGCTTCCGTTTTCGGTTGGCGGCGAGAGCGCGGTTTCCCCATAGATAAACAAAGCCGTGGAGGCATGATATATGAGTCAATACAAACAAACCATAGCGGTATCGAGCGCCGAGGTGACGGCCCGTATGTTCGGTGCGTTCGATGCTAACGTCAAATTGATTGAAACTGCATTTTCCGTCATCGTACGCAATCGCGGCGGTGAGTCGGAGGGACACGGGGCGATCACCGTCGAGGGGGCGGACGCCAAGAGCGTCGCCCGTGCCGCCCGGGCCCTGGAGAATCTGCGGACGGTTGCAACAAGGGAGGAGAGCGTTCCCGAACAATCGGTGCGCTATATCATCAGTATGGTGCAGGCGGGCGAAAAGGACGCGGTAGAAGCGCTGGGCGACGATTGCATTTGCGTGACCACGCGCGGCAAGCCCATCAAGGCCAAAACGATCGGACAGAAAAAATACGTTGAGGCCATTCGCAAAAACACCATCATTTTCGGTGTCGGCCCTGCCGGTACGGGCAAGACCTTCCTGGCGGTCGCCATGGCGGTCAAGGCCCTGCGGGACAAGCAGGTCAGCCGCATCATCTTGACCCGCCCTGCGATCGAGGCGGGCGAGCGTCTGGGCTTTTTGCCGGGCGACTTGCAGAGTAAGATCGATCCCTACCTGCGCCCGTTGTACGACGCGCTGTTTGAGATGATGGGGGCGGAGAATTACCAGCACTGTGTGGAAAAGCAGACCATCGAGGTCGCTCCCTTGGCCTATATGAGAGGACGCACGCTGGACGATTCCTTTATCATTTTGGACGAGGCACAGAATGCGACGCCCGAGCAAATGAAAATGTTTCTTACCCGCCTGGGCTTTAATTCCAAGGCAGTCATTACGGGAGATTTGACACAGACTGACCTGCCGCACGGAACCAAGAGCGGTCTGTCGATGGCAGTCAAGATCCTTGACGATATCGAGGACATTTCCATTCATCACTTTACCGAGCGTGACGTGGTTCGCCACCACTTGGTGCAAAAGATCATTCAGGCCTACGATCGTTTTGAAAACGAGCATCGAAGCGACAGCTTCACGGCCAAAAAATTCAAGAGAAACTGATAAAATTAAAATATAAGGACGGTAAAAATCATGAATCTGACGGTATACTACGAAAATGAACAAAACGCGATGCCCGTAACCTACAAGCTGAAAATGCTCATCCGCCGCGCCATCGCCGAGACGCTGGCGTACGAGCAGTATGGCAACGACGTGGAAGTCAGCGTCACGCTGACCGACAGCGAGGGTATTCAGGACCTCAACCTGCGCTTCCGTGGCATCGATGCCCCGACGGACGTGCTGTCCTTCCCTCTGTTTGACTTTGAGGGCGAGACGGACGAGCCTCCCGTGGACGAGATCCAAAATATGTTGGGTGATATCGTGCTCAATTTGGAGCGCACCAAGGCGCAGGCCGAGGAGTTTGGCCACAGCTTTGAGCGCGAAGCCGCCTTTTTGACGGCACATTCCATGCTGCATCTTCTGGGCTATGATCATGAGACGGGCGAAGAAGACGAGACCGACATGAGAGCTCGTCAGAGAGCGATCATGGAGCGCATGGGCCTTGCTGTCAAAGAATAATATATACATGACGAGGACGGAAAGGAGTTTATATGCCGTATCCGGGATTTCATAAAAACAGAGACAATACGCCGCAAGATATACAGCCCGAGGCCATCCGCCGCCCCAAAGAGGTGGATACGGCGGGCAAGACCGAGACCTTCATCTCCCGCAATATCAAGCTGTTGACCTTCCTTGCCTGTATGGCTGTGATCGTGATGATCATGGCAGGCTTTGGGATCTACCGTTCACAGCACTACGGCGACGGCGTAAAAGAGCCGGAAAACCTGATGACGCTCTCCCAGATGGAGAATCTGGTGGACAAAGGCGAAAAACTGACCTGGAAGGATTTTGACGGCTACGCGTATGAGGTCGTGGGTGAGGACATCGTCTACGTCTGCTGCTATGACGTGGAGGGTGGAGAATACTGTTTCATGGTAACCTCCGAGGCTAAGGGAACTTCCATTATTTCGGTCATCTGGGTGGACCTGACCACGGGAGAGCAGACTGAAATCTTCGCGCCCGAAAAGGTGCAATAATCAATGACGTATTAAACGAGGAAAAGAAAAATATGAATCAGACAAGAACCGCATACATTGCCATCGTCGGCCGCCCCAACGTGGGCAAATCAACCCTGCTTAATACTCTGTTGGGCGAGAAGGTTGCCATTGTTTCCAATAAACCCCAAACAACGAGAAACCGCATTCTCGGTATTTTGACCGAGGGACAAGACCAGTACGTTTTTCTGGATACGCCGGGTGTATTTACGCCTCGTAACGCCTTGGGTGAGTACATGGTACGCACCGCGGGCTCGTCCGTGGGAGACTCGGATGCCGTTATTTTGATGGTCGATGCTACGAATAATGTCAGCCCCGTTGAGGAAAAGCTGATCGAAAATATCAAAAAAGCGGACATCCCCTCCATTCTGGCGGTCAACAAGACCGACCTTGCCGCTCCCGAACAGATCGCGCAGTGCTTGCAGGCCTATTCGGAGCTTCACAATTTCGACGCTTTCGTTCCTCTTTGCGCCAAGAATGGCAAGAACGCCCGCACATTGCTGAATGAGTGCGAGAAATTTTTGGTGGAATCCGAGTGGCTGTTCCCGGAGGACATGATGACCGACCAGCCCATGCGTCAGGTGGCCTCCGAGATCATTCGTGAGAAGATCCTGCGGACGCTGGACAAGGAGATTCCCCACGGTGTCGCTGTTGTTATCGAGGAATTTAAGGAAGAAGAGGATCTGGTTCGCATCCGCGCCGAGATCTTCTGCGAGAAGGAATCGCACAAGGGAATCATCGTCGGCAAGGGCGGTGAGGGACTCAAGCGCATCGGCTCGTATGCCCGCGCCGATCTGGAAAAAATGCTGGATTGCAAGGTATACCTCAACCTGTGGGTGAAGGTCAAGGAAAATTGGCGCGATAATGCCCGTGCTGTCGGCAATTTCGGCTATCAGGACGAATAATAAGAAAGCAAAGGAAAGGGAGGTGAGGAGATGTCGGAGCAGTGCCATACGTTGGGATTGGTCATTCGCGCCAAGCGGGATAAGGACGTCATCCTCACCGTTCTGACGTCCGCGCTGGGGCGAATCACCGTAATCGCCAAAGGGGCGCGTTCCCTCAAAGGGCCGCAAATGGCGATGAGTCAGCCCTTTTGTTACGGCGATTTTGAACTGTACAAAAAAGGCGATCTGTACTGGCTTCGCACCGGAGAGCTCAAGGAGAATTTCTACGGTGTGACCACTCGCCTGGATGCTTTGAATCTGGCGGCCTACTTTTGTGACGTTGCCATGGCGGTCAGCGAGCCGGGGGAGGAGAGCGGAGAGCTTTTGCGGCTCTTGCTCAATTCGCTGTATTTTCTGGCCAACCGAAGCTATCCGGACGAGCTGATCAAAGGCGTGTTCGAGTGGCGTATTCTTGCTATGCAAGGACTTTCTCCCGCCGTGGGCGCGTGTTGCTCTTGCGGCAAAACGCAAGACGGCGGTTTTGCGCTGGATATCGCCCAGGGTGAGCTGTACTGCGGTGAATGCCGCGCCAAGCGCGAGCTTTTGGGCGACGCAGCTTTGACGGTGGACGATGCTCCGCGCCATGAATGGGTGCTTTTGGGCGGTGGCGCGCTGGCGGCCATTCGTTTTGCACTGTCGACACCGCTGGATAAAATGATGTCCTTCCGCTTGGAGGACGAGCGGGACCGATATGATTTTTCCCGCGCGGGTGAGAAATTTGTCCGCTATCATTTGGACGTGGATAGTGCTGCGCTGAAAATGTATGAGCAGATGCGGGGAAAATAACCTGTATTTTTAGCAGCAAATTTCAGCTAAGATCTCCCCACCGAAATAAACGAATCAAACCAATCATTCCGACTTAAAGGATCTACTATGAAAATAACAGAAAAAACAATGACCACCCTGGAATTTGACCGCGTGCTGGAGATGCTGTGCGATCATGCCCCCACCGAGGGCAGCCGCGCTCTGGCCCGCCGTCTGTCTCCCTCGGATGATATCCATGTCGTTCTGCGCCGTCTGCGTCATACGACCGACGCACGACGTATGTGCGATGCCAAGGGGATGCCCTCATTCGGCATGATCAAAGACGTGGGAGCTGCCTGTGAGCGGGCGGAGAAGGGAGCTATCCTTACCCCGCGCGAGCTGCTGGATATCGCTGCCGTTTTGCGCACGGCTCGCACGCTGTTGGACTACGGTACCACCAATCGAACGTTTGAAACCTCGCTGGACGAGATGTTCGAGCGGCTGATGCCCAACCGTCACCTGGAATTGGAGATTGAGCGTGCGATTCCCACGGAGGATACCATTGCCGACGAAGCCAGCCCCACGCTGGCCACCATCCGTCGCAATATGCGGGCGGCAAATCTGCGCATCAAGGATATTCTGCACAAGTATATCACGGGTGGTACGCACGCTAAATATTTGCAGGAGAACTTGGTCACATCGCGCGACGGACGCTACGTTGTTCCCGTGCGGGCCGAGCACCGCGCCGACGTGCCGGGTTTGTTGCACGACACCTCCGCTTCGGGCGCAACGCTGTTTATCGAGCCTATGGCGGTGGTCGAAGCCAACAACGAGCTACGCCTGCTTCACGCCAAGGAGGAGCGGGAGATCGAACGCATCCTGGCAGAGCTGTCCTCCAAGGTCAGCGATGCGGGCAGCGTGATCGATCTGAACTATCGCAATATTACCGAGCTGGCCTTTATTTTCGCCTGCGGTGAGTTGTCGGCGAGTATGCAGGGCATTGCCCCTGTGTTGACGGGCGAGCGGACGGTCAGACTGTCTCGCGCCCGCCACCCTCTCATCGATAAAAACAGCGTTGTCCCCATCAACGTAGAGCTGGGGGCAGGCTGTGGAGAGAACGGGGGTTACGATACCTTGATCATTACCGGCCCCAATACCGGCGGTAAAACGGTCACCCTGAAGACGCTGGGTTTGTTTGCCTTGATGGTACAATCGGGCCTGCATATTCCCGCGGTGGAGCCCTCGACTATGTGCCTGTTCGATCGCATTTTGGTCGATCTGGGTGACGAGCAGAGCATCGAGCAGTCGCTCTCTACCTTCTCCTCCCACATGGTCAATATCGTTTCTATTCTCAATCAGTTGACCGATAAATCGCTCGTGCTGTTCGACGAGCTGGGCGGCGGTACCGATCCCATCGAGGGCGCGGCACTGGCCGTAGCCATCATTGAGGCCGTGCGGGATGCGGGCGCCATGTGCGGCGCTACCACCCACTACGCCGAATTGAAAGCCTACGCTCTCTCTACCGTGGGCGTGTGCAACGCCTCGTGCGAGTTTGACGTCGAAACCCTCAAACCCACGTATAAGCTCATCATCGGCACACCGGGTAAATCCAATGCCTTTGCTATTTCGACCAAACTTGGTGTCCCGGATGCTATTGTGGCCCGCGCCAAGCAGTATATCAGCGAAGACAACAAGCAGTTTGAGGATGTTATCGAGCAACTGGAGCGCAGCCGAATCGCCATGGAAAAGGAACGTGCCGAGGCCAAAAGACTACGGCGCGAGTATGAAAATTATAAATTGACCAACGAAAAACAGATTGAGAAGCGGCTCCGCGAAGCGGAGGTCACGCTGGAAAAGGCCAGAGAAAAGGCGAATTCCATCCTCACCAGTGCCAAGGTTTCCAGTGACTACATTCTGGAGCAGGCAGATAAGGTGCGCCGCGCCCAATCGACCGACCGCTTGGCCTCTCAATTGGAGGAAACTCGCCGAAACGTGCGGGCATATCTGCGGGAAAATGAAGACTTGATCGATCCCGTGGACGAGAAAAAAGACGAAAATTACGTTCTGCCCCGACCTCTTCGCAAGGGGGATGAGGTGTATCTGATGGACATCGGCAAGCAGGCAGTCGTGGTTTCCGAGCCGGATCGCAGCGGTAACGTTATGGTCAAGGCGGGAATCATCACGACCAAGACCAAGCTGAAAAACCTCAAACTGATCGAAAATGCCCCGCAGCTGATCACGAAGGATAAGCAGAGCAAAAAAGCCTCGGACTACCGCGCTCAGATCAATCACGATTTTAAGCCCGAGATCGATCTGCGCGGCATGACGGGTGAGGAAGCCTGGGGCGTCGTCGATAAATATCTCGACGAGGCACAGCTGCACGGTATTCACTCCGTGTCTCTCATTCACGGCAAGGGAACGGGAGCATTGCGGGCGGCGCTTTGGCGCATCCTCAAGGGAGACAAGCGAATCGCTTCCTTCCGCGGCGGCCAGTATGGCGAGGGCGATGGCGGCGTTACCGTGGTCGAACTGAAATAATTCTTTTGTAACTTTTGCATAACCGATCGCGCCTGTGTCAACCCTCGGGATGACGCGCGGTCGGTTTTTGCTTTTTAAAAATGACCGAAATCGCATCAAAAATTCCAAAAAAAATAATAGAAACAGCACAAAACAAAGGGTACAGGTGTTGACAAAAAGGGTTTTTTATGGTATAATAAGGCATAAAATTAGTGATATCTCGAACAATTTTATTGTGCAATTCGCCATACTTGATGACGATTTTGATGTGAAAATCCATGTATTTATACCAAAGAGAGGATGAGTTGAATGGAAATTGCGATTATCGCCCACGACACTAAAAAAGAACTGATGG
>JAZLCA010000062.1:0-11206 GCA_045613985.1 Eubacteriales bacterium | reverse complement strand
GAACGGTCAGCATGCGGATTACTGTCAGACGGCATTCGACAGATATGCTAAGTCTATCGGAGAGCCGACAACCACACCTATCGGACTCAAGACTCACGGTAACGGTTACGAATGGGAAGCAGCCTTCAGACAGGCTTTCAGAAACGATCCATATATCGGACGTGTGCTGTTTGATTGCGAAGCCGGAGGTTTCTTCTGCTCCTGTGATGACCTTGATATCCTCGAAGACTTCGGCATTCGCTTTAAAGACGTATGCGAGGATACAGATCGATTCACAGAGGTGATCACAGAGGGCATTCAGTTTCAAGAAGCTTGGGAAAAGGAACAAGAGCAACTCATGAAGACCGTAAAAGGCCAGCTCATGAAGCATCCAAGTGCGGTATTCGAAATCAAGACACCGGACGGTGACATCCGCATTTCTCCAAACGATATCAAATTGCTTCTGTCCGGAGAAATGAATACCGTGGTAATCGACGGTTGCCATTATGCAGCCTTTGAACTGCTGGATCAGGAAGTCGTTGGAATGCAGACGGATATCTTCGATGACAGCCTCATTCGAATGAAAACAGGCGGTTATGAAGAACTGGATTTTGAGATGACAATGTAATCTCGCCAAGGGTAACCTTGGCTACATAAGCTCCAATTCAAGTAATAAGAAAATGTTTACACAGTAACATTGAAATCAGAAAAGAAAAATGTTATAATGAGTGTAACATCAAACTGGAGGTCGGCTATGAACAGCAAAGAGTATTATAAATTACCATCAAACATCCGTGGATTGCGTAAAGCCTTTGGTGAAAGCATAACCGATTTGGCTTTGGCAATTGGTGTCGGAAACACAGCAGTTTCCAACTATGAACTTGGTGATAGAATTCCCGATAGGGATGTGCTGAAGCGTATTGCAAAACATTATCATATAACCGAGGACGAACTGGTACATGGTGATTATAGCAACATGAAGCCAATGTATAATGACACCATGCTTGATCAACAGTATAACATCAACATGATGGAGAAAATGCTACCCGGTATTTGTAGTCCGAGGGCATTGGAAAATAATAATTTCAAGCAAGCATACTTATTGGACGAAAAGATCTTCAACTGCATTATAAATCAAAACTACGATCTTTCAGATGAGGATATGGAAAAATGCTTCGAATATTATTTCGCAGCTATTGACGAAAAAGTAATAGAAGCCTCAGCAAACCTCCTGCGACAAATATTTCTCGTTGGTATGATTACCTGCTGGATGAATCCAAAATTTATAGATGCATTTGATGGCATCAAAGAGTCACCGAAAAAACTGGTACAGGCTATGTATCTTACTTCGTATGACGATGAAGCAGACAGCGAATGGTTACAGCAACGTGAAGAATTTTTAGAAGAATATGAGCTTCATATTGTTCTCAACATTTATCGCCTCAAGCATTCGGCAGAGTATGCGGATTTGGGTGATTTTTATATGGCATTAAGATACATATTCGGAATGGTACGTAACGGTAACAGCCCTGAATTAAATAGTGCCATTGGATATCAGATGATGTCAGAATTTTCAATGCTCGGTAATATATATGCCGATAAATTCTCGACAAAATAAAAAAGTCCACACAGCGTGGACGACAGAAAGCAAAATCTCTGTTATACTATGATTGACAATAAACAATCACGATTGCGGAGGTATTGCAAATGGTAATCTACAAAACAAACGAATGGTCTGGCTATGGCAAGCAGAACTATTATTGGAATGAATATCGCCTTGAAGGTGGAACGGTAGTAAAATACAAGTGCCACCGTCAGAAGATATTCGACGGCCGCGAAAGCGAGTGGAACGAAGACGAAACAGTCGTTGAATCTTGGGCTATCGATGATCCCAGCATGCCCGACTGGTTGAAAGAACACTTGAATTAAGGAGGTCGCAGTGATGTTAGTTCTCGGAGTAAATAAGATTTTGAAGTGGTGTCAGGTTTTTTCAAATGGACGAAGATACACCTGCCCAACAAAAGAAATCAACGGAGAGCTGTGCTTCGTTTTTAAGAAAGCGTGGCATCCTGTAGCCAAGTACATATCTGAACATGCTGAGGAGCTTGTTCAAGAAGGTGGAAAGGTCTTCTCACGTCCGTTTAGAAAATGACACGGATGGGGTAACGACTTTCGAACCACTTCAAAACAGAGTCAAAACTTGGCCATTACATAGGATTCGTTGCAAGCATAGAGGTGAAAACCCGGTAGAAAGCGGTAATTACACCCCTCATCATCGCCAAGGGATACCTATATCCTGTGAAAAACGTATCAGCATCTAAATCATATTATCAGATGAACGGAACACGCCGTCATCTAAATCGTAGTTATGGGACAACAAAAAGGCACGCCACGTGGCGTGCCTTTTTGTTGGCTGGAATAGCGCAAATACGACCGGGCACTTGCAATGCAAGTGCGCTGGTTCGCATTCCCGCCGCAAGCCACAGGGAGCTCGCTCACGAGAGGCGCGGCGAGGAATCACGGAGCGAAGCGGAGTTACCCGGTGATTTAATCCCCCAAAAGGTGCCACCGAAGCGGCACCCTAAAGTATTTAGTTAATTATTTCTCCTATCGGAACTCCATTTTCGGTAAGATATACATATCCCTCTTTGATTGAAATATCAAAAAGATGTGTTTCGGGATTATCGCCTTGAGTTATGCCCTGAACTCGTGTTACACCGTCGGCACCTTTTTGGAAGGACAAGTCATACCACCGTGAATATATTACGCTCTTATATTCAACTTCACCCGTATCTTTATCTTGAACCAAGAATATGAAAGTAAACACTCCGCTGGTACGTCCATATTGCAAACTGCAAATTTCTTCTTTCCCGTCACCGTCAACATCAAAGTTTGCACTATCGTGTTGTTTGGCGTATACAGTATCTAATTTTGTTATTTTCAGCTCATACTCTTGTCGATCAGCATCATATTTTACATTCACGGTTATTTCTTCTACAACCATCTTACTTTCTTTATCGGTAATTGTAACAACAACATCCGTCGGTTCTGTAAACCAGCCAATAACCGAATATGCATACGGTTTGCTGGTAGGGCGATGAACATTCGCCACGTAACCCACCAAAATATGTTCATCTTTGCCATCAACAAGGGTTCCGTTATATGAAATGGATATATCAAACCTTTCGTATACACCTTCATTGTTTTTAAGATTCGAGGGCTCAACGTCAAAATGAAACAGCGGCATATTATGTCCAAAAATATTGTATTTTGGCTCGCCCGAATTAAAACAACTACTGGAAACATTCAAGTTTGTTGATTCTCCATTAGCCGCATATGCGGTTAATGTAAAATACGACATGATGTTGTTTTCGGGGACATCGGGTGTATCGGGAGAACGAAACAGGTTGCCGAAAATCCCGCCCATTATCACCAAAGACAAACAGGCTGCGATAGACACCCATTTTACCCAAGTGTTCTTTTTTCTTTTTGGAGTGTAGGTAACGGCTTCATTGATATAATTTTCGCCGATGTTACCAAGGGCATTTGAAAACTTTTTCGTAGTCATACTAAAACCTCTCTTTCCATTAGATACTCCCGTAATTCCTTACGAAGCCTTGTGAGTCGGACAGACACATTCTTTTCTGTGAGTCCGACTTTTTTTGCGATGTCGGCATAAGTATCAGAAAACCAATAACGGCGCAAGAAGATTACACGGTTTTCCTTTGAGAGCGAATCCAAGAAGGATTCGATGATCTCGGTCAGTTCGCGTTCTGCGATTTCTTCCTCGATGGTGATCGTAGAGGCAAGGCAATCTTGGAGTTCCTCCATAGCTGCATCGTAGTGGCTGTTTCGTTTTGCCGCGGTGTTTTGCTCGTAGCGTTTGAGTGAAATGTTCCTTACGATCTTACAGACAAACGCAAGCAATGGATTTGGCTTGGCAGGCGGGATGGCGTTCCACGTTCCGAGGTAGGAATCATTCACACACTCCTCGGCATCTTGCCGATTGTTCAGAATTTTGAATGAGAGTGAGTGAAACACTTTGCCGTACTTTCCGTCCAATTCTTTGATGGCTTGCTCAGACCGTTCAAAGAACAGTTCGATTATTCTTTCATCATTCATCTGCTCGACCTCCTTTCACCTATATACTACGGTTTTGCCGCCAAAAACTACAAGAAAGAGAAATTTTTTATTATTATAGCATATTTTTTCAAAAAATGTGTGAACGCAAGAAAAGTCAATGGGTATATTGGGGCTTATTGTAAAAAAGCGTACATAGCTTTGTGTCCAACCATGACGTTGCCCCCCGGAAAACAACGGTCAAGTGCAACCCCGATCACGCCAAGGGGTTAGTCTACCCTCTGCAAAATCGGTGTGCATCCAAATCGGCCACTCACGGTTTTGCATCTAAATCAGACACACATCCCAGCACAAAGGGCACGCATACAGCGTGCCCTTTGCTTATGTATGCTCGCTCTGTATTCCTTAGGAAATTCTTATAAATCTTATGATTCTCTTAATTTCCCTTCGCTTGCATTGACAAGTTTCTTCCATTAAAGTAAAATAGTCGTAGCACATGTGGGAACACCTGCCGATATTTGTACAAAGGAAGGACAATGCAATGTTTTATGTGATGTTTACACTCATACTTGCCGTGGTCGTTTTGTTGTGCCTTTTCGCAGCAAAAAAGAGAGGTTTGGGGCTTCTCGGCCGCGTGATCGGAATTTCTGTCGTGCTGTACGTCTCCCTTTCCATGATTGAGCTATTTCTCCCCGATCTCTTTATGTGCACGCACGAGATGGACACGCTCAAAACCATGACGGGAACAAAATTCCACGCCATTCTTCGGTGGCTCAATCTTGTCAGCTTCACGGTGCTCCCCATCGCCGTTTTTCAAAAAAACAAGTATTTTGAAAAGATCGCAAGCTTTTTCTGCCTGCCCGTGGCGATCGTAAACGTTGTTTTCTTCTCTCAATACATTGAATATTTCACTGCCAACAGCAACTCCGGTCTGCAGACGGTACGAGTTATCCCCCAGGCGTTCAAGGATTTTCTCGTGAACGAAACCTTCAGATCAATATTCTTCGGTCTGACTTGTCTGTTCCAGCTGATCGCCCTGATTCTCCTGACGTATCAAAACCGCGAAAAGCTCAAGATCTCTAAAAATGATCTCGTAAATCTGATCCTGGTTTTGATCGGTGTAACGTATATCTCCCTTCCCGTTTACGTTCCGCAGTATCTCTTCGGCCACGTAAACTTGATGATGATTCGCTTTACTCCCGTTCATATCGGCTGGATCATCAGCATCCCCGCGATCATCGTCGCACTTTACTTCGGCTTCCGCAATAAGTCCTACGAGGTAAGATACCTTCTCGTGCTTTCCTTAGCCTGGGCGCTGCTGATGCAGTTCAGCCAGATGTACACGGCCTCGGCCGAGCTGAACGTTATGAAGCTCCCGCTTCAGCTGTGTAATCTCGGCTCGTATCTGGCTCTGATCATGTTACTGAAGAAGAGCGACAATCTCTTCCGCTTTGCCTTGATCGTAAACGTGGTCGGTGCCATCATCGCCATCATCGTTCTTGACATTCGGGAGGATATTTCTCATCTTACCCGTCTTTGGGTCGTGCATTTCATGGTCGAGCATACCAAGGTCTTCGTCATCCCGATTTTGTGTCTGGTGCTTCGCATTTTCAAGCCAATTGACATGAAGTCAATCAAAAATTTCTCCATTGGCTTTACCGTATATTATCTTTTCATATTCGTGCTTGGAACGGTCTCCAACGGTTTTTATCGAATATGCGAGGGCAAGCCCTATCAAAATTTCTTCTATGCAAACCATCTGTTCATGTTCGACAAGGACATCGCCAGAGGGCTGGTTGGCTTTACCGATCCCTTGTTTGACAACTGCGTGATCAAGTTTGGCGCGTTTGAAATCTATCCTCTGGTACAGGGACTTGTGTATATTACCTTTATGGTGATCTGTCTGGGATTGTATCTTCTCATCTACGCCCTGACCGCCAAGCAACGCAAGCAATACGCCAAGGAAAACAGCGAGCAATCTTGTACGACAGAGCAAGCATAAAACGAACTCACATACAGCAAACGGCATCCGAAAGGGTGCCGTTTTTTTTTTCAGCTGCCCCGCCGCCACGCCTCTTGCAATCTTTGCCAAGATGTGGTATCATAAAAGCAATCAGAATGTTCGGGAGGGTATGAGATGCAACTGACAATGTACGCCTATTTTACGGAAATGCTACTACACAAGGGCGCGGATGCGGCGGTCAGATTCGCCCAAGAGTGCGGATTTGACTCGGTAGAGATTCTGGAGCTGATCGGCCCCGGCTCGCTCCCCGTATTTCCTGACGAGGACAGCGCAAAGCGGCTGCGAGAGGTCTTGGACAAGCACGGCATTCGCTGCGCCTGCTATTCGGTGGGTATTTTTCTTCCTGCCGACGATCTCGGAGAGCATCGCAATCGATCCGGTGTGGAGGCACTGAAAAAATGTGCCGACCGTGCCCGTATTCTTGGCTCGCCCTATCTGCACCACACGCTGATGCCGTGGCGCGTTTCAAGCGAGTCCCCTGCCCTCGTCCTTGACCGTATGCTCCCTTGCCTGACTGAGCGGGCCGTAGCCGTGGCCAAATACAGCAACGATCTTGGCCTTACCGTCCTGTACGAGCCGCAGGGCTACTACCTCAACGGCCCCGCCTTCTCCCGCTTTTACGAGCCTATGAAGGCGAGCGGATGCGCCGTCGGTGTATGCGGCGACGTGGGTAACTGCCTGTATGCCAACGCCTCTCCTGTCGATTTTTTCAAACGCTACGCGGGCGAGATGCGCCACGTGCATCTAAAAGACCTTTATATGGAGGATGCGCGCCTCAACCGTCAAAACGCGCCTCAGCGCGTCTGGGACGAAACAGCCGACGGAACTTATCTGACCGAGATGCCCTTGGGCAGCGGTATCGCCGCGCTGGACGCCTGTATGCAGGAGCTACACCGCGTAGGATACGACGGGGCGTTTGCCTTGGAAACCTTTTATTGGGATGAGAAAAAGGAGTCCCTTGCCTCGCATCTTGGACGTGACCGAAATTATATGATGAAAAAATACGAAAACCGCTAACCCCCCCTGAAATCATTACACACTTTCCGATTTTCCTTGACTATATAGGTGAAGGGCCCTTCAAATCGAGGGAAAGGAGGCAAGAGATGGAACTTCAAAAGAAACGACCGAACAGAGTACCGACGGACGACGAAAGCATCGTGCGGCTGTACTGGGAGCGCGACGAAAAAGCGATCGCGGAGACCGATTTCAAGTACAAAAAGTATCTTCTCACCGTCGCCTATCGCATCTTGCGCAACGAGCCGGATTGCGAAGAATGTCTCAACGATACATATCTTGGGGCATGGCAAGCCATACCGCCCGCAAGACCGCGCTCGCTCAAGGCTTTTTTGACTACCATCATGCGAAGGATCGCTGTCAATCGCTATCACCGCAAGGCGCGAGCACGGACGGTCCCCTCCGAGATGACGCTGTCGCTGTCCGAATTGGAAGATTTTATCTCAAGCGAGGGCAATCCCGCCGCCGATTTTGACGCGGACCGCTTAGGAGAGATCATCAGTGGCTTCGTTCGCTCGCTGAACGAACGCAGACGCTACGTTTTCATGAGCCGCTACTATGCGGCCGAGCCCATCGATGAAATCGCGGCAGATCTTCGTCTGAGCCGTTCCATGATCAACAAAGAGCTTGCCGCCATCCGAAGTGCCTTACGACAGGCGCTGGAAAGTGAGGGTTACGTTATATGAAACAAACCGAATGGAACGAGGGACTCAATCACATTGATCCCGATCTTGTACAAGAATACGTAGAACGAAAAGAAAATTTAACAAACAAGAAAAGGCATCGTCAGCTTTGGCTCCGCGCAGGAGCATTGGCCGCCTGTTTTGCCTTGATTTTGGGGGCGGTCATAATCTTCCCTCTGCTGAAGGGGGACGGCCCCGTGATGCCGCCGGACGATCCGGACGATTCCCTGATCAATCCGCCAAGCCAGGAAATCCCTTCCGTTTCCACAATGGTAAGCGGAAACAAGCTAACGGGCAAACAAGAGCTGCTATATGGCGAGTATGAATCCGAAAGCGAAGGCAACTATGACTTGATTCCTCCGGGATTTGGAATACACACGGTCGTTGAGGCCGAGGTCATCGAGGTTCTTCCCGACACGTATTACTATGCCGCCTCATACTATCTTCCCTTTCACGTCGCCAAATTGCGGGTGATCGATCAGGTACGGGGTGATGGACTCCCAACAGAAATCTATCTGTGCTACCCCTACTACGACACCGACATTTTTGACGGCTACGAGCGCTTTATTTTCGGGCTCAGCCAAGTGGGCGTGGAGAATTATTTGCTCGTCAACCAGACGCTGGGCAGAGTGGACTATTTCCCCAACATGTTTGAGGTCGCCGGCGTCCGAGACTTGGGATACGGCTCCGTGATCGCCTTCAACGACGGACGCGTGGACGAGAGCTTTTTTGGGAAAGTCGAGTATTTTACCTCCAAGGTCGGAGGTGCCGGTTGGTTCGATCATTATCTTGACGATCCGGACAGATATCACTATCCCGCAGGCCATGATTCCACGGTAGCCGAGGTAAAAGCAAACGTCCTTGAGCTTGTGGAACGCTTCGAGTACGCCGACGATTGCGATTACGTCACGGCGGACGACATCTTCGTTTCGGAGGAGGCCAAGCAGATCAGAGCCTATCTGGAGCCGAGTGATAGCAACGCTTTTGCCTATACGATAACCGTTCGCGAGGATCGCGTCATTGCTCGGTACACCCGAGTCATCAACGGATTTTTGACCAACGAACAGATCGTCCTTAACAGTTACGAGGGTGAAAACGGAAACATCAAACGATACGGAGAAAGCTTCTCCCCCGACGATCTTGCCAAGATTCCCGACATTGGAGCGGCGATAGCAAGCCTGAATCTGTCCGAGCTGCAGCCTCCGCATATAGAGCTGTTGGAATATATGACTTTCAAATACTTGCGCGCCCAGGGCTTCTATCGCAAGGTTGATGGCAAGGTTTACGGCATCGTTCGCCTTCAATGGCATTATTCCTGCTTCCGGCAGTGGGAGGATAAGTTCTACTACGACGGCTACGTGATGGACGATAGCTATTATCTGTACGATGCCGAAGGTAACGGCTCTATCATGGAGCGCGAGGAGCTCCGCGAGGTCATTGGAGACGACCGCTCGATCATTTTCAGTTTTCCCTATAATGGAAGAATGTTGCCACCCGAAGTATAAAACGAGCAAAGGTGAGTGCCGGCGGCACTCACCTTTTTTCGTCGAACGCTTACGCTTTCATAAAAAATATGGTATAATAATTAAAATTTCAGATTCTTTTACAGTTTTTCCGTTTTTTTTCGACTGTATAGGTGAAGGGCCTTTCAAATCATTGGCAAGGAGGTGCAATATGGAACTTCAATCCCCGGAAAATGCAATGATGAGCGATGAGCAGATCGTTGAACTGTATTGGCAGCGCGACGAGCGTGCCATCAAAGAGACCGACATCAAATACAAAAAATTTCTGCTGTCAGTCGCATACAACGTCCTGCACGACACCTGCGACTGCGAAGAATGTCTCAATGACACCTATCTCGGCGCGTGGAACGCGATGCCGCCATCAAAGCCGTCCGTATTGCAGGCTTTTCTCGCCACCATCATGCGACGGACCGCCATCGACCGCTATAAGGCAAACAAGAGCCAAAAGCGGATCGCATCCGAGCTTTCCGTCTCTCTGGGAGAGGTCGAGGATTTCATCACTGACGGTGATGACGTGTACTCGGAAGAAGAAGCACGGGATCTGGGGCGCATCATCAGCGATTTTGTGCGCTCACTGCCGAACCGCCGGATGTATATCTTTATGAGCAGATACTACACCGCGCGTCCAATTGCCGAGATCGCCAAGCTGCTCTCCTGCAGTGAATCGACCGTCCACAAGGAAATTGCGCTCATCAAGCGCACGTTGAAACAAAAAATGGAAAACGAGGGCTACACACGATGAAAGAAAATGAATTTTTGGACGCCGTTAGTCAAATGGACACGGACGTCGTTGAACGCTTTATTCGTATGGATCAAAAACTTCAAAAAAAGAAAGACCGCGCAAAATCACGTCGCCTTTGGCTCCGTGCGGGAACAATTGCCGCCTGCTTTGCGCTGACAATCGGCGTAATATTTGCGTCGGGTATGCTAAAGTTTGGAAAGGTTTTTCCGGATGTTGAGCCTGACGACAAAGTAAACGGCGTGTTATCACTTGACCATCTGCTTGATCTGCACAATTTTGGCCACATTGTCTTTGGAGAGGATGCAAATTCCAATCCCGATCAAAGCGATACGGATCATCCGGGGTCGGAGGATAGCAATCCGCCGTCTCAGGATGGTTCATGGGTGGAATGGAACGGAATCAAGCTATCGAAATCGCTGCACACAGGTTTATCAACACTGGAAAGTGACACACTGATTGCTATTACCGCGAAATCGCTGACGCCCGTGGGAGGTTCCCTGTCCGAGTACGTGTATCACGGAAAAACCTATGAACAGCTGCGCCTGGAGTTAGAGACGGCCGCAAAAAAAAGGTGCTATTTGGAAATGATGAAGGACTTCACCAATCATTATGACGATCACCACGCTGAATTTACCGAGCAAGACCTCAATATGTTCTGGGAAAAGGTGTACTGCAACGTTGACAAGGAGTTTCTGCACGAGAACGGCTACGTCACCGACGGAGAATATCCGTTCGACCGAACCGCAATCTCAGACGACCTGAACAACTACACGACTCTCTGCATTCAGCTGGAGAATGATATGGCGCAGTGCGTAAGAGAGTATCGCGCGCAAAGCACAGCAGCTATTGATTGGAGTCTGCTTGCGAAGAAGGGCTTCGATATCTACCAAAACGAAGGAACTTATATCGCTGTGATTTCTGTTGACTCCATGGAGTCCTTTGCCAATTACGTAAAGGAAATATGCACCGCCGCAGTCCTTTCCGATACCCTGTTCAGATACGCGACGCACGAAGAGCTCGGCTTGCCGTCTCCCGATATTCCGTGCGATGACGAATGTGCCGATCCCCGATGATGATGCTTTAGACTAACAACAGAATACAAAAATACGAAAAAACCGTAGTACCGCGCTTATAACAAGACGGGGACGGGGGGGGAGTTTTT
>JAZLCA010000061.1:0-40156 GCA_045613985.1 Eubacteriales bacterium | reverse complement strand
GAACGGCATGGCTGCGACCGGGCTTGGGGAGGGGGGGGGGGCTGGGGATTCATGGAAAACAGTGTTTGAGCATTGGCACCGCCGGCGTTCATTGCCATGCCCATGCCCATAAAGCCTGTCATAGCACCGGCAGAGTTGCCTGCGGCGGTGCGCATGGCATCGGCCTGGGCGCCGACCAAAGTGGCGGCAGCCATGTTGGTGTCGCGCAGAACAGCACTCTTTTGCAGCGTTTTGATCATTTCGGCGTCTTCGGGGGGCAGGGTAACCGAACCGAGAGCCACACTGACCACCTGCAAGCCGCGCATTTCCCGCCATTTGGAGGACAGCGCCTCGTTCATGGCAGATTCCAGCTCCGTGGTGTGAGCGGGGATCTGGTTCGGGCGCATTTCCAGGGTGGAGAGCTTGGCGAAGGCGGGCTGCAGCGCGCTGATAAACTCGGTCTTGAGCTGAGCGTCCAGCTCTTCGCGGGTGTAATCACGCTCGACGTTACCGCACACGTTGACGTAAAACAGAATGGGGTCGGCGATCTTGTAGGAGTAGACACCCGAGCAACGCACCGACACGTCCACGTCGAGTCCGATGCGCGAGTCGACCACGCGGAAGGGAATGGGGTTGGGGGTGCCGAACTTGTTATCGATCAACTCTTTGGTATTGAAATAGTAGACGCGCTGGTCCTTGCCCGTGTCACCGCCGTAGGTGAAGCGGCGGCCGAAGGTTTGGAAGGACTGTAGCAGGCTTTGGCCAAACGAGCCTGCAAAAATGCTAGGTTCGGTGGAGCTGTCAAAGGTGTACTGACCCGGCTCGGCGCAGACCTCTACGATTTTGCCTTGCTCCACGATGATCATGCACTGACCGTCGGCGACGGCGATGCCAGAGCCGTTGGAGATGATATTGTCGCTGGCGCGACGGTTGGAAGAGCGGCCGCTGATACGCTTCTGTCCTTTGGTGACCATAACGTTTTTGTCCATAGCCTCGCAATAGAAAAATTCCTTCCATTGATCAGCCAGGGTGGAATTGGCGGCTCCGAAAAATGCTTTGATAAGACCCATAATGCAGCTCCTTTCATTGTTCAGCCGTTGTTGATTTTTAATCAAGAAAACGGGAAAAGTTGATGTATTCAGTATACCATGTTTCTGCCTTGATGTCAAGCGAAACGAACAAACGGGCGCAACCTTTTGGCTGCGCCCGTAAGATATTAGTTCCATTCGATGTCCTGACGGACCAGCTCGAAATAGTTGTAAATATCAACCACGACGACTTCCTTGTCGGGATTGGCCTTTTGGAACTGTTCCACTATCTCGCATATGACGGTGGGTGTCGTCCAAACACAGCGAAGCATACACAGTGCCGCGCCGCTGTTGCTTCGTTTGAACTGGGTATTGACCACGTTTTGCAGGTTTTGAGCACCTACGACAGGATCGTAACGGTCATAGCCGCCGCCCAAAAGGGCAGTGATGACCGTATCCTCGTACAGATACGTCTGGTTCTGCGCGACGGTACCGATGCCGTCCGGGGCGAATTGCACCATCCACTTCAGATCATCTGCGGTCATGCCCTGGTTGTCCAGTACCATGGGCGCGATGGACATATCGGTGCGCTCAAAATACTTGATGTTGTGCTCCAGCATCTTGGGCCACAGCTCGTCCGGCACTCGGCTGGGCATGAAGTAGCCTGCCGCGCTGGCGTCGGAGACGAAGTAGTCGTTTTCGGTGGCCGTTTTGTAGTAATATTCGATCAGGTCGGGATAGGTGTCGATCAGGTTGGGGTTGATGGCCCAGGCAAAGGGAATCTCACCGCGACGGGGATCGTCCCAGGACTGCTTGAGATAGCGGTAGACGGGGTGAGTCGAGTCGTAGTCACCCATGAAGAAGCAGAGGTAAACGACACCCTTCTCCAGCTCGATGTAGTCGTCGGGACGGTTGTTTTCCAACTGCTTGGCACCGTCATACAGGCCGTGGAAGCTTTCGTTATAGGCTGCGTCGATGCAGGTGTTGTGGAAACCGTTGTAAGGCGTCATCAGGGCGGCGTATTCCCACTCGGTCTTTACCGTGCCGTGCTTGGAACCGGGGTTGTTGCCCGCCTGACTGTATTTTTGATGCTCGAAGAAACCGCAAACCTCGTAAGGAGCGGTGTCCTTGGTCCGTTCCAACATAATGTCGTAGATCATCAGGAGCGTTTCCTGATCCAGTCCGATCTCCTGGTCGGGATCGTCCAGGGGAGCCTCGTCGCCCCAAGGGGACAGATCGTAGACGAAGGCGCGCTGATATACGCCCCAGTCGCGCACGACAGTGTAGGAGAGGTTGCCCGACTCGCGGAAGGAATAGCTGTCGATGTAGCTGCAAAGGAACTCGGTCGAGCAAAGGCCCTTGGCCAGATAATTTTCGATCGCCCAGCGGTAAGCGTCGTTCTTGGCACTGCCCGTGACGCTGCCGTCAAATTTAAAGCGAAGATCGATGACCTTGATGCCTTCGTTGAAGTAGTCGTAATAGTAGTCGTACATTTCCTCGGTCATGGCGACGCCGTCCTCAACGCCGGCGGCGGTGCAGGCGACGTTGACGGTAGCGGGAACTTCAGGGTCCCAAATAATGACCGCCTTAATGTAATCCTTGCTGTATTTGAGCAATTCCCCAAAGCCGGTCAGTTCCAGCCACTCGACGTCCTCCAGCCAATAGCCCTCTTCGGACAGCGTCTTGAGCCAACCGTTCGTTTCGGTATTGCAATCAATGTAAACCTTGTGGGGAGATTCGCGGTTCATGATGCCCTGGACGCAGGCCAGCGCCACGGACTCGTCGTATCGATCCGAGCGGGTCGCGCCCATAGCACCGGGAACCTTGAAATATACCGTTTCGGAGATGGTAAACATACCCGTGACATTCAGCTTGTTGGACGTGTACAGCAGACCGTCCTCGTAACGCAGCCAATCCTTGATGAAGGCGTCAACGCCGCCTTGCAAGCCGCGGTCATTCTTTGCCACGATGCAGATCTTGGTACCGATGACGCAAACGACGTACTCTTTGTCGCCCAGCTTTTCAAGTGCCTGCGCGCTTTCGGGACGCTCGGTGTTACCGATCAAAATTTCATATTCTTTTTCGGGTGTGCCGTAAGGACCGCTGTAATCGGTGCCGATGGGCAGCTCGTGTCCGGTCAGCCCCTTGACTGCCGTCAACAATTCGACCGCGCACTTGACCTCGTTGCTCTGCGCGTTCAGACGGTCGGAGCGAATGATCTGCATCTCCTGCAGGGTGTCTCCGACGGTGCCGTATAGTACCAAGCGATCCTCGGGCGGAATGACGTTGGGATCGCTCGGCGTATCTTCGGGTGGCGTATCTTCGGGCGGTGTGACGTCCGAAGAAGGATCGTCTGCCGGCAGCTTACTTCCGCAAGCCGCAAAGGTCAAAAGGCAAAGAAGAAGGGCGAGTAAAAGACAAATAATACGTTTCATGGGGAAATCTCCTTATGTTCGGGTAAGATCAGTTTTGCAGATCCTGTGCCAGCAGATGGAAATAGTTGTAAATGTCAACGACAACGACGTTCTCGTTCGGGTGAGCGGCCTTGTATGCTTCGACGACCTCGCAGATGTACGAGGGGTTCTTCCAGACGCAGCGAATGAGCGAGAGGGAAGAGGAGCTGTCGGAACGGCTGTATCCGTAGCGAACGATGTTGTTCAGCGACGCTACGCCGCTTTCCACCGAGGAGGAATCAAAGCTGTTGTCCAAGCGGTCGGTGGGGGTGTCGCCGTACATGGCGGCAGGAGCCTGCGAGCCGCCCTGGCCATGCTGGTCAATGATAATGGTAGCAAGACCGTCGGGGGCGAACTGCGACATCATTTCAAGCGATTGCTCATCCAGGCGATCCTGGTCGAGAATCATGGGCGCGATGGTCATGTCGGCACGCTCGAAATACTTGATGTTGTGCTCCAGCATGATGTCCCACGTCTCGTCGGGCACGCGGCTGGGATTGAAATAGCCTGCCGCGCTGGCGTCCGAGGTGAAATAGTCATTGGGAGTTGCGGTCTGGTAATAGTATTCGATGATATCGGGATAGGTGTCCAACAGGTTGGGATTGATGCCCCAGGCCAGCGGCAATTCTCCGCGGCGAGGATCGGCCCAAAAGTCCTGCAGGAAACGGTACAGGGGATAGGTCGAATCGTAGTCGGCCATAAAGAAGCACAGATAGGTGGTGTTTTCCTCCAGATCCAGCATTTCCTCGGGACGGTTGTTTTCAAGCTGCTGTGCGCCCTGGTACTGGCTGTGGAAGCTTTCGTTCCAGCTCCACTCGATGCAGGTGTTATGATAGCCGTTGTAGGCACTGATCACCCAAACGTATTCCCATTCGGTGGGAACGGTCTCGTGCATGGAAGAATAATTGGTTCCGTTGCGGCTGTACTTGGAGAAATCAAAGAAGCCTGCCATCTCGTAAGGCTCGGTGTCCATGGTCTGTTCCATCATGTATTCCAGCACCATGGTGAAGGTCTCGTAGTCGGTGCCGACGGGTTGCTTGGGATCGTCCAGAGGAGCCTCGTCGTTCCAGGGAGACAGATCAATGACGAAGGCGCGGTTGTAGACGGCCCAGTCGCGAACGGAAACGTAGGCATCGTCGCCGCTGTCACGTCGGCCCGAAGGACCGTTGGCATTCCAAGAATCCATGTAGTGACAGAGCAGATCGGTCGAGCAAAGACCGGTCTTCAGGTAATTGTCGATCGCCCAACGGTAGGCATCGTTTTTGGCACTGCCCGTCTCGTCGCCCCAGAATTTGTTTTGCAGGTCGATGACCTTGAGGTCGGCGGGCAGCTTTTTTTCGTATTTTTCAAACATTTCGGGCGACATGGCCAGACCGTCCTCTACTCCTGCTACGGTGGTAGCAACGTTGACGGTCGCGGCTACGTTGGGATCCCAGATAACGACTGCCTTGACGTAAGAGGAGAAGATCTCCAAAAGCTCGTCAAAGCCGGACAGCTTTTCAAAGGGAACGTCGGCGAGCCAGCGGCCCTCCTCTTGCATGGTCTTGAGCCATTGCTCGTTGCCACCGCCCGAGTTGACGTATACCTTGCTGCTTGACTCGCGGTTGACGATGCCCTGCAGACAAGCCAGTGCCAGTGCGGTATCATACTTGGCAGCACCGCTGCCCTTGGCCGATTGCACTTCGTAATACACGGCGTATTCTCCTTTATAATCCAACGTCTTGGGGATCTTGAGCGAGCCCGTCTGAGCGTTGACGTAATTTTCGATGAAATATTTGGCCGCCTGCATGATGCCGGCGTCGGTCGAGGCAACGATGACAAGCTTGTTGCCTACCAGGCGGATAATGAACTCGTTGATGCCAAGATCCTTGGTAACCTCATCGCTGACGGTGCGGTTGGTGGAACCGACCACGATTTCGAATTCACTCTCGGGAGTGCCGCCGGTTCCCGTCCAGTCGGTCGTGATGTCCATTGCGCCGAAGCGGTCCTTGATGGCCTTGCGCAGCGTTGCCGCACCCATGGCGGTGTCCGAACCGGAATGAACGCTCTCACTGCGGACGACGATGTAGGTGTTTTCTGCGCCCTCACCGGCTAAAACGACGTACTCCTGGACGGGATCGTCTTCGGTGGGCGGATCGTCTTCGGGGGGCTGAGGTTGTTGATCGTCAGGCGGCGTGGTGTCACCCGGTGTCTGGTCGGGGGGCGGCGTTTTTTCGCCGCAAGCGACCATCGACAAGGCAAAGGAAAACAGCATCGCGCAAACAAGACACAACGCAATGAATTTGAAGGAATTTTTTTTCATAGGGGGTCCTCCAACAGAATAAATTGTATCGAAGATAGTTTAGCATAGAAAGAGCAAAAAGTCAAATGTTTTTTTGGCAATTTTGTTGTGTTTTTCAAGACGCACTGTGGTTTCTTAGTTTATCTTGACGTGGAATCGTTTGGTCTTGATATCTCTCAACGTTACCCGTAAAATCTGATATTATTTTCTCGCCTCGACACATTTTTGTGCCGAGGCGGATTTTTTGCTTGCCACGTCACGTTTCAAAAAATAACACCAACTTCCCGGTGAACACCGTTTTTTGATTTTTTCAAGGGAGTTTTCAAAATATATAAAACTTTTTCTAATGACTGCTTGCGACAATGTTAAATCTTTTGCAACGAGAAACTTAAATTTTCCACAAGCTTGCTTGCTGTGACAACGGCACTTCGGTCTTTTTGGACCCGCCCCAGGGTAGGTTGGAGGCACCGTCCTCTCTCATTGCGTAAATTGCACAAGCGGTGGCGCATTATTTTATGGAAAATAATACTTGACAAATACTTTTCTTTGTGGCACAATATTCTCAACACTTGCGTAATCGGTTGCGCAACGATTTTTATAAACGAAAAGGAGAATGGATGTGAAACGATTTTTAACAATTCTTTTGGCTGCGGTTATGATTCTGTCGACATTTGCCACCACGATCATGAATGTAGCTGCAACAACCGAAACCATTTTGACTTACAAAAGGAACATCGGTGATGGTACTTCTGCCGAAGAAATCTATCTCTCCGACATCACTCCCACCAGTTGGAAAATTTTGGATGGATGCACCCCCGGCTATAATGTTTATTATGAGGATGGCACCCCCCTGCTTTTGGCCGGTGTGACCTATGATAAAGGTCTTTCTACGCATCCCGGAGGTGGTTTTGATGCCGAGTTTGTCTATGACATCAGCGACTACGATTATACCACCTTTACAGCGATTGTAGGCAAGACCGACCGCTATGTGGCGGCTCTGCCCGGAAGCGTTACCTCCTTCCATGTCTATGTGGACGGGGTTCTTGCGGATGAAGTCGTCGATCTGGTGGCAGGCGAGACTTATACCTTCAAGGTCGATATCACCGGCGCCTCCGAATTGAAGCTGGTCACCAGCGGCGGCTCGGATAATATTACCTGTGACGGCTCTGTTTGGGCCAATGCGAAGTTGAGCTATGACAAGGTTGATTCGGTAGATCCTCCTGTGGATCCTCCCGTCGATCCGGAAGATCCTCCTGTGGGACCTGCAAATGAACGATATCTTTCTGATATAACTCCCAAGAGCGCAACTGCATTGTCCGGTCCCTTCTACGATAAAAACGAGCAGGGTGAGGCACTGCTTTTGGATGGAATTACTTACGAAAAAGGCGTTTGGACACACCCGATGCCGGATAAAGAAGCAGAAATTATCTATGACATCAGTGGCTATGATTACACGATGTTTTACGCCATTGTCGGTAAAGAACAAAAATATGCCAATGCTCTTCCCGGCAGCCGTTTGACCTTCCGCGTATATGTGGACGGAGTTCTGGCGGATGAGGTCGTCGATCTGGTGGCAGGCGAGACTTACACCTTCAAGGTCGATATCACCGGCGCCTCCGAATTAAAGCTGGTTACCGGCTGCGGCTCGGATAATATTACCTGCGACGGCTCTATTTGGGCTAATGCGAAGTTGAACTATGACAAGGTTGATTCGGTAGATCCTCCTGTGGATCCTCCCGTCGATCCGGAAGATCCTCCCGTGGGATCCGGAACGGCGCTATACCTTTCTGATACAACTCCTAAGAGCGCAACTGCATTGTCCGGTCCCTTCTATGATAAAAATGAGCAGGGTGAACCGCTGCTTTTGGATGGATATACTTACGAAAAAGGCGTTTGGACACACCCGATGCCGAATAAAGAAGCTGTATCCATCTATGACATCAGTGACTACGATTACACGATTTTTTACGCGATTGTCGGTAAAGAACAAAAATATGTCAATGCCCTTCCCGGCAGCCTTTTGACCTTCCGCGTATATGTGGACGGAGTTCTTGCGGATGAGGTTGTCGATCTGGTGGCAGGCGAGATTTACATCTTCAAGGTCGATATCACCGGCGCCTCCGAATTGAAGCTGGTCACCGGCTGCGGCTCGGATAATATTACCTGTGACGGCTCTATTTGGGCGGAGGCCAAGCTGACCACGGGTGAGGATAATTGCGAAGAACATATCTGGGGTGAGGGCAGGATCATAAAAGAGCCCACCTGCGCCGAGGTCGGTCAAATAAAGTATCAATGCATGAGCTGCATTGGAGATAAGACCGAGGATATTCCCGTCGTTCCCCACACCGCCGGTTCGTGGGGGATCGGCGAACAAGCAAGCTGCACCGAGCCCGGAACGAAGGTTCAAAAGTGCACGGAGTGCGGCGAGGTCGTCAACACGACCGTTTGGGATGCCAAGGGTCATGCCCCCGGCTTATGGTTGACTACAAAGAGTGCTACTTGTACAGAAGCAGGGAAGAAGACGCAGACTTGTCATACTTGTGGTATCGTATTGGCGGAAGAAGAAATCCCCGTCGAACATTTCTTTGGTGACTGGGGCATCGTAGACGGACAGCAGGTACGCGTGTGCGAGTGCGGCGAGCGAGAAGTAAAAGCACTTCCCGAGGAAGGTGGATGTGCGTCGCTGCTGTCTTTCGATGCCGTTACTATGATGCTACTCACCGCTGGTACAGTGACGTTCCTTTTGAGCAAGAAAAAAAGACAAGGTAAATAAGCTATTTTGAATGAAGAGGAAAAGGTTATGAAGAGAATACTTGCTTTCCTTTTGTGTATTGCCATGCTTCTGTCCCTTGCGGGCTGTGGCACCGACATACCGGAAGATATTGAGCCAATCCCGGGCGAACAGGCCGTCACCGTTGCGCAAAACGGTAAAACAGAGTACACCATTGTATATAGCAGCACACTGGCGGATGACAGCGTAGAAAAAGCTGCAGCACTATATCTGCAAACCGTATTGGAACATATGACAAGCGCTACCTTTCAGCTTATGGACGACGCAACTCCGGCTGCCGGCCCGGAAATTTTGATCGGCAGCACCAACCGTAAGGTGAGTCAGCAGGCACAAGCCGGGCTTTTCCGTTACGACTACCGTATCACCGTAGAGAGCGGAAATATCGCCATTGTCGGTGGCGGAGATCTGGCAATACAAACAGCAGTCAATGCCTTTGTTTCGACGTATCTACCTGATTATACCGTACCAAGTGAGAAACAAATGAAAACCGTAAAACTTTCAGCAAGCGTGGATACCTTCGGCTCCTGCGACCCTCAGACCGTTTACGGCTCTTTGGATTACAGTGAGGATATGATCGGCAAGGCGGTAGACATCGTTCCTTGGGCGTATCTTTGGAGACGTGGCGAGGAAGAGCAGACCAAGCCCGAGGCGGAATTTATTCCCAGACGATTGGAGCGCATTGATACCGTCTATCGCACGGCGTTGGAAGAACTCGGACCTAATCAAATTCAAAGTATCTTTTACAATCAGCCGGACATGCTCAAAAAGTTTCCGGCATCGCCCGAGCACCCGTTGCTGTTGGGCGCACTTTGGGTCGGGTCATTGGCGAATTACACCGTTACCTTGACTTGGACCGGCAGTTATGTGCCCGATCCTGTGGAGGTGGAGGTCCGCACCTACCCCACTGCCTGGGGCTGGTTTGGCTGGACCGTGGATCAGGTCATGCCCGTTGCAAAAGTCTCTGAGGACGGTCGCACCTGGACCTACCATTGCCCGAAGGGACAGGTGATGGATCACTCGTACAGCACGCAGGTCGCATCGGCAACGGAAATGATTGCTGTGTTTGCACCGGAGGGCATCGACGTGCCCGAGATCCATATCACGGGTAATAGTCTTGGTAAATGGAAGAGCATGGATGTAACGGTCGAGTGGGGGCTGGGTGAGGATGTGCCTACCTTTACCGGCGAGTACGACGCGGTGCTCGCTGCCACGAATTTGGTTGAATTGAATGTGGAAAAGCGGTATGCACGGTTTAAGGTCGCTTACTCAAACGTGTGTGACACCGGTTCCGATAGCCGACTGACCATGTGGACAGATCAGGAAAATATCGGTATTACGGTTGCGCTGAACGATTTGACCGAGGGACCAATCTATGTGCCGGATTCGGGAATCTGCTTCTACAAAACCGGCTCCTACGCATCGGCAAGTGAATGTATCACCAAAATCGAAGGAAACGGCTTGAAGGACGTTTTGGAGATCTACCGTGAGCACGCCGAGCCGACGGATTGGCAGGAAGTCTTTGACAATGTCCGCCGTCAGAGCAGCGGCTTTGGTAATGGCGAGGTGCCGGCATTCCCCCAAGTATCCAAAACATCCTCCTTTACCGTGGATGTTCCGGATGACCGCTGGGAGGATATGTTTTACATTGCTATTAAGCAGCTGCTGGGAGACCATATGTGGTATAATCTGACCAATGAAGTTGGTCGCGCTGCCTATGCCATGGAACTCTGCGGTCTGTACGAAAAATGCGATGAGATCTACGACTATTTCCTTGAATCTCCCGGCGTCAAATCCGATGGCGATTTTTCCACCGGCGAGGGCTCTTTGGAATGGGCTGGTGGCATGCGTCACGATATTGGATATTCTCACGAGGGAACACACTCCTCCTCGGGAATGCTGATCTATGCCATGATGCATCGTTACTTCATGACGAAGGATACAGAATGGATCGAGGAGCGGCTGGATCGACTGTTTGAGGCGGTGGATTGGATGCTTGACGAAGCGACACATTACATGGACCACATATCCAACAATGAAAATCTGCTCTGCTATGGTCTGTTGCCGCCCGCTATGATGGGTGATTACGCATTGCCTTCCTGCGATTGGCACTGGTATTTTTCGGATAATGCCTATATGCTCCAAGCATTGAATGCGTTTGCAGCGGTGCTGACGGATATGGGGCATAGCGAAGCTAAGTACTATACCGAGCAGGCCGAGATCTTTGCTGAAAATTTGCTGACAGCCGTACAGTATCACACCTCAACCTCTCCGGTGCGTCGCAAGGGGGATGGCACATCTATGATCTTTACCTCCCGAATGCTGTACGACGGCGGATTGATCCACTATGGCGAGAAGAATAGTCGACCTCAGTTTGCAGGCGGAATACATGACCTGTTTTTGGGAGCGTTGCCCTTGGGCGAAGCCTATTCGTTGTTCGATGCGGATCATCCGATCATTGTTGGTATCGTCAACGGCATGGAGGAATTTGGTTCCGATATTTCCGTTTCTTCTCAAGATCAGTATGATCATCCCACCGCCGATGGAGGTACGCAGAATTTTGATCCCGGGCAGGCAGATATTGCCATCTACGGGTACTGGGGTAGTTATACCAATCTGGTAAAGTTGTCTCATCTTTCCGATATATATCTAAGACAGGATGATATTGAAAACTTCCTGCGTTACTTCTTCAACAATGCTATGCTTGTTGTAGGTAAAAACGGACAGTTCTGGGAGCATGCCCATCCGGAGAACTATGATAACTGTACCGCCCCCGACTGCGGTACCGCGGGCTGGTATGCACTGAACTTCCGTAATATGCTGTTGACGGAGGATAAGGATGTTCTTTGGATCGCGAAAGGAACACCTCGAGCATGGCTGAATCAGGGCGAAAAGATTGTCGTGGCCGACGCGCCTACCGCATTCGGTGACCTGTCTTATTCTATTCTGTCGGATGTGGACAATGACCGCATCACCGCCGAGATCGATGTTCCTTCCCGTGAGGAGATCGGGCAGATCAACCTGCGCCTGCGTCATCCCGATGCGGCAACCATCCAATCGGTAGAAATCACCTCCGGTACCGGCACGGTTACCATTGCCGAGGACGGCGAGACCGTCATCATCACCGGCGCTCAGGGACAGATCAATATTGAAGTCTTGTATTGATCCTGCGGGGCAATGACGTTTGTAACCCTTTCAAAAAGAGTTGCCCTTTGCTATGCTTTTAAACAGAAAGCAAAAAAGCCACCAAAATGGTGGCTTTTTTGCTTTAGATATGGGAAATAGAAGTAGAAAAAGACAGGCGGTGAACAAATGTTAAGTAAGGGACGAAACGGGCGAGATGTAATGGCGATGGTATGGTTGGAAGATCTTGTGCCGAAGGATCATCTGCTCAGGAAGATTGATGCAGCAGTAGCCTCGGGAGATAGGATGAACCTGCGCAGCCGTGTCGTCGAGGGCATCCGTTCAAAAAATAACACAAACTTCCTATCATACGGCGCGCACATCGGTACACAATAGTAGCAGAGTCGAGGATTTGCTGCGGCAAAGTGAGGAAAAGAAAACAGGGCGATTGCCCGTTTTGGTCACTTGAGCCGATGCACGCGCGCTGTATTGCGGCTGCGCGATATCCCGTCGGCTCAATGAAGATAGATTTTGTAAACTCAATCAAACACCGCTTGTGCGGTCGCGCAAATGCGCGGAAAGGATAGTATTATGGCAAGCAACAAGACGTTGGTTCCCGAAGCAAAGGAAGCACTGAACCAGTTTAAGATGGAGGCCGCCAATGAAGTCGGCGTCAACCTCAAGCAGGGCTACAACGGTGATCTGACCTCCCGTCAGGCAGGTAGTGTCGGCGGTCAGATGGTCAAGAAGATGATCGAGTCCTACGAGAACTCGCTCAAGAAATAATTGAAGCTCTGACACCTTGAAAAAAGCCTCCGCTGCGACACCGCGTGCCGCGGCGGAGGCTTTTTCTTAGGATGGGCGCAAAAAGGCTTGAAAATCTGCATAAGATATGGTAAAATACCCAAGTAATATTTCAAATTCAAGGTAGAGAAGAGTATGTCTTTGGTTCGCAAATTCGTGGGCGATCGGAAATTTTATCGGACGGTGCTGGGTGTGGCCGTTCCTATGATGATCCAGAACGGCATCACCAACCTGGTCAATCTGCTCGACAACGTCATGGTGGGCAGTCTTTCCACGGAGGCTATGTCGGGCGTTTCCATCGTCAATCAGTTTATTTTCATTTTTAATCTTTTGGTATTCGGCGCGGTGTCCGCGGCGGGTATTTTTACTGCGCAATATCACGGTCTTGGCGACAACGATGGCGTGCGCTATACCTTCCGCTTCAAATTTATCATCAACGCGGCGGCGGGAGCCTTGGGCGTGGGCGTTTTCGCCTTGTTTGACGAACCGCTCATTCGTATGTTTTTACATTCGGGCAGTGTCGAGGGTGACCTGGAGATGACGCTGCTTTACGGGCAGGAGTATCTGCTTATTATGCTGGCGGGCCTGATCCCTTACGCGATCGCGCAGGCCTACGCCTCGACCATGCGGGAAACGGGCGAGACGGTGGTGCCCATGGTCGCAAGTGCCGCGGCGGTGGTTACCAATTTTGTGCTGAACTACGTTTTGATCTTCGGTCACCTTGGTCTTTCTCCCATGGGCGTGCAGGGCGCGGCGATTGCTACCGTCGCCTCGCGCGGCGTGGAATTGGGCATTTTGCTTTGGTGGGGCTATACGCACAAGCAAAAATGCCCCTATCTGCAAGGTGCGCTCCATTCGCTGTATCTGCCACGCGCGCTGTTTCGCCGCATCATGGTCAAGGGTCTGCCCCTGATGCTCAACGAATTTTTCTGGGCAATGGCCATGACCTTGCGCAATCAATGCTATTCGACGCGGGGACTGGAGGTGGTGGCGGCGCAGAATATCAGCACCACGATCGTCAATTTGTTCAGCGTGGTATATATGGCGTTGGGCGGATCGATCGCCATTGTCGTCGGTAACGAGCTGGGCGCGGGCAAGCTGGAAAAGGCCAAGGATACGGCGCGCAAAATGATGGCGTTCTCCATTTTCTGCGCGGCGGGCATGGCGGTGCTTTTGGTGGCGACCTCCACGTTGTTCCCCCGCCTGTACGATACGGGAGCCAACGTGCGCTCGCTTGCGACGTTTATGATTCTCGTCTCGGCCGCCATTCTTCCGTTTTGTGCCTATGCTCACGCGGCGTACTTTACCTTGCGCTCGGGCGGTAAGGTTGCAGTCACGCTGTTGTTTGACAGCGTGTATATGTGGGTACTTGTGGTGCCGCTGGTGTTCGTTTTGTCGCGCTTTACCGGAATGAATATTTATTGGCTGTTCTTTTTGGGGCAGAGCGTGGAGATCGTCAAGTGTATTTTCGGCTTTGCGCTGCTTGCCAAAAGCAACTGGGCAAAGCAGCTCGTCGGTCACGGCGAGAGCAATTAACAATTTAAATTTTGACCTCTGTCGGCCGTATACGCGGCCGGCAGGGGATTATTTTTTTGCGGGGATTGGTTGGATTTTTGCAACTGCTCCCAACCACGCGCACGCGCGTTGCGCGAGCCCCAAGGAGAAATTGTAAAAAAATCAGATATCCCTTGACAACCTCCCCTTGCCCTGATATAATTAGTTAGTTAACTAACAAAAAGGAGCTTTTTATGCCAAAGCAAACGAAACAGCCGCTTGACCGTCCGAAGTTGCCCTTTCCCGAAACGGCACCTATGATGGTCAACGACATCTCCCACCTGTTTTTCGGCAAGGTGCGCTCGCTTGAACCCGAGGGTGTCATGTCACAACACAGCGCCCGCAGTATTTTACGTCTGTTGGTGCGCGGCGATGGTATCCGCCAGAACGAGATCGCCAGCGTCTTACATCTTACCCCTCCCAGCGTCAGCGCGACGTTGCGCCGTATGGAGGGCGAGGGGCTGATCACCCGTCGTGCTTGCGAGGGGGACGGCCGCGCCGTCCGCGTGTATCTGACCGACAAGGGCAGGGAATACGACAAGGAGGTCCGCGCCATGCTTCGCCGTCTGGATGATATTCTCATGCAGGGCTTTGACGAGAGCGAAACGCGTATTCTGTGCGACCTTCTGAACCGCATGAGAAACAATCTGCTGTGTGAATTGCAAAAGGAAACGGAGGAGGAAAAGCCGTGAAACTGATCAAATACTTAAAGCCCCATTGGCTGTTTGCCGTGCTGGCTCCGCTTCTGATGATGGGGGAAGTGCTGGCCGATTTGTGCTTGCCTACTCTGATGTCCTTCATCGTGGACTTCGGTATCGCCGAGGACGGACTGGTTGCCATCGAAGGCCATGCCTTTGCTTCGGGCGTCATGAACACGCTGTTCGGCGCAGGGCAGTACACCCAGATGAATATCATCATCACCTTTGGCGTGATGATGCTTGTGATCACACTGATCGGCGGCTTTTTCGGCACCTTTTGCGCTTATGCGGCCGCCCGCGCCTCGCAAGGCTTTGGCCACGATCTGCGCTGTGATGCCTATCGCCGCGTCATGTCGCTGTCGATTCAGCAGACGGACAAATTCACTACCGGCTCGCTGGTCACCCGCATGACGGGTGACATCGCCATGATGGTGGATTTTGTCGAAATGGTTCTGCGTATGTTTATCCGCTCCTTTATGTTCCTGGTGGGCGGTACGTTGATGCTGCTGTCTTTGCACGTCAAATTCGGCACGGTGCTTTTGTGCGCCCTGCCTGCGATGCTGATCACCATCGTGCTGATTCTGTCCCGTGCCGTTCCTATGTTCGGTGTCGTGCAGAAAAAGCTGGACCGCGTGAACGCCGTCGTTCAGGAAAACGTGTCGGGAGCCCGCGTGGTCAAGGCTTACGTGCGGGAGGACTACGAAAACGACCGCTTCGACCGCGCCAACCTGGAAATGCGGGATGTCAACTACCGCGTGCTCCGCTTGATGAGCATCCTTCATCCCGTTGTCAACGTGGTGCAGAATCTGGCCATCCTTGCTATTATTGCCCTGGGCGGTATTTCCATCCGTCAGGGAGTGGACGGCATGACCACGGGTACCCTCATGGCCGGTATTACCTACGTTACCAATGTTCTTCACTCCATTATGATGGTTACCATGATGTTTCAGTCCGTCTCCCGCGCGATGGCTTCGGGCAAGCGCATCAACGAGATTCTGGACACCGAGCCTGTCATTGCCGACGGAGCTGACGAAATGGAGCCGAGCGGCGATATCGTCATCTCGATGCGCAACGTCGGCTTCCGCTATCCCGGTACGGCGGGCCGTCCTGTGCTCAAAAATATCAATCTCGACGTCCGCCGCGGCGAGACGCTGGCCATCATTGGCGCGACCGGCAGCGGAAAGACCTCGCTTGTCTCGCTGATCCCCCGCTTTTACGATGCCACCGAGGGCGAGGTGCTCATCGACGGCAAGCCCGTCAAGGACTATAAACTGTCCGATCTTCGCGGCAAGATGAGCTACGTCATGCAAAAGAGCGAACTGTTTTCGGACACCATTGAAAACAACATCCGTTGGGGCAAAGACGATGCCGATACCTCGGAGATCGGACAAGCGGCGGCGATCGCTCAGGCATCCGACTTCATCGAAGGCTTTGCCGAGGGCTATCAGACCTATATTGCCGAAAAGGGAGCCTCTCTTTCGGGCGGACAAAAACAGAGAATGTCCATTGCCCGTGCCCTGCTGCGCCGTCCCGAGATCATGATTCTGGATGACGCGACCTCCGCGCTTGACCTTGTGACCGAGGCCCGTTTGCGGGGATCGATGCGGGAAACGCTCAAGGATACGACTGTTATTATGGTGGCCCAGCGTATCGCGTCGGTGAAGCACGCCGACCGTATTGCCGTCATCGAAGCGGACGGTACCATTTTGCACTGCGCTCCCCATGAGGAGCTGCTGCGTATCAGCCCTACTTATCTCGATATCGTTCATTCCCAGGCTGCACAAGGAGGTGTTATGTGATGAACCGTCATCCCAATCCTCCTCAGAATCCACGCTCTGCGGGCGCGATGCCCGACATTCGCCCCGGCCGTCCCGGCGTCGGTCCCGGCGCGCGTATGCACGTCGAAAAGCCCAAGAATCTGCGCCGCACCATTGGCCGCTTGATGCACTACATCGGCCGCAGCGGCTGGTTGCTTGCCGCTCTGCTTGTATTTATGCTGTTGACGACGGTGATCGACCTTCTGGGTCCCATGTTCCAGCAGTTGGCCATCGATACCATCCGTGTGGCCGACGAAGGGCTGACCATTGACCTTGACGCTCTGTTCGGCTATCTTGCCGTCATGGGCATCGCCTTTGTGTTCGGCGCTTTGATGAGCCTGTTCCAATCTTTGCTGTCGGCTAAGCTATCTCAGGCAACCGTGTACAGTATGCGCAACGACTTGTTCCGTAAGATCTCGGGACTTCCCATTTCCTACACCGACAGTCACAGCCACGGCGATATCATGTCGCGTATGACCAACGACGTCGAAAACGTCTCGGTCGCCATCGCACAGTCCATCACGACGCTGATTTCCTGTGTTATTACCCTGGTTGGTGTCGTCGGTATGATGATCTATTACAGCTGGCAGATGATGCTGGTGTCGCTTCTGACCATTCCGTTGACCATTGGCGTGTCTTCGATGCTGGGTAAGGTCATGCGTAAATTTTTCGTCCGCCGCCAAAAGCTGCTTGGCAATCTCAACGGTCAGGTCGAGGAAATGGTTACCTCCTACAAGACCGTTGTTGCCTACGGCAAGGAAAACAAGGCGGTCGAGGAATTTTGCGAGGTGTCCGACGGCCTGCGTACGAGCAGTATATCTGCCCGTGTGTGGGGCTCGATCATGGGCCCTTTGATGAACTTCATCGGCAATTTGCAGTACGTGGCCGTGGCGGCCGTCGGCGGCTTTATGATGCTGACGGGGCGCGGAAACATCACCATCGGTGCGTTGCAGGCCATGTTGCAGTATTCCAAGAAATTCACCATGCCCATCAACCAGGTGGCCAACCAGTATTCGGCCATTCTGACCGCTCTTGCGGGTGCGGAGCGCATTTTTGAGATCATGGACACCGCTGACGAGGTCGACGAGGGCACGACCGTCCCCGACCGTGAAACGATGCGGGGCGAGATCGAATTTAAGGATATTCACTTCTCCTACGTCCCGGGCGAGCCCGTCATTCGTGGGCTCGATCTCTCGGTCAAGCCGGGACAAAAGATCGCCATCGTCGGCGCGACGGGCAGCGGCAAGACCACCATCGTCAATCTGCTCACCCGCTTTTACGAGCTGGACAGCGGATCGATCACGGTCGACGGTGTAGATATCACCGACATCCCCAAGGACGAGCTTCGCCGCATGATCGCCATTGTTTTGCAGGATACCGTGCTGTTTTCGGACAGCATCCGCACCAATATCAAGTACGGCCGCATCGAGGCGGATGACGAGGACATGAAGCGTGCCGCCGCGACGGCCAACGCCGACGTCTTCATCGAGCGTCTGCCCGAGGGCTACGATACCATTCTTGCCGAATCGGGCTCCAATCTCTCGCAGGGACAAAGACAGCTGTTGTCCATCGCCCGTGCCGTGCTGGCTGATCCCAAGATCCTGATTCTGGACGAGGCGACCTCGTCGGTCGATACCCGTACCGAAATGCGCATCCAGGAGGCCATGGTCAACCTGATGAAGAACCGCACCTCGCTCATCATCGCCCACCGTCTGTCCACCATCCGCGATGCCGACGTTATCGTCGTTCTGAAGAACGGTGTGATCGCTGAAGCGGGCGACCACGACACCTTGCTGGCGGCCGGCGGCGAGTACGCCAAGCTGTACAGCAGTCAGTTTGCGGGGGTAGCGACCTGATGGCGACCAAAAAGAAAAAAGAGGCCGTGCCCGATCTGATCGATCCCGAATTTGCTTCGCGCCAAGCCCGCTTTGCCGCCCTTTGTGAGCGCGAGCGGCAGTCCGACCGCCCCGCCGCGGGCGTGACGGCAGGCGATGGCATCGGTACCTACAAGGAAAAACGGCTTCATGCCCTGCTCAAGGATTTCTATATGCCGTCGGGCGCGCGCCAGGAGGTTCGTCTTTCCGACGAGATGCTGACGTCATGCTACGCCGACCTGACCGATGCCGCTACCCGCCGTTCGCGGGATCGTTACGTCGCGGACGTTCTGACGGACGAGGGCGAGATCATCGAGATCCAGACGGGCGGGTTTTTCCCCCTCGTTAAAAAACTGCATTTCTATCTGTGCGCGACCGACTTGGACGTGACGGTGGTGCATCCCATTCCCGCCGTCAAGTATCTGTCCTGGATGGATCCCGACACGGGCGAGATGACGTCGCCCCACAAATCCCCCAAAAGAGGGAGTGCCAAGGATATCGCCAAGGAATTGTATTGGCTGTCGCCCTATTTGGCCGAGCCCCGCTTCAAGCTGGTGCTGGCGCTGATCGACGTCGAGGAGATCCGCCTGCAAAACGGCTGGGGTAACGGCGGCAAACGCGGCTCGGAGCGGTACGACCGCTTTCCGTTGGCTTTGCGCGAGGAGATCGTGCTGGCGTGTCCCGAGGACTACGCAGCTCTGTTTCTCCCGCCCCCCGAGGCCTTGCCCGCCCCTTTTACCGCGGCAGAATACGCCAAGGCGACGGGCATCCGAGGAAAAACGACGTATAGCCTGTTGCATATACTTGCGGATCTTGGCTTTCTCACCCCCGCCGCCCCTCGCGGCCGTGCGGGCACGTGGGAGAGGGTGTAGCATGAAAAAAGGGAGGACATCGTCCTCCCTTTTGCTATGCTCATTTCTTTCCGAGCAGCTTGTTTTTCTCATACGACGCGATGACCGCGTCCATGACGGCCGAGCGGAAGCCGGCCTGCTCCAGCGCGTACACACCCTCGATGGTTGATCCCCCGGGACTGCATACCGCGTCCTTGAGTTCACCGGGATGCTTGCCCGTCTGCAGAACCATCTGTGCGGCACCGGCCAGCATCTGCGCCGCGTACAGCTGTGCCTGCGCGCGGGTCAATCCACAAGCGACACCGCCGTCGGCCAGCGCCTCGACGAACTGATAGGCAAAGGCGGGGCCGCAGCCCATGACGGCCGTTGCCGCGTCGATCTTGTCCTCGGCGATGGCATCCAATCGTCCCGCGCAGGACATCGCGGTTTTCAGCTCGTCCACGTCAGCGTCGTCCGCTGCGCCCGAGCAAGCGTATACCATCATGCCCTCACCCAAAGCCACGGGGGTATTCTGCATCATGCGGATGACGGGGATGTTCTCGCCCACCACCGCGCACATATCTTCGATTTTGACGCCCGCCGCGATGCTGACCACCGCCACGTCGTCCCCTCTTTGCTGCAGGGCAGGGCGCAGTTGTGAAAGCACTTGCGCGACCAGCCCCGGCTTGACGCCGACAAAGATCAGGCGGCACTCCTTTGCGATCTCGTCATAGCTCGACGCGCAAATGCCGAGGTTGCCCGCCAGGCGTGCGGTTGTTTCTTCGTCGCGGTCAACCAACAGTACGCGGTCCGCGCCGACGGCACGCGCGCATGAGAGCGCCATGGCGCCGCCCATATTGCCGCCGCCGATAAATCCGTATTTCATGGTGAAATCCTTTCTTGCAGGGCCCTGCCCTGCACCCGCTTAAAAACCTTTTTGGAAAAAGGTTTTTAAGAATTTCGAAAAACTCTAATCGAATGATTTTTTACGCTAAACAACTTTCTGCTGTCAAATGGGGCAGGGGGGGGACGGAGTAAATTTGCAAAGCAAATTTATGCCGAGCGCAGCGAGGAGAGCCCCATGGATACGTTGCAATGCAGTAAAGTGGCTGTAGGAGAAGCATAAGTGTTGGCGGAATCTGTACAAGCATTCCGTCAGCGGTTGCACACGGCAAGGCATAACCGCTGAAGTAACGCCTTTGAAGTCCTCCAAACAGAACCCTTCCATCAAGTTCTTTGGAATCCAAAACCTTTCTTTCAAGAAAGGTTTTGGTCGCCGAAGGCCTTTCGTTGCTCTTACCTAATATGCCCCTCGCCGCGAATGACGTACTTGTAGGTCGTCAGCTCGCAAAGGCCCATGGGACCTCGCGCGTGCAGCTTTTGGGTGGAAATGCCCATCTCGCAACCCAGTCCAAACTCGCCGCCGTCGGTAAAGCGAGTGGAGGCGTTGACGTACACCGCCGCGCTGTCCACGGCTGTCGTGAAGTGAGCGATTGCTTCCTCGTTGCGGCTGACGATGGCCTCGCTGTGCCCCGTCGAATGAGCCGCAATATGAGCGGTCGCCTCATCCACACCGTCCACAACACGAACGGCCAAAATATAATCTAAAAATTCCGTGTCAAAATCGTCCTCTCCTGCCGGCACACCGTGAGGCATCAACGGCAGAGAAGCCGCGTCGCAACGGAAGGATACGGGTGCCTTGCCGCTCTCCGCACGCATTGTTGCCAGGCGCGCGTCCAGACGGGGCAGAAAGTCCGCCGCGATATCCTTGTGGACCAAGCACACCTCACAGGCGTTGCATACCGAAGGGCGGCTGGTCTTTGCATTCTCCAAAATGGACAGCGCCATGTCCACGTCGGCGCTTTCGTCCACGTAGACGTGACAAATGCCCGTGCCTGTCTGAATGACGGGTACCTTGGCCCGCTCCACGCAGGTGCGGATGAGTCCCGCGCCGCCGCGGGGAATGAGCAGGTCAACGTAGCCGACCGCCTCCATCAGTGCCGTGGCGCTCTCGCGTGTGGTGTCCTCGACCAACCCAATGAGATTTTCGTCAAGTCCTGCGGCGCACAGGCCCCGTTTCATCGCGGTGACGATGGCCGCGGCAGAGCGATAGGCCTCTTTGCCGCCGCGAAGAACGCAGACGTTGCCGCTCTTGAGCGCCAGCGCGGCCGCATCCGAGGTGACGTTGGGACGGCTCTCGTAAATGATCGCCACCACGCCCATGGTAACGCCCACCTTCTCAATGCGCAGGCCGTCCGCCCGCACGTGCGAGTCAATGACGCGCCCGACGGGATCGGGAAGCTCGATCAAGGCGCGAATGCCCTCGGCCATGCCCTCCAAGCGGGCAGGCGTCAAGGTCAGGCGGTCGATCATGACCTCCCCCAGCTTTTCGCGGGAGGCCTCCACGTCCAGCGCGTTGGCGGCGAGAATATTGTTCGTGTCGGATATGAGGGCATCGGCCATGGCGGCCAGTGCCTCATTTTTCTTGTCTGTGGTCAAAAGGCAGAGCGAGGCTTTGGCCGCCTTGGCTGCCTGCAATAATTCGATGGTCGATCTCATGACGTGTCAACCTTTCTTCGCAATAAATCTGGTGCCTACCCGTTCGCCCTCGACCAGACGGTAGAGCAGGGAAGGATCGGAGCCGTTGGCGATGACCATATCACAGCCTGCCTCGCGGCACATGGTGGCGGCGCGCAGCTTGGTTTTCATGCCGCCCGTAGCAAGGGCAGAGCCGCGATCGCCCGCCAGGGCGAGAATGTCGGGGGTGACGTCCTCAACGACCTCGATCAGCTTGGCGTTGGGATCGGTATGGGGATCGGCCGTATACAGACCGTCGATGTCGGACAGCAGAACGAGCAGGTCCGCGCCGATGCCGGCGGCGACGATGGCTCCCAGCGTGTCGTTGTCGCCCACAGCGATCTCGGTGGTGGCAACGGTATCGTTTTCATTGATGATGGGCAACACGCCAAGCTCCAACAGACGGAACATGGTGTTGCGGAAATTTTCGTGTCGGTCGGCGTGGTTCAGATCGTCTCCCGTCACAAGGATCTGGGCGACGGTGTGGCTGTATTCCGAAAACTGCTTGTCGTAGACGTACATCAACTCACACTGACCGACCGCGGCAGCCGCCTGCTTGGTCGGCATATCGGAGGGACGCGAGCGCAAGCCCAGCTTGCCCACCCCCATGCCAATGGCACCCGACGAGACCAAAATGACCTCGTGTCCTGCATTTTTCAGATCGGCCAGCACGCGGCACAGCTCACCCACGCGGCGTATATTCAAATTTCCCGTGGCATGCGTCAGTGTCGACGTTCCAACCTTCACAACCATTCTCATAGCACGTACCTCCCGATAGGAATAGTTGATTATAACACATCTTTGTCAAAAATGCAAGGGCTGTTTGATAAAATTGCATTTCAAAGCCAAAAATATGCAAAAAAATGCACCCTGCCGCGTATTTTTTGCAGGGTGCATGGTAAGTATTGGCTTATTTTCTGTATTCAATGGTCTTGCCGTCGCACACAAAGACCAGCGAGCCGGACTCGTCGGTGCGATAAACGGTCACGCCGGCGGCCGTAAGTGCATCCAGAGTGCTTTGAACGGGATGGCCGTAGCTGTTGCCCTGGCCGACCGAAATGGCGGCGATCTTAGGCGATACCGCCTTTAAGAAAGCGGCGCTTGTGGAGGTGTCCGAGCCGTGATGCCCGACCTTCAAAAAGTCGCACTGAAGCTCGCTCGCAGAATATTGCTTTACGATATCCTTTTCTGCTTGCCCCTCTGCGTTGCCCTCGGCGTCTCCGGTGAACATCATGGAAACGCTGCCGAAGGTGGCCCGCAGAACGATGCTGCAATCGTTGGCGTCGGAGTAATCCTTCAGCGGAGCGAGGATCTTAAAGGACAATTCTCCCAGAGTGTAGACCTTGCCCGCCTCGGCAAGCTCTAAGTCGATGTCCTTTTTCTCGATGCCGTCCAATACCGCCTCGTATACCTTGGAGCTGGCGGCCTTGTCAGGCATGATGACCGTGCCGATCTCGTAATTTTCCAGTATTTTGTCCGCGCCGCCGATGTGGTCCGCGTGGGGATGCGTCAGAATGAAGTAATCCAGCTTTTTGATGCCGAGATTGTTCAAGTAATTCAAAAGTGCATCTTCGTAGCGTGAGATGTTATCTCCGGCATCGATGAGAATGTTACCCTTGGGCGCAGTCAGAAGAATGGCGTCTCCCTGTCCCACGTCAATGACGTGAACTTGCACTGTCGCGCCGTCGGTGACGGGCGGGGCTTCGTCCGCGGGTGTGTCCTGACCTAACAGATCCGGACGGAAATAAGCCAGTGTCGCTGCGATCAAAACCAGCAAAAATACGATGAAAGAGAAGATTTTCTTAGAACGGTTTCGTTTTCTTCTTGCCATACAGACCTCCCAAAAAGAATTGATATCCGCTTTCATTATATAAAAAAACGGACAGAATTGCAATAGGGGCAAGAGAAAAACAAAAAATTCTGCAAAATGACGAAAAAAGGCACACTTTTTTTGATAAAAAGTCAAAAAACCCTTGACAAGCAAGGGAAAATATGATATAATCCCGTTTTGATACGGGTGCCGGAGCGCCCGTCTCCTTACCGTGCAAAAAAAGTAAAGAGGCACGGTCGAAAGTCCATAGGGAGGTGTAAAACAGTTATGGAAAAAATCATTAGTTCTTACGAGTGTATGTTCATCATCAATTGCGCAAGTGGCGATGATGCCGCAAAGGCTACGGTAGAGAAGTTTACCTCTACCATCACCGCAAACGCAGAGATCGTGGAAGTCGCAGAGTGGGGCAGACGCCGTCTGGCTTATCCCATCAACGACATGAACGAGGGCTACTACATTGTCTTCACGTTCAAGTCTGAGGGTGCTTTCCCCGCAGAGCTGCAGCGTCTGGCTAACATCGACGAGACCGTTATGCGTTGCATGGTTCTCAAGCTGGAGTACGACGCCGCTGAAGCTGCTGCTAAGAAGGCTGCCGCTGCTGAGGCTGCTGCTGCCGCTGCTAAGGCTGCTGCAGAAGCTGCTGCTGCCGCTGCAGAAGCTGTTGAGGCTGTCGAAGAGACCGCAGCTGCAGACGCAGAATAAGCGATTCCCGATTTAAATCCGTAAAAGGAGGCGTTATCGAGTATGTCAAGTCTGAATCTGAACAAGGTTGTTCTGTGCGGTCGTCTTTGCGCAGACCCCGAATTGAAGCAGACCCAGAACAACGTGTCTGTGGTATCCTTCACTTTGGCTGTCAACCGCCGTTTCTCTTCCAAGAGCGAGTCGCAGTCGGGTCCCCAAGCGGACTTTATCAGCTGCGTTGCCTGGAGAAGCACGGCAGAGTTTATCGCGCGTTATTTCCGCAAGGGTTCCGCGCTTTGCCTGACGGGCTCTATCCAGACCCGCAACTGGCAGGATGCACAGGGCCAGAAGCGTTATGCAACCGAGGTCGTTGTTGACGAAGCAATGTTTGTCGACAGCAAGAACGAAAGCGGTGCAGGACAGAGCTATACCCCCGACGCTTATGCAACTCCGTCTTTCTCCTCTCCCATCGGTGCTGATGCACCCCGTTTTGAGGAGCTGAAGTCGGACGACGATCTGCCCTTCTGAGGCGATCGCTCTTAAAATTTATAAGGAGGATTGATGTTGATCATGGATAATAAAGTTGAAAATGCAGCGGCTCCCGTAGCACGCGCTCCTCGTCCTGTGACGAGAAGAAGAAAGAAGGTTTGCGTTTTCTGCGCAGACAAGGTTGAGTTCATCGACTACAAGGACACCGCAAAGCTGAGAAAGTTCATCAGCGAGCGCGGCAAGATCCTGCCCAGACGCATTTCCGGTGCTTGCGCAAAGCATCAGCGCGAGGTTAACACCGCGATCAAGCGTGCACGTCAGGTAGCACTGCTGCCCTACGTTTGCGACTAATTAAGCAATAATGAGATCCCCGTCTTCAAGCTCCGGTTGAAGACGGGGGTTTTGTTTTTTGTTTTTGGGAGAATCTGAATTTTATACAACTTTTTCTACGGCCTCGCACAGCTACGCGCGCTCGGTGTGCGGCTTTTATGTCCTTTCTTTGTCGCTGAACAAAGAAAGGACGAAAGAAAGTCAGCCCGGCCGTTCCCTCCGGGGCTTCCCTGGCATTGCCGCTCTGCAAAGAGCGTCAGGAGAAAAACATAGATGCCTTTTATCCATCGCTCGCCGCTTTGCCAACACGAGCGGCAGGCGCACAAAGCAAAGTCTGTTAAAGTGATTCTAATATTGTGGAGAAGATGGGGAAGGGGCCCCGCTTCTTGCGGTAGTATCTGTGGAATAGCGCAGTTTCTCCCCCACACAGGGATAGGAGAAGTTGTCAGAGCGAACTCTCCCTTTTCCTTAAAAGTTCTTGAAGGGAGTTTGAGGGGGACTTCTTTCAAGAAGTCCCCCTCAATTCGTTCTCTATGACTATTACTTAATAACAACCTTCTTAAACGCCTTCTTGCCGCGGCGGATCATTACGCCCTCGGCAAAATCAGCAACAGGGAAGGTTGCCTTGATGTCGGTTACCTTGGCATCTGCCACCATTACACCGCCCTGTTCAACCGCGCGGCGTGCCTCCGACTTGGAGGGAACCAGCTCGGCCTTGACGAGCAGCGTCAAAAGATCTGCCGTGCCACTCTCGAAATCGGCCGCAGACAGCTCGACCGTCGGTACGTTTGCACCGTCCATGCCTGCGCCGAACAGCGCCTTGGCAGCGGTCTGTGCCTTGGTGGCTTCTTCCTCACCGTGAACCAGCTTGGTCAGTTCAAAGGCCAGAATTGCCTTGGCCTCGTTGAGCTGTGCGCCCTCCCAGGAGCTCATCTTGTCGATCTCCTCGAGAGGCAGGAAGGTCAGCATACGGATGCACTTGAGTACATCGGCGTCCTCGACGTTTCTCCAGTACTGGTAGAACTCGTAAGGAGTCGTCTTGTTGGGATCAAGCCAAACGGCACCCTTGGCCGTCTTACCCATCTTTTTGCCCTCGGAGTTGAGCAGCAGGGTGATGGTCATTGCATGAGCATCCTTGCCCAGCTTGCGGCGGATGAGCTCGGTGCCGCCCAGCATATTGGACCACTGATCGTTGCCGCCGAACTGCAAATTACAGCCGTGCGTCTGGAACAGACGGTAGAAGTCGTAGCTCTGCATGATCATGTAGTTGAATTCCAGGAAGGACACCCCCTTCTCCATGCGCTGCTTGTAGCACTCGGCACGCAGCATATTGTTGACCGAGAAGCAAGCACCAACCTCGCGCAATACTTCAACGTAGTTCAGATCCAACAGCCAATCGGCGTTGTTGACCATCTCTGCCTTGCCTTCGCCGAATTCAATGAATCTCTCCATCTGCTTTTTGAAGCAATCGCAGTTGTGCGCAATGGTCTCCTTGGTCATCATGGAGCGCATATCGGTTCGGCCCGAGGGGTCTCCGACCATAGCCGTGCCGCCGCCGATGAGGGCGATGGGACGGTTGCCTGCCATCTGCAGTCTCTTCATCAGGCACAGTGCCATGAAGTGACCGACGTGCAGAGAGTCTGCCGTGGGGTCAAAGCCGATGTAAAAGGTTGCCTTTCCTTCGTTGATCAGATTTTTGATTTCCTCTTCGTTGGTCACCTGGGCGATCAAACCTCTGGCGACCAGCTCTTCGTAGATTTGCATTGTATTTACCTCCAAATTGTAATCTTTTTTACGGTGAAAATAAAAAAATCCCGCGTCCAACAAAGGACGGGGAACCCGTGATACCACCTTTTTTCCGAAACGGCTCACGCGCGTCTCGCTCTATGGGTAGAAAGCCTACGCCATGCGCCTTAACGGGCGCGCCCGTCGCAGCCTACCCCACGCGTGTTGGCTCGGTGCGAAGCTCGGGGATGTATTCGCCTGCGGAGTCCGTGCCCCTCTCAGCCACCGGTCGCTCTCTGTTCGGCTTGCCGCAAACTACTCTTTCCCGTCGTTGCCATTGGCGGTATTATAACACATTTGGCAAGGCCTGTCAAGAGATTTTTGCGCAAAACTCTTGCAAATGCAAGCAAAAAACAGTATAATAAAGAAAAGAAGTTCAACGAAAGGCAGATAAATTATGGAAATCAAACAAATTCTTTCGCGCTGTGATCACACGCTGCTTGCCACGACGGCAACCTGGGAGGACATCCGCAAGATCTGCGACGACGGCATGACCTACGGTACTGCCTCGGTCTGCATTCCTCCGTCCTTTGTCAAGAGAGCCAAGGAGTACGTCGGGGACAAGCTGTGCATCTGCACCGTCATCGGTTTTCCCAACGGATATAATACCACCGCTGTCAAATGCTTCGAGACCAAAGAGGCCATCGCAGACGGTGCCGACGAGATCGATATGGTCATCAACCTGGGCGACCTCAAGGATGGCCGCGACGAAGAGCTTCTCGCCGAGATCAAGGCCATCAAGGCGGTTTGCGGCGACCATATTCTCAAGGTTATCATTGAGACCTGTCAGCTGACCGAGGAGGAAAAGATCAAAATGTGCCGCATCGTCACCGAGGCGGGCGCGGATTATATCAAGACCTCCACCGGCTTTTCGACAGGCGGAGCTACCCGCGAGGACGTCAAGCTCATGAGAGAGAACGTCGGCGCCGAGGTCAAGGTCAAGGCGGCGGGCGGTATTTCCAGCCTGGTCGATGCCGAGGACATGATCACGCTGGGCGCAGATCGCCTTGGTACCAGCCGTGTCGTTCGTATCGTCAAGGACGGTACGGCCGGCGACGCAAAATATTGATCTTTCCGCAGGGGCGAACGGTGTTCGCCCGCGCAAATAATATGCAAATACACCTGAAAAGGAGAATTTATTATGGCAACTCCCCATATTCTTGCAAATGAAGGCGATTTCGCCAAAACCGTGCTGATGCCCGGTGACCCTCTGCGCTCCAAATTCATCGCAGAGAATTTTCTGACCGATGCAAAGCTGGTCAACAACATTCGCGGCGTGCAGGGCTATACCGGCTACTATAACGGCAAGCGTGTGTCCGTTATGGCGTCGGGCATGGGTCAGCCCTCCATCGGCATTTACTCTTATGAGCTTTATAACTCGTTCGGCGTCGAAAATATCATTCGCGTCGGCTCGTGCGGCTCGTTCGATCCCGATTTGAATATTCTGGATATCGTGCTGGCCATGGGTGCTTGCACCAACGGTAACTTTGCTACCCAGTACCGCCTGCCCGGCACCTTTGCGCCTATCGCAGACTTTGGTCTTTTGCGCGCGGCCGCCGATGCTTGCGCCGCCAAGGGTGTCAACTACAAGGTCGGTAACATTTTCTCGTCCGATATTTTCTACGATGACGCGCACAGCGACATGGATTGGGCAAAAATGGGCGTACTTGGTGTCGAGATGGAATCGGCCGCCCTGTATTGCACCGCTGCCCGCGCCGGTAAAAAGGCACTGTGCATTTGCACCGTTAGTGACTCGTTCGTCAAAGAGGGCGTCAACATGACGGCGCAGGCGCGTGAGACCGCCTTCACCAACATGATCGAGATCGCTCTCGACATCGCATGAGGATACCTTTATGATCCAACGCTTTTTTATCATCGTGTTGGACAGCGTCGGCATCGGCGAGATGCCCGACTCTGCCGCTTTCGGCGATGCGGGAAGCAACACGCTGGGGGCGATTCGAAAGAGCCCGGCGTTTGACTGTCCCAATCTTGCCGGGTTGGGCCTGTTCAATATCGAGGGGGTCGAGGGCGGCGTGAGCGCGCCGACGGCCGCCTATGCCCGTATGCGCGAGATTTCGGCCGGCAAGGACACTACCATCGGCCACTGGGAGATTGCTGGCTTGGTCTCCGAGCAGCCTTTGCCCACCTATCCCGAAGGTTTTCCCCCCGAGGTCATCTCTGCTTTTGAAGAGGCAACGGGACGAAAAGTGATTTGTAATAAGCCCTATTCGGGTACGGACGTGATCCGCGATTTTGGTGAGGAGCACGTTCGCACGGGGGCTCTGATCGTCTACACCTCGGCGGACAGTGTGTTTCAGATTGCGGCGCACGAGGATATCGTGCCCATCGACGAGCTGTACCGCTATTGTGAAATTGCCCGCGAATTGCTTGGGGGTCGTCATGGTGTCGGCCGTGTCATCGCTCGTCCGTTTGAAGGCGAGCATCCCTTCAAGCGCACGCCCCGCCGTCACGATTATTCTCTGGTGCCGCCCGCACCGACCATGCTGGACGTTATCAAGAAAAACGGCATGGACGTGATCTCCGTCGGTAAGATCTCCGACATTTTTGCCGGTCAGGGTGTCACCGAAGGGCACCGCACGGGAAATAACGACGAAGGCATGGCAACCGCTTTGGCCATGACCGAACGCGACTTCCGTGGACTTTGCTTTGTCAATCTGGTTGATTTTGATATGACTTTTGGCCATCGCAACGACGTCGACGGCTATGCTGCGGCGCTGACGCGATTTGACGCATGGCTGCCGAAATTTGTCTCTCGCCTTGGCCAAGGAGACGCGCTGATCATCACGGCCGATCACGGCTGTGATCCTTCCACGCCTTCGACCGACCATTCGCGCGAGCATACGCCCATGCTGTTGATGGGCGATGGTGTGAAGCAGGGGGCTGATCTTGGCACCAGAGTTGGATTTTGCGACATTGCCGCAACGGTCCTGGAAGCTCTTGGCTTGCCGCAGGAGAATACGGCGGGTAAGAGCTTTTGGGGAGAGGTAAGGGAGTAAGGCTGTATTTTTCACTTCTTCTCTTACGGACGGGCGCGGCACAACGCGCCGCGCTATGCGGCTGTGCTACTTCTTGCTACGCGGCAAGAAGTAGCCAAGAAACGCGCCAAGGCTTTCCCCCTTGGATTCCCCTTTCCGTGCCGCTCTTCAAAGTGGATAGTGGAGAAAGACATGAGATTTTATCATTTATCTCTCGCCATCTTGCCAACACGAGCGGCAGATATGGGAAGTAAAAAGCCTTGCGGGTTTCTTAAGGGCATTCGGCCTTGATTGAAATTTTCTGTTCTATGAGAAGAATTTTGCTTTGCAAAATTCTTCGGGAGCGGGTAACAAAACATTCCCATGAGCAATGAATTAGATGCCCGCGTTATTTTCTTTCGTACTTTCTTTGTTCAGGGACAAAGAAAGTACATCAAAAGCCGGCACAGCGCAGCGCGAAGCTGTATGCGCGTCCGTAGGAAAAGTTGTAATAATTTTAGCATGAATCCAAATTTTTCCCACCGGGGGTACCACATGAACCATCAAGAATTATACGAATTAGCCGTTTCCGCCCGTCAGCGAGCCTACGCTCCCTATTCCGATTTTACCGTGGGGGCCGCTCTGTTGACGAAATCGGGCAAGGTTTACCTTGGCTGTAACATCGAGAACGCCGCTTACGGTGCCGTCAACTGCGCCGAGCGCACCGCCTTTTTCACCGCCGTTTGCGAGGGTGAGCGCGAGTTTGCCGCCATTGCCATCGCGGGCGGGCGAAGGGGAGAGATCGGCAATACCTGCGCCCCCTGCGGCATTTGCCGTCAGGTGATGGCTGAATTTTGTACCTCCGATTTTGAAGTCGTTCTGGCCGCGGGCGAGGGCGTCAAGGCTTATCGCCTGGATGAGATCTTACCCCTTTCCTTTACCAAGGACGACTTGTGAGGTGATCGATATGAGAGCATACGATATCATCAAGAAAAAACGGGACGGACAATCTCTTTCCGATGAGGAGATCCGCGCCTTTATCGAGGGCTACGTCAAAGGAGAGGTGGCCGACTATCAAGCCGCCGCCTTTTGCATGGCCGTCTATTTTCGCGGCATGGACGTTCGCGAGACGACAGCCCTGACGCTGGCCGTCCGCGATTCGGGCGATCGGTTGGATTTTTCCCGTATCCACGGCATCCGTGTGGATAAGCACTCGACGGGCGGTGTGGGCGATAAGACCAGCCTGGTCGTTACCCCCATCGTTGCGTCGTGCGGCGTCAAGGTCGCCAAAATGAGTGGTCGCGGCCTGGGACACACGGGCGGAACCATCGACAAATTGGAGGCCATTCCCGGCTTTTGCACCTCGCTTTCGACCGAGGATTTTGAACGTATCGTCAACGAGGTTGGCATTGCTATTGTGGGGCAGAGCAAAAATCTTGCCCCCGCCGATAAAAAGCTGTATGCTTTGCGCGACGTGACCGCGACGGTGGACAGCATGCCCCTGATCGCTTCGAGCATTATGGGCAAAAAGCTGGCGGCCGACGACGATTGCATCGTGCTGGACGTCAAGACGGGCAGCGGCTCGTTCATGAAAACGCTGGAGGACAGCAAAAAGCTGGCACAACTCATGGTCGATATCGGCAAGCGTGCGGGCAAAAAAATGCTGGCTCTCATTACCGACATGGATCGTCCCCTGGGCTATGCGATCGGCAACACGCTGGAGGTCATTGAGGCCATCGACGTATTGCGCGGACAGGGCCCCGACGATCTGACCGACATTTGCATCGCTCTTGCCACCGATATGCTGGCTCTGACGGGCGAGCACGGCGACAGAGCCGAGTGCGAAGCCAAGGTGCGCGAGTCGATTGCGAGCGGAAAGGCATTGGAAACGCTTGCCCGCATGGTGGGGGCGCAGGGCGGGGATGACAAGGTCATCTACCACCCCGAAAACTTCGCCAAGGCAACGTACGAATACACGGTAACGGCGCCCCGCGACGGCTACGTCACTGCCGTTGACACCGAGGGCTATGGCGTCGCCAGCTTGCTTTTGGGCGCGGGACGCAACACCATGGAGGATCAGATCGACTACACCGCCGGCATCATGCTGCGCGCCAAAACGGGCGATTTCGTTCGTGCAGGCGAGCCTCTTGCTACACTGTACACCTGTGACGAGAGCCGCCTTGCCGCCGCCGAGCAGAAATTGCTCGCTTCGACCACCATCGGGGATGAGATGCCCGAGGAACGGCCGCTCATTTTCGCGAGGGTGGAGTGAGGGACGAAAGTGCCTTCGGCGACCAAAACCTTTCTTGAAAGAAAGGTTTTGGATTCCAAAGAACTTTGAAAGGTTTTTTCTATGGCAAGATTCAGTTTTCAAAAAGTCAAAAAAGGAATTGCCACGCGGATAGGCGTCATAATTATTTTCTTGGTTGGCTTGTGGATGATTGTTGCTGCTGCCCGTGATATGACGATGTTGAAGCGAGCCGATTTTTTGGAATATCAAGGGAACTACACGTTTTACGAAAAAAGACTTTCCAGAAATACAAGCTATAGATTTGCTTTGGATAATGGAGACGTGATTTCAGTTGCACCCGAATATGTCGATGAGACTGGCACGGATTGGAATGCTTTTCCGCAACTGTCATTTCGATATTTTCGGAAGGGAAGCTTGTTTCTTTTTAATACCCACACCTGCATCAGCATAACCTCAGCGGACGGGGAAATCATTTTCGTTCAAGAGGATGTGACAACGGCGGAAGCTCGGTCGCTGGCAATACTTTTGCTGATCGTGGGGGGATTGTGTGTCGTTCTATCCGGATTCCCGTTGTTCTTCTATTTGTTGGAAATTGGCCTTTTGGATAAAAAGAAAAAGCGAAAGAGGAACCGAAAAAAGATGGAATAAAAAAGCCTTCCCCAGTGGGGGAAGGGGGACCGCGACAGCGGTGGATGAGGCGTTAGAACCAAAGATTTGAAGCAGGTCGCGCTCCGCGCGACAGGGCTCGAACCCCCGCCCTCGCGCTGTCGCGCGAGCGCAGAAAGAATCCCTTTGTGGCCGTTGGCCAAAAAGAGATTCTTTCACATAGGTTCTCACCCGATATATCTCACTAAAACGAAAAAACCACCCTGATGGGTGGTTTTTCGTTTTGGTGGAGACAATAGGGCTCGAACCTATGACCTCTCGGATGTGAACCGAACGCTCTGACCAACTGAGCTATGCCTCCGGGGCAAGGGGTATTATACACTAGTCGGCGGTATTTTTCAAGTGTTTTTTTGAATTTTTCCAAAAAGTTTTCGATATTTTCCGCGCGACGCAAAAAAAGCACAAATTATTGTGAAAAATTTTCATTTCCTACTGTTCAAATGGCGAAAAATCTGTTATACTTAACAATAATGATGCGAGCAAGGGAGGGATACGTGTGAATCAATGGCTGGCAGATCTCTTTTTTGCGCTTCCGCGCGGGCTGACGCGACCGCACGTGTTCGGCTCTCTCTGCCTCGTCTTTTGTTGGCTGTGCTACTTTTTTGACGTTCGCTCCATGATCACCTTGCGCGTGCGTAAATGTTGCTCTGCGGCGTATTACAATGAGCATCTGTCATCGTTTCGCTCCCGTATTCTGTACGGTGCGGCTCGCAAAAAGGCGAAGCTGGACGAAGGCGGAGGATATTTTTTCCATTTGCTTGCGCTTTTGCTTCTGATTTGCACGACGGTTCTTCACGCGGCCCTGTTTGCCTTTTGTCTTGCGGGCGTGAGCGTGGCGAGCGTTGCCGACGGCATCGTACTGACGGTGACGGTGTGTGTCATCGGTGCTCTCTCGTTGGCCACACAGCCGCGCGCTACCATGGAACGGCGGACGCGTTGGGGCTTTCACCTCCCGGGCAGTATCGTTCGCATGATCCTGCGCGAAATACTGATCGTCGCCGTCATCTTTCTTTGGATCTATGACGCCTACTTCTTCCCGGCGTTGTTATAATTGCTACACATTACTTAAATCTTTTTAATTGACGAAAGGAACCGTGCTATGAACAAGGATACCAAAAAATATTGTATCATTTCGCACACCCACTGGGACAGAGAGTGGTATCTGCCCCTGGAAAACTTCCGTATGCGCCTGGTTGATCTGATGGATCACCTGCTCGACATTTTGGACACCGATCCCGGCTACCGTTTCCACCTGGACGCCCAGACCATCGTCCTGGAGGACTATCTGGAGATCCGTCCTACCCGCCGGGAACAGCTGGAGGGCTACATCAAGGAGGGCAGACTGCTCGTTGGTCCTTGGTACGTACAGAACGACTTCCATCTGACCTCGGGTGAGGCAACGGTGCGCAACCTGCTCATTGGCACCAAGATTGCCAACGATTTCGGGGGCTGTATGCAAGTGGGTTATGCCGCCGACCAGTTTGGTCTTTGCTCGCAGTTGCCCCAGATCCTTTACCGCTACGGTCTGGATAACTGCATTTTCGGCCGCGGCTTTGCCCGTGGCGAGTCGCAGTTCTACTGGCAGAGCGAGGACGGTTCCCGCATTCTGTGCGAGCACATGTTCGCTTGGTACAACAACGCCCAGCGCTTTTCGGCCGATCCCGCAGGAGCATTGGCCCTGGCCCGCATGAGAGGCGAGGCCTGTGCCGCCCGCGGCAAGACCAACAACTTTTTGATGATGAACGGCGTGGATCACCTGGAGGCCCAGGAGGATCTGTCCGAGATCATAGAGAAGGTACAGCCTCTTTTGAACGAAGACGAGGCCTTCTTCCAGGACACCATGCCCGAGTATATTCAGCGTGTCAAGGACGAGATTGCCGAGACCGGTGCCGAATTGACCACCTATCAGGGCGAGTTCCGCGATTTGGGTGCCGCCAACGTGCTGACGGGTACGCTGGCCTCGCGCATCTATCTGAAGCAGTACAATGCCCGTATGCAGGCCATGCTGGAAAAGACGTTTGAACCGCTGTATGCCCTGACGGCTTCGTTGGGACTTGGCGATTTCCCCCAGGAATACGGCAACTATATGTGGAAGGTGCTCATCCAGAACCATCCCCACGACTCCATCTGCGGTTGCTCCGTGGACGCGGTCCACAATCACATGATGGACCGTTTCGAGCGCATCGAGGAAAACGCGACCGATCTGATCTCGCGCGGTGGCGAATTGTTGCTTTCCCACATCGACCGCGAGGGCTTGAACGATCGTCAGTATCTGATCGCCAATCTAAACACTACGCCCCTGACCTACGACGGCGTGATGCAGGCTGTCATCGACATTCCCGTCGAGGAGGATACGGGTGCTTTCACCCTGTCCGATACCAAGGGTAAGAATATTCCTTTTGAGGTTGTCGATGTGATCCGAAATCTCGGCAAGCGCATCCTCAGCCCCATCAATCTGCCCGGCGGCAAGCAGATCAACCGCTACACCGTTCGCTATCGCGCAAGCATTGAGGGCATGAGCTACCGCATCCTGGTGGTAACGCCTGCCGAAGGTACGCTCGCTGTAACGGAAACGCGTCGCAAGTCCGCGTATCACATGGAAAACGAATATCTCAAGGTTACCATTCATAACAACGGTACCATTGATCTTAAAAACAAAAAGACGGGCAAGGTTTATCAGAACCTGCTTTGGATGGAGGACAACGCTGATCGCGGCTCGTCCTACAACTACTACGAAAACGATGGCAGCGAGATCGTCACGAGTCTGGGTGCCCGCGCCAAGGCCCGCGTGATCGAGGATACTCCTCTGTTGCAGAAGCGAGGCATCACCTACCGCATCAAGATCGATCGCCCGATCGGCAGCGGCACCGTTGACTTTGACGTTGTGCTGACGTTGGGCAAGGGCGACAAGATGCTGGGCGTGGATATCCGCATCGACAATCAGTGCATCCGCCACCGTCTGCGCCTGTGCCTGCCTACCGGTATTGCGACCGACGTCAACTATGCCGGTCAGCCCTACGACGTCGTCACCCGTACCAAGATCAGCAAGTACAACGACGACAAGACGCATCCCAATACCGATTTCGTCGGTATCGACGCTCCCGACGCATCGCACGGCTTTGCCGTCATGAACTGCGGCTTGTACGAGTACGAGCATATGACGGACGATTACGAGGGTACGCTGGCTCTGACGCTGCTCCGCTCCGTTCGACGCATCACCGGCGCGACGGTAGAGGGCGAGGATACCATGGAGCAGGAGTGGGTGACTCCCGAGGGCGTGTGCCTTGGCGAGCAGAACTATCACCTGGCGCTCTATCCTTACGCCGGCGATCACGAAACGGCAGGCGTTGCCGCACTTGCACAGCAGTTTATGGGCAAGCCCTACACGGCCGTGCAGAGCGTTGACCGCAACAAGTTCATCGGCGGCCGTCCCTTCGTACAGGGTCCCGGTATGCCCGATCTGTTCTATCGTCCCTTGGAGCGCGCCGAGGTGGTCATTCCTCGCGACTTCACTTTGTTCCGCATTACCGACGAGACGGTGGAGAATGCAATGATCCTGTCGGCCTGCAAGGGCGCGGAGGCTATGGATGGGTCCTATATCATCCGTCTGTACAACAGCACCTCCAAGCCCGTTGATTTCAAGCTGCGCTTCGGTCAAAAGGTTGCATCCTTGCAAGAGGTCAATCTGGCCGAGCAAAAGGTAAAAGAGCTGAGCGCACCTCGCAAGACGGCAGAGCTGTCCGTTGCACCCAAGCAGATCCTGACGCTGCGCGTTAAGTTCTGATTTTTCGCCCAAAAACAAGGAGATTTTGTATGGAATTGTACGGAAAAATTCTGGAATTTTTTGACATTGGAGTTTCTTACATTATCTTGCTCATTGAGTTGATCGGTATCGGCATTTTGGTTCATACCGTATTAAAGGCCGTTTTTGGGCTGATGCGCCGCCATGATCGCGTCCGTTTGGATCTGGCCGAGGGTATCGCCCTGACGCTGGAGTTTAAGCTGGGAAGCGAGCTCCTCCGTACCGTTATCGTGCGTGAGTGGGAAGAATTGCTCATTCTCGGCGCGATCGTGCTGTTGCGCGCGGCCATGACCTTCCTGATCCAATGGGAAATCCGCATTGAAAAGAAGCATGAACAGGAAAAAGCACTGGGATTGGAAAACAAGGACAAAGAAACCAAATGATCATCCAATGAAACAAAAGGGGAAACCGACAAGCGGTTTCCCCCTTTTTTACGGTTGCGCCTGCTCCGAAGAAGCGGCAAGCATCTCTCCCGCCGCGTCGATGACATCGCGTATCGCGTCACTTGCACCGAGCGAAAGGGCGGCATCCCCCAGCGCCGCCGATGCTTGCTTGACCGCCGCCGCATCGATGCGGCCTTCGATGATGCAATAGGCCAGCGCCGGAATGATCGTCATGGCAGCTCCGGATAAAATGGAGACCACGTCGGCATCCGCGCCGCACAAAACGGCAATGCCCGAGAGCATACCGATGGCAGACAGTAAAAATTTGCGAGACGTGAGCTTTTTGAATATTTGGTTCATAGATTTCCTCCTTACGTATGACTCAACAGTGCGGCAACCGCGCCGATGAGAATGCCTGTTATGCCTGAAATCAGGGCGCGGACGAGCTCGCGGCGAATGTCGCGCGCCTCCTTGGCGGGACGCAATTCCAGACGGCTCAGGCGGTCGTTTTGCGATTTTTGGCTTTCCATCAGATCACGCACCCCGGCGGCAAGGGTATTGACCGACACGGTCAGGCGGTTGATGGCATCGACCTGCCACTCGATCTTGCTGACGCGGTCGCGTAAAGACGCGATGTCGTGCTCGTTGGCGGTCAGATGAATAATGATATCTTCCTGGTTCAAAATAAATCCTCCTTTGTTGGATGGCGCGGAGTGTCGGGCAGGAGAATAATATCATAAAAAGCAGTGCCAAACAATGCCAGAATCCGAACCCCCACACATATCAATCTGCCCGAGGGCACCAAAACAAAAAAAGTCGGTCACCGTTTCGGGTGACCGATTGTTTGTTATATATATTTATCTGCTATCAAAGGCAGCCGTCCTCGGCGGTTGGGGGAGCCCAGCGAGCGCAGGCCGAATTTTCCCACACCTCGCACCGAGATCACACAGGGAATGTCTACCACAAAATCCACTCGCTCCTCGCAGTCGTAGTCCACCTCAACCAATCCCGTGCGTACGGCATCCTGCGCGGTTCCACGTGAGAAATTGCACAGCGCAGCCACGATGCAATCCAAACGGGGCGAGGCGATGGTGTCGCGGATGGGCTGATATTTTTGACCGCGGTCAAAATCGGGCGGCACGACGGCCTCCTTTACCCGCACGGCGTCGCCCGCGATACGCTCGACGCTCGAGAGTAAAAAGGGCAGAATGCGAGCGGTGCAGAATACCACCGTCTCCTCGTCTTTGATGGCGATATCACCCAGCACCTCGCGCTCCAGTCCCAACGAAAGCAGCGAGCCGAGATAGTCGCGGTGCGAAAGATTGCGGTAGCCGCTGGCGCGAATGGAAATGGCCGCCAAGGGCGACTCCTCTCCCGCCAGTGCCAACAGCTCGTCCACCGGTGTGTCTTGCCAGGCGCTCTTGTCGATCATGTCGGCCACGTAATCGGGAAACAGCAACAAACAAACGCGCTCGGCGTCGGGATAGCCTCCCCACAGCCGCGCGCGGTGCCATTGTCCCTGTGCGACAAGCAGTCTTTGGGCGTGCTTGGCTTCGCGGGGCGTCAAATATGCGGTATATTCGGTCTGACCGCGCTCGGCACGGTCGCAAAGCTCACCCACGTGGGCAAGCAGACGGGAAAGTTCGTCGTCCTTGGCTACAGGCATAGTCACTCCTTAGATGAATATGGTCAGCATAAGAATGAGGGTGGCGGCGATGGTAAAGGAAAGGTCGATGGGAGAATTGCGGAAGGTTTCAAACCGCTCCAGAATGCAGCGAATGGGATGGACGAACGGCTCGGTCAGCAAAAGCAAAATACCAACCAGGCGGCTCTCTTCGTCCAAGGGAAACCAGGACAGAATGGCGCGGGCCAGCATGGCAAGATTGATGACGTACAGGGCGGTGCGCACGACGCCCACCAAAACGGCAACGACAGCGGTCATGTCCGGAGTCTCCTTTCCAAAGCGTGTAAAAATCAGGCGGCTCCACTGTGTCATGAAGCCGCCGTGTCGGGATGCGGTTTGCAAGAATTGCCGATCAGATCAGATCTTCCTCGGTTTCGCCTGCCTCGTCCTGTGCGGGCAGATAGGGGGTAGCGTCGAAGGGCTCGATGGAGATGAAGGAATTTTCATCGTCCAAAGGAGTGATATGCGCACCCAGCGCGCGGATCGCACCTGCAATGTAGCAACGGACGGCCAGCAGCATTTCGTCGGATGCCTGCTCGGTGTTGACAAGTACGACGTACTTGCTTACAATCAGATCTACGGCGTGCTCTGCCGTTTTGATGTTGGTGACCATTACTCTCTTGAAGCGGGGCTTAGCGGGAGCCTGACCGAAGGCGGGCTCTTCGTCGATCAGATCGTCGTAGTCGTTGTCGTCTGCCATGCGGACAGCACCCGTTCTCGTCTTGGGCGCGCGGAATGCATCGTCATCGGGCTCGTCGATGAGAGAGGGAGCCTCCGCCTTTTTGCGAGGGCGATAGTAGGACGCATCCTCGTCCTCGGTGGGTTCGTCGTCGCGGATGAATTTCTTCCACAGATCGTTCAGTGCCATAGTTGTTATCTCTCTTTCTTTGATTTCTTTTTTGACTTGTGAGCGCGTCTATCAGCTTTCGTCGCGGAACAATGCTCCCCCGACGCGAACGATGGTTGCGCCCTCGGCGATCGCCTCCTCAAAGCTGCCCGACATTCCCATCGAAATCACGGGAGCGGTTTGGGAAGACGAAATTTCCATACTACCTATATTATCTAATTTTTTTTGCCAAATGTCAAGACACTGGCGATAAGTTTCTCCAAAATATTTGCGATATTGTGCTAAATTTTCGCATTTGGGGGCCATTGTCATGAACCCGCGCAGCCGCAGATGGGGAAATGCTTCCAATTTTTGGCAGAACTCTTCTGCTTCGCAGGGTAAAATCCCGCCTTTGCTTTCCTCCTTACCGCTGTTGATCTCGACCAAAACGTCCATGACGCGGCCAATGGCAGCACAGCGCTTTTCGATCTCCTCGGCTAGTGAGAGGGAGTCGAGCGAGTGGATCATGCACACCTTGTCGACGATGTACTTGACCTTGTTTTTCTGAAGCGAACCAATGAAATGAATCCGCAGATTGTCGCGGTCCGCGAGCTTTTCATAATGTTCGAGCAGCTGCTGAACGCGGT
>JAZLCA010000060.1:0-6388 GCA_045613985.1 Eubacteriales bacterium | reverse complement strand
GTCAAGCTGGCGGCAGAGGACTGCTCGGCTTCCATGGCCCGCACCTACGATATCGAGATCAACATTCCGTCCATGAACGGTTACAAGGAAGTTTCTTCCGTTTCCAACGCCCGTGACTATCAGGCACGCCGCGGCGGCATTCGTGTCAAGCGCGCCGACGGTCACATCGAGTACGTTCACACCCTCAACGGCTCGGGTCTGGCTACCTCCCGTATTCTGCCTGCACTGGTCGAGCAGAATCAGACCAAGGACGGCGATATCATCGTTCCCGAGGTTCTGCGCAAGTACCTTGGCACCGATATCATCCGCAAGAACTGATATCGACAAAATTCGACAAAAACCAATGAAAGGAGCCTTTGTATGCCGTTGTTTTCAGGAATCCGATTTCTCTCTGCGTCAGAGGAGCCCTCGCTGTTCCGCGAACTGTGGGACTACTTCGTTGACAAATATTTTACCGTCCGATTTGAGGAATATCAATACGAGAACATTCGCGTGGGCAAGGGCGGCCTGATCTCGGTGCGCGCCGTGATCGTAGCAGTTTTTCTGGGCATCATCATCGCGGCGGCCGTATCCATGTTTCAAAAGCGTACGCTGGGAGACCTGGTCCGCGCCCTCGACCGCGAAAACGCCAACAAGCCCGAGGAGGCCAAGACACTGGTTGAGTTAGGTCTCATCCGCAACCCGGCCATCAAGCAGGATCTTCGGAGCGGCACGGCACTCAAGCGTGTGGTGCGTTGCGTCGAGGAAGAGCAATATCTTGCCTCCATGGCCGAGAAAAAGGCCGCGTTTGAAGCAAATCCGGCCAACAAAAAGAAAAAGTGGCGGGAGATCCCCTACAAATACAATTTTGAGACGGATCATTTCTACATTCCCGAAGAAAAAATGTTCGGCGCCGTCACCCATTTCAACCAGAAGGGAACCAACCCGATGGTGTTCGCCTTCACCATTGCCGGCTGCCTCATTTTTGCCGCACTGGTTTGCTGGCTGTTGCCCGAAATGATCAAATTGGCAGATAATTTTATCGGGGCGTTCAAGTAATAAAAAAATCAAAGAAAAATCGCAGGGTGACACGATCGTTGCCCTGCGATTTCCATATATTTCCAGTTTCTGGGTGGGATTTTGGAGATAAATTTCATCAAAAGGCTTGCAAAGGGCAGGGAAATGTGATATACTACTGGTTGTGACGCACCAGTAGCTCAGATGGATAGAGCACCAGCCTCCGACGCTGGGTGTCGCCGGTTCGAGTCCGGCTTGGTGTACCAAAACAAAAGGCAGAGCAAATTGCTCTGCCTTTTGTTTTGGCAAGCCGAACTCGAACCGATTGTGAAGCCAATCCGGAAACTTTCCCATTTTTGCTTGCGAAACGCGGTCATTAAGACCGCGAGGGAAAGGTTTAGCTAAATTTTCAACAACGTCTCCTTGGGCCTCGCCCAGCTTCGCGCGCTCGGTGTGCCGGCTTTTGATGCTACTTCTTGGCGTTTCCCAAGAAGTAGCCAAGAAAGAAACCCAGGCGTTCCCCCTGGGAACTCCCTTGCATCCCGACGGCTTTCGGATAGCCGTCGGGGGTGCTTGTCTGAACAACGCCCCTCCATCTTGGGCGCATAAGCACACGCCCAAGATGTGTTCGCAAGGCAAGATTTTTTTGCTTTCTTGCCCTGCCTGACATATTAATTTTGTGCAGACGGAAACGTTTTCAGATCCTCCGTCAGGGCAATGGCTTCTTCAAAGCTGGTCAGATTAAAGAGATACCAATGGTAGTACGTTGTTCCGATTTGCCAGTAAATGCTGTAGCTGTCCGGTATCGGCGGGGCGCCGCAGGTGGCCCAGGATCCAATGATGTAGTAAGTGATGCCGTCCTTCTCGTGAATCACCCGCTTGCTATAAAAATCTTTATAACGATCCATTTCCTGCTCCAAGTACCCTTCGGACACCTGCTGGATAAAGATTGTTCCTTGGTTGTCTGCCGGATCGTATTGCAGCAAATCGCCCGCATTCCGACATTCCACCTGCATACACACGACCGAGGCGGGCAGGTGAAGGTCTTTGACGTTGGTTTGTTCGTATAGCTGAGACAGCGACGCATACACACGAGAAGAGGATACGAGCGAGAGAGAATCTTCCGGCAAACCGCGCTCGCCAAACACGTGCTTCACTTCTCTCCGATAACAATCCCCTTCATAGTGCGCCTCGACCATCATCGGATACGCTTGGTCCTCCTTCAGACTGCCGGGGGAAAAGAAGAATTGAATCCACAGTTCTTCCCAACCGTAGCCATATCCCGTCACGTCTACGCCAAGAGCCTGCATATCCAGGCAATAAAAGAGAGTTCCGTTCTCGTTCGCCGTCGGCGTGATGTCGCGTCCCAGAACGCGAAGGCCGATCAGCTGGTTGTCGGACTGCGAAAAATACAGGCGAAGAAGATCATGGGACTGATAGGAAAGCGTGGAAACCGAGACGACAACGGACTGACAGCTCTCGTCCCGGTAGCGATCGTCCAGGCAAATGGCGCGTACGTTGCCCACGTGGCTGATGCGCTCGTGGGTCACGGGCGTGAGATTTTCGGATAGCGGCGGATGTTGCGCGTCACTCTCCGGCAAATCCTTGGCCGGATCGGTCGCGGAGGGCGGGAATTGAATTTGCTCGGGCTCGTTTGGCCGGGCGCAAGCGGACAGGAATAAGCCGGCGCACAGCATCAACAAAAGCAACCGGGATGTGATGCGGAATCGGGGGTGGTTGGTACAGTTTTTCATCGGATATTCCTCCTTATGCTTCTATTTTCAATGCCTCTGTTATATAAGACGCAAAAAAAGCGAAAATCTTCCTGCTTTTTAAAAAATTATATTTTTATTTACGTTTTCAGTATAACATACCGCACATCGCCTGTCAAGACCGATTGGAGACGCGATCTTTCTTGCATAATCCGTAATGTTATGGTATAATTACAAACTCAAAGAAAATCCCCCGCGCGTATGAATTTCGGCGCCGCGCCACATACTTGACGTATAAAGAAAAGGAAGGACTTTTTTATGAAAATTTTGTTTTACGACGCCAAGCCCTACGACCGCGAGAGCTTCGACGCCTACCTGCCGGACTATCCCGGCATCACGCTCGACTATATCGAGGCGGACCTCACCCCCGAAACCGCCCGCCTGGCGCAAGGGTATGATGCCATTTGCGCCTTTGTCAACGCCGATCTAGGGAGAAATATGCTGTTTCTTTTGTATAAAGCCGGGGTGCGGACCGTCCTTTTGCGGTGCGCCGGCTTTAATCAACTGGATATCCACGCCGCAGATGAATTTGGCATGACCGTCTTGCGAGTGCCGGGATATTCTCCCGAGGCGGTGGCCGAGCACGCCATGGCGCTGGCCCTGGCCGTCAACCGCAAGATCCACAAGGCCTATATCAAGGTGCGGGAAAACAATTTCAGCCTGGTCGGCCTGACCGGACAGACCTTGCACGGCAAAGTCGCGGGCATCGTCGGCACGGGTAAGATCGGCGCGGCCATGTGCCGCATCTGCCGCGGCTTTGGTATGCAGGTGTTGGCCTACGACAAATATCCCAACGAGCAGCTCATTGCCCAGGGCGTTCGCTACGTTGAATTGGACGAGCTGCTCGCGTCGGCAGATCTGATCTCGCTTCACTGTCCTCTGACAAAAGAGACTTTCCACATGATCAACAAGGACACCATCGAGCGTCTCAAGCCGGGCTGTATTCTCATCAACACCTCGCGCGGCGCCCTGGTGGACAGCACCGATCTCATCGCGGGCATCCGCGCCCACCGCTTTTTCGGGGTGGGATTGGACGTTTACGAGGAGGAAAACGATAACGTATTTGAAAATCGGGAGGACGATATTTTGGAATCCTCCATCACCTCGCGCCTGTTGTCCTTTCCCAACGTTGTCGTAACCTCGCATCAGGGATTTTTAACCCACGAGGCGTTGGATGCCATCGCCCGCACGACACTGGAAAATGCGGCAAGCGTCCAAAGCAACGCCCCCATCGAGGCGAATCTGGTCAAAGGATAACGGCGGCACCCGTTCTGCCGCAGAAGGCGGCGTTCTCGGCGCCCCGCAAGGATGGGAATTTGATTGGAACGCGGGCGGGAGGCGAGCTTGCTCGGGTGCGGTCACCCCCAAGGGATCGCGCAAAAAATCCCGCCATGCCCGCCGCCGCGCCCCACAGGAAGGAGAAGATGCAATAAAAACACCGCCTTGCTCTGCTTTTTCCGCCAAATCCCTTGCAATTATCCCTCCTTTATGTTATGATAATATCCGTTACGGGGAGGTGAGCGCGTGAGCAGTATTCCATACGAAAACAGAACGGTGGATTTTTATTGCCGTGACGACGACGGCGGCACCCACCCTTTGGCCTGCGCCGCCCATCTGCACGTCCATATTGAGTTTTTCTATCTGCTCGAAGGAAAAATGCGAGTATTCGTTGACTCTGCCGAGCAAGAAGCACAGGCCGGCGACGTCGTGATCGCCTTTCCCAACCAGGTCCATCGCTTTGAGAGGATCGAACCGGAAAAATATTTACTCTTCATCGTTCACCCCGACATGATGCCCGAGCTTTCCGACATTTTTTCGGGCAAACTGCCGGACAGCCCCCGAATCAAGGGCGTGCAGGATCTGTTCCCCCTGCTCTCACAGATGCAGGCCGTATCCCATCAGGCCACGCCTTTACGCGAGGTGACCATCCGCGGGCTTCTCTTGGCCTTTTTCGGTCAGCTGCTCGAGCGAGTGGAGTTGACCAAAACCGGCACGGAGGATTCCCACGCCATTCGCGCCATCGTCCACTTCTGCGCGCATAATTTCTCCGGCGATCTTTCGCTGGAATTGCTGGAGCAAAACTTGCACCTAAGCCGCTATTACATCTCGCATCTGTTCAGCCACCGCCTGTGTATCCGTTTCAACGATTACGTCAATTCGCTCCGTGTCACCGAGGCCTGCCGATTGCTCCGTGCCACATCCGAGAGCGTGACGGACATCGCGGCGCAGGTGGGATTCAACACCCTTCGCACCTTCAATCGCTCCTTTTCCAAGCAAATGGGGCAATCGCCCAGTGAATACCGCCGCCAACTCCGCGCGGCATCCCATCAAAACATAAAAAGAGAGGATTTTAATCATGAGTGACATCAGAGACGCAAACCTCGCCCCCTCGGGCAGAGATAAAATCGCTTGGGTAGCCGACTATATGCCCATTTTGAACCGCATCCGCGCGGAATTTGAAAAGACAAAGCCCTTTGCAGGCAAGACCATCGCCATGTCCATCCATCTGGAAGCCAAGACCGCTTATCTTGCCAAAACTCTGCGGGCGGGCGGAGCGCGCGTGGTCATGACCGGCTGCAACCCGCTGTCGACGCAGGATGACGTAGCCGCCGCCATGGCAATCGACGAAGCCGGCTTTGAGGTTTATGCCCGCCACGGCGTGAGCGACGAAGAATACACCGAGCATCTGAAAGCCACCCTGTCCTGCCATCCCGACCTCATCATCGACGACGGCGGCGACTTGATCGCCCTGCTTCACGGCGAGTGCCGCGAGTACGGCGACCGTCTCATCGGCGGATGCGAGGAGACGACCACAGGCATTCACCGCCTGCAGTCCCGCGAGGCGGCAGGTCTTCTCGATTACACCATGATCGACGTCAACGACGCCGACTGCAAGCACCTGTTTGACAACCGTTACGGCACGGGTCAGTCCACGCTGGACGGCATCATGAATCCTACCAACCTCATGATCGCAGGCAAGGTGTTCGTCATTGCCGGCTACGGCTGGTGCGGTCGCGGTCTTGCCATGCGCGCACGCGGCATGGGTGCGGTCGTTGTGGTCACCGAGATCGATCCCATCAAGGCGATCGAGGCCATTATGGACGGCTTTACCGTGCTTCCTATGGACGAAGCGGCCAAGCTGGGCGACATTTTCGTCACCCTGACCGGCTGCCGCGACGTCATTCGCCGCGAGCATTTTGAAGTCATGAAGGACGGCGTGCTTTTGGCTAACAGCGGTCACTTTGACGTCGAGATCGACAAGACGGCGCTGGCCGAGATGTCGGACAAGGTTTACGAGCGCAAGCCCCACATCACGGGCTATCATCTGCCCGACGGCCGCACCCTCAACCTGTTGGCCGAGGGACGTCTGGTCAATTTGGCGGCAGGCAACGGTCACCCGGCCGAGATCATGGATATGTCGTTTGCCATTCAGGCCAAGGGCTTGGAGTACCTGGTCAAGACGGAGGGTACTCTGCAGCACAAGCTGTATGCGGTGCCTCGTGAGATTGACGAGGAAGTTGCCCGCATCAAGCTGGAGTCGATGAACGTGAAGATTGACGTTTTGTCGGACGATCAAAAGGAATACATGGCGAAGGTTGAATAATATTTTGAGGTCCGCG
>JAZLCA010000059.1:0-3997 GCA_045613985.1 Eubacteriales bacterium | reverse complement strand
GTATGAGTTGTCATCAGTCGCACTCACTAGCCACGCAGGTTGGAGGCGAATCGGTATGCCGCACTTCTTTGCTTCCGTCGCAAACTGCTTCACCACGTCAAGCGGTATGATTTCCTGATGGAACGCATCAACCGACAAAATCAGATCGTTGACGCCGCACTCGGCAAGCTGCTCCGCGACCTCACGGATCCTGTCCGCATTCTTTGAAAAATAGCCGTTGGTGATGACCTGTCGTTTGGGGATGTTCAGTTCTTTGGCGGCAATCATGATCGCATAGACCGCGCCCGTGTACAAAAGCGGCTCACCGCCAAAGGTCATCACGGTTTTAATATCGTACTTCGCCGCGATCTTGCGCACCGCATCGGCGGCAATCCCGGGATCGATCCGCTCGTCGCAAGACGCGTGCTCTCCCTCGGAACAGTGCTTGCACTGCCCCGTGCAGGCGTAAGTCACGACGAATTCGATCTTTTCGAGATTTTTAAGATATGGGTTCATCGACATTATGGCAGACAGTGCCCCGCGGCGCGGTAGATCTCGTACCACTCGGCGCGAGTGAGTGTGACGTCTGCGGCACGGCAAATGTCCGTCAGACGCGTAGGAGTCATCGTGCCCGCGCTCAGCTGCATATTGGCGGGATGACGAAGGATCCACGCGGCGGCCACGCCCGTCTTGGAAAGGCTGTACTTCTCCCCAATCTCGGCCAGCTTAGCGTTGAGTTCGGGGAAATCCTCGTTGTCAATGAAGCTACCCTTGAAAAATCCGTGCTGGAAGGGCGACCACGCCTGAATGGTGATATTCTTGATGCGGGAGTATTCGAGAACACTTCCGTCGTGCATCACCGAATCGGCATTCTTCATGTTGGCGTTCATGCCCGAGGTGACCATGCCCGCTTCGGTGATCGAAAACTGAAGCTGATTGATGATCAGCGGCTGCTTGACGGCCGTTTTAAGCAGTTCGATCTGCCAAGGGTTGTGGTTGGAAACGCCGAAGTGGCGCACCTTTCCCGATGATTCTAACAGTTCAAACGCCTCTGCCACCTCCTCGGGCTCCATCAGCGTATCGGGGCGGTGCAAAAGCAGCGCATCCAAGTAGTCCACCCCAAGGCGAGATAGACTCCCCTCAACGGACGCGATGATGTGCTCCTTGGAAAAATCGTACTGGCCAGGGCGGATGGCGCATTTGGTCTGCACCAAAATATTCTCACGCACACCGGGATGGCGGGCAAGATAGTCGCCAAACAGCCGCTCAGAACTGCCGGCACCGTAAATGTCTGCGTGGTCAAAATAGTTGATGCCACAAGAGAGCGCCGTGTCCACGATAGCATCAATGCGTTTTTCGTCAAGACCGCCCATTCTCATGCAGCCCAAAGACACCGCCGACGCGGCCATATTCCCAATATTAAGCATTTTCATGTTGATACCCACCCCGTCTTTATTTGATCTTCTTTCCGTCCAAGAAGGCCTGTCCGACCTTCTCGCCAAAGTTCCAATACGCGTGCGTTACGCTGTCGTAGATGATGGGATCGAGCTTTTTCGCGTCGACCTTTCCGTTCTCGTCAAGAACGCTCTCGTCTGCGCTGACGTTGACAATCTCACCAATGCAGATACCGTCCTCATTGAACTTGATGAGCTTGCACTCCACCGTCATGGGAAGCTCCTCGATGATGGGAGCGTCCACGTACTCGCTCTTTGTAGCGTGAAAGCCCGCCTTTGCGAACTTGTCGGGCACGTCGTTTGCCGAAACGATGCCAACGTAATCGCAAGCCGCGACGGTCTTCGATGTGGCAAAGCTGACGGTAAACGCGCCCGTCGCCTTGATGTTTTCGGTGGTCTTGTGATCGTCCGCAAGGCAGACCATCACCTGATTTGTGTCGTAAATACCGCCCCAAGCCGCATTCATGGCGTTGGGCGTGCCGTTTTCGTCATAGGTGCCGATAATCAGCACGGGCATCGGGTAAAGCCAAGTTTTGGCTCCAAAATTCTTACGCATCGTATTTTCCTCTCATTCTTTATATTTTCAATATTCATCTCGGGAGATAACATAATTTGAATCGCTCATCTGTCATCTATGAAAGTACATTCTCGACATTCTTGATTCGCCATCTCCCTGCGCCAAGCACAGAAATTCCCAACCGTAGCGCTCATAAAATCCCGTGTGATCGGTGAGCAAATAGACGGGAGAGATGCCTTTGGCGCGCAAATCTTCCACCGCCATATTCAGCAACCGACCGGCGACACCCTGGCTACGGTAGGATTCTTCGGTATAGACCGCGCAAATGTTGGGCGTAAGATCTTTCCGGTCATGAAAATCGTTTTCGATTACGCCCAGGCCGCCGATGATCTTCTCGCCATCAAGGCACAGATACCATCCAAGCTCGGTCTTGTACTGCAAATAGTCGCCCATACAAGAGAGATACGCTTCGATCGGAACGCGCCATTTGCCGTTGAACCACTCGGCAGCGGTCTGCATGATTTCCGGCTTTTCACGAAGAGTGATATACTGATAACTCATACCGCCTCACAATACACATCAATGGCCTCTGCCGCAAACTCGGCAGTTCTCTCGCCGTATTTGTCGATGTTCTTCTTGAATCGCTCGTGGCAGGCGTACATCTTGCCACGGCCAATGAGGAAGACGGGAGCGTGCACTAGCTCTTTAATCATCGTTTTCCTCGTTATCTTCCTCTTGCAAAGGGAATATGCTTCCCTTTTCAGCAGCCATTACTGCCTCAAAATTATCAACAATAAAATGTTGAGTTTCTTCCGACAGATAGATCACAGGGGATTTTCTGCCGTAATTTTCCCAAATCTCCAAGACAAGTCCTATTGCCTCGCCTTCTGCCGTTGGGAAACGCTTCCTCTTTCCGTTATTCCATTCCCGCCATTCGATCATTCCAATATCGTGTAGCCAGTAATTAATCTTTCGATATGAAAACTTTTCGATTTTCATCTCTTCGATATCTTCCCTGACTAACCAATTGATTTTTTTGCCCATAGCCGATACCGAAATAGGCATTGATGAATATTCAAATTTTTCAAGTTGTTCTTGCGTTATCGTGAACGGAAGCCGTCCTGCCTTTTTAGTCTTCGTCTCTTTTCTCCGCTCTCTGTCGATCTCTTTTTGAAGGATTCCTGAAACATAGAAAAAGCATCTCGAAAGACGAATATGGTTCGCAATGTCTCCATCAGGGATAGGGGTGTCGTCAAGAGGATTGATACCGTTTGCTAATTTATCAATAAATGATTTTGCATATGCGATTCTTTCAAGTTCGGTCATAAAACCATCTCCTCTTCAAATAATTTGCAGCCTAACCATGTCATTTTTTCTCGTAGAAAACGGCATCGCCTGTTTTAATTCGCCAGCCAAAACTACATCTCCTTTATCTATCACATTATTTATGTTTGCTACAGTAATCAGACAATCCGTTAATTGGAATACGCTCACTGCATCCCGGATATCTACAATATTTCTCACCTTGTAGATGTTCTGCACAGTATCTACGATCCCAATCGCTATATTTTGCAGTTTTACCACAGCCAGAGTAACGACATTTATTATCATTGTAATCCAATCCAGAATTATCGTTTCCAGACAATCTGATAAACATGTTTTCACCATAGCTATCCCAGCATGAATCGCAATAATCTTCATTACCAAAGAAATGATGCAAACGATGCGTTGCCTCTTTGGTACATCCATCAAAATCACACTTACCAAACTCTCCGATTTGATGTTTGTATCCATTTCCTGATGCCACAGTTTTTGGAGAAGCAATCACAACAATAACAACACATAAAACGATTAAAATTTCTAAAACTGCGAATTTATATTTTTTCAAGAAGCTTTTTATATTTTCCACTTTGTTATTATTCATTTCCCCCCCTTTCCATCAACACTCCACCGCGACCTTAATGACCCCGTCGCGTTTATTTTCAAACAGCTCATACGCCTCATCGATCTTTGAGAGCGGATAGGTATGCGTGATCAGCGGCTCGGT
>JAZLCA010000058.1:0-11368 GCA_045613985.1 Eubacteriales bacterium | reverse complement strand
GGTGAGTTCAGCAAATATTCTCCGAATATTTGCGCGCTCGCCATTTCGTAGTGATGCCGTCCTCTCGCGGACAGCTTGACTATTATATCACCGCTCCCCCTTTTTGTCAACACTTTTTTTGAAATATTTTTCGTTTTTTTTTCGTTTTGTAAAAGATGTCAAGAAAAAAAGAGGTTAGATGTCGTGAAAGGTCGAAATGCACAAAAAACGAGCGATACTTTTGTTTGCATCGCTCGTTTTTGGTTTTATTCGGTCATTCAGCTTCCAATTGGATAATACTTTGCCAAGCCGCCCGACGATGTCTCGCGGTAGCCGCACAGAAGATCCTTACCCGTGTTATACATGGTCGTAACGATCAAATCAAATGAGATCTTGCGCGAGGAAGTCAGGAAATTGGCCAGCGAGAGCGCGTTGATGGCGCGCATAGCAGCCACGGCATTGCGCTCGATGCAGGGGATCTGCACCAGTCCCGCGATTGGGTCGCAGGTCAGTCCCAAATGATGCTCCATCGCAACCTCGGCCGCGTATTCGATCTGGTCAAGGCCCATTTCAAACAGTTCCGCCAAGGCGGCCGCTGCCATACAGCAGGCAGAACCGATCTCGGCCTGACAGCCGCACTCCGCGCCGCTGATGGATGCGTTTTTCTTAATAATGTTACCAATAATGCCGCCCGTAGCCAACGCACGAACAATTTGCTGGTCCGTAAAGCCGCGGCTCTCCTGCATATATTTTAAAACGGAAGGAACAACGCCGCAAGCTCCGCAGGTGGGCGCAATGACGATGGTGCCGCCGCCCGCATTCTGCTCACTGGTGGCAAAAGCATACGAGCAGACCAGACGATTTTCCCGTGTCTGTGCCGACTCATCAATATGTTTTTGATTGTAAAGAATCTGGGCGCGGCGCTGGGTGCCAAGCACGCCGGGAAGTACCCCCGTGGTAGTCAGGCCCTCGTGGATGGTGCGCTTCATCTGCTCCCAAGCAAGCGAGAGATAGTCAAAGATCTCTTTGCCTTCGCATTGCTCAACGTACTGCCAGATGCGCAGATTATTCTTGTGGCAATAATCGGCAATTTCCGCGTAGGTATTCAATCCGTACACGTCATCCCGCATATCCTGCGACAAGGACGCCGTTTCCTCACCTTCGATTTGGATCGATCCGCCACCGACGGAATACACTCGTTTGGTTTCGATCGTCTTGCCATCGCATATCACCTCAATATCCATCGTGTTGGGGTGGATGGGACAGGGGGTAGTGTGATCGAACAACACCTCGCAACAAACGGGGGCAAACGTTTCACGGATGACGCGGTCAGTGCCATGTCCCACACCCGTGGAGGCCAGCGATCCGTACAGCGTCACGCGAAAAGCATCCGCCGACGGATAGCGCGACAGCATAATTTTGGCAGCCCGCTCGGGACCCATGGTGTGCGAGCTGGAGGGGCCGCGGCCGATTTTATATAATTCACGAAGAGATTGCATAAAATTCTCCTTTTCGATCGTATTGATATCTCATTTTAGCATATCGCGGGCGGCTTGTCAACGCGCAAGGACAAAAAAGAGCTCTTTGCTTGACAAAACAAAGCACACGTGTTAAAATGAGGTGTGGTGGCACCGATCCATCCATCGACGGCGAAAGGAGGCATATATGAAAAAGGATAAATCCCGCGACAAGAAACCGGACTCGTTCAACACCCCGGACCGCTTCTATCCGCCCGGAAAAATCTCCATAGGCGACCCGCGCCTGTCCGCCATGGCGCGCCGTCCCGACGCCTCCGAGCAAAAACGGAAATCCCAAATCGGCGCCCGTGTTTTTATCATCACCTGCGTCATTTTGTCCTTGGCCGTGATCGTTGCCGTTTTGTTGCCCATGATGCTTGGAAAGGAACCCGGCGCCCCCGACACACCGCCCGATCAGAACCCGGATCTTCCACCCAGCGATTCCGATGACGAGCCCGAAGAACCTGACGACGGTCCCGATCTGCCGCCCGATGAGCCGATAGATCCTCCCGTGGATGAGCCCGATCCTCCCGCAGAGGAATGGGTAACGGGCAGACTCAAATTCAACGTAAACACTTTTTTGGCGGCCTACACCAATCAATTCGGTCCGGCACCCAAATTCGATTATCTTCTCACCTTTACTTACGAAGACCCCGCCCCCGTCCTTGAACAGTGCGCATCCATCCTGTTGGATCACTATAGTCTTGACAAGCAGGAGGTGGTCTTCCCCCACAAAATAAAATATCGGATGATCCTGCAGGCGTTCCTGATCGACGCAGCCCTGGAAATCCGCTTGGAAACGCCCTTTGACGAGGAGGCAACCGTCCAACAAACGCTGACCGCCGTCTCTCGCGCGGCTCATCGGCTTGCCCACTTGTTTGCCGACAACGGCGAGGGAGTTGCCATCATTCCGGATGTTGTTCTATCCAATCTACAACGGAAAATCGATATTGTCAGTGATGAGCGAGACGCCTTTTTCCGATCCCAAAGCACTCTGTGGGCCATAGGAACGAAGGAAAACATCGAAACCACGCTTGGCGGTATGTGTCAGAACACCGCGCGCGCCTTGATGGTGCTGTTGCACGGTTACACTCCGCCCTCCTCCTTCGACAATCCTCAAGAAGATCCTACGCTATCCCCTTACGACGAACAAATGCTTCAGATGATGGACCAATTGACCGCTTGCCTGCGCGAGCTGCTCGAAAAGGTTTTGAGATACAGCTACGCCTGGGAGAATGAAATGACAGTGGGATTCTGCCCCGTCAAATTTTATCAAATCGTGATGGAAAATCTCCCCTCCTTGGTGGAAGAATTTTGCGGCGTGACGTACGAGCAATTTCTGATGCAGGTAGCAAGCGGCAAAATGGCCACCGTCAACGACGAACCCTACGTGTTCGGCCGCACCGACCTCTATTCGACAAATTGTGTGATCGGAAATCCGATGATGATCGATTTCAACCGATTGGGCGATTTTGTGCGCCTGTTGGAATTCAAGGAGGTCGAAACCGAGGAGATCAACGAGATGGATCTGACCTGGTCCGCCGACGTCGTTTTCCGCAGTCCGCACGAGTTTCTTATTTCGCAATGGAATGTTTTCGGTGCCTGGAAAAAATTCTCTTATCCTTCGAGCATTTTGCCCATTTCCCTGTTCACCGTCGGCTACGACAACGGCAACTATTACGTGCGAAGCGCCAACTACGTCGCCGCCCTGACCGAATCACAGTACAAGGAATTTATCGATATTTGCTCCCAAAACACATGGGGCTCTTAAAAAATACGTTGAAATCCTCTCGCTCTCGCGCGGGAGGATTTCTTTTTTGCGGTATGAAAGCCCTACGATTTGACCAAAATAAAGTCGCACGGCGAAAGCCCGCAAATTCAAATGAAAGAAAGCGAGAGCTACACATGAAAAAGCTTTTGGCCATTTTTCTGGCATCCGTCCTGTTATTGCTTGCCGTAGCCTGCGGCATGAAATCCGATGACGGACAAATCCCCGGTGAGGGTGATCCCACCCAGGATACGGAACATCCGAGCACCGAGGACAACATGAACGGCGACACGAGCAACAATGCAACACCTCCCGAGCAAAACGGGGAGAACAGTACTCCCATCACCTATCAGAATGCGCACGAGCTGCTGGCAGGTCTTTGGTCGCATCACAGCGAGCAAGAGCGATTTCCCGTCATGGGGGGCGACTATGACAACGTCGTCGAAAACGCGCCCGGCGCCTTTGATCTTTCCCATACCGACGCCGCCGCCAACATTGATTCGCTGTACAGCTTCCCCCCCGAGGAGCTGACAAAGATCGACAGCGCGGCAGGTATGGTCCACGGCATGAACGCCAACATTTTCACCTGCGGTGCCTTTCAGGTCAAGCAGGATAGCGACGTTAATGCCTGCGCCGACCGCATCAAAAATCACGTTCTGACCAAGCAGTTTATTTGCGGCAGCCCCGAAAAGCTCGCCGTTCTTTCCCTGCCCGGAAATTATCTGATTTCGGTATACGGCACCGCCGACGCTGTGACCTCCTTCGTTGAGAAAACACAGTCTGCGATTGCCGATACCGCCATCGTCGCCCAACAAAGTCTCGTTCGATAAATCCCATCCCGGAGCCGCCGTCGCGGCTCCGGGACACCAAGGAGATCGTTATGATTTTTTCCAGCATCAGTTTTCTGTACTACTTTCTTCCCGCCTGTTTGATCCTCTATTTTGCCGTTCCCTTTCGCCTGAAAAATTTCGTTCTTCTTGTGTTCAGTCTCGGCTTTTATTTTTACGGCGAGCCGGTTTATACATTGCTTATGCTGGCGGTCATTCTGGCGGCATACCTGCACGGCCTTTGGATCGATCGGGCGCAAAACCCCAAATGGAAAAGAGTCGCGCTATGGTCGTCCGTCATTACCAGCACCGCGACGCTCGGCTTTTTCAAGTACGCTGACTTTGCCGTTTCCAACGTCAACACCCTGTTCGGCATCTCCATTCCGCTTCTCCGCCTGGCACTGCCCATCGGTATCAGCTTTTATACTTTTCAAACACTCAGCTATACCATAGACGTTTACAGGGGCGAGGCTAAAGTTCAAAAAAGTCTGCTCCGCCTTGCCACCTACGTTGCGCTGTTCCCCCAGCTGATCGCCGGTCCTATCGTACGTTACACCACCGTCGAAGAAGAGTTACAGCACCGTCGCCACACACTTGCCGATTTTTCCGCGGGTGCCTTTCGTTTCGTCCTCGGTCTTGCCAAAAAGGTGATCCTTGCCGACACACTGGGCTCTCTTGTGCGGGACTTTCGGGCAACGGATGCCACCTCCGTCGGCTTTTATTGGATGTACGCCTTTGCCGTGTCTCTCCAGCTGTATTTTGATTTTTCCGCCTACAGCGATATGGCCATCGGGCTTGGGCGTATCTTTGGATTCCACTTTCTTGAGAACTTCAATTACCCTTTTATTTCAAAGAGCATTTCGGAATTTTGGCGGCGATGGCATATGTCGCTCGGTCAGTGGTTCCGCGACTACGTTTATATCCCGTTGGGGGGCAATCGCGTCAAGAAGGGCCGACTGATCCTCAACATCCTCGCCGTTTGGCTGCTGACGGGACTTTGGCACGGTGCCGACTGGACCTTCGTTCTTTGGGGATTGTATTTTGCCTTGTTCCTTCTTTGGGAGAAGTTTCTGTTCGGGCGCGTCCTTTCCCGCTTGCCCAACGCCATTTCACATCTTTACGTCGTTTTCACCATACTCATCAGCTTCGTCTTATTCAACGGCAATGGTCTTAGTGGAGCCATCCGCGACATCGGCGCCCTGTTTGGTGTCGGCGGTTTGCCTCTTTGGTCTCCCCTGACCACCCACTACCTGAAAAGCTACGCCGTAGTGTTGATCGCCGCTTTCATCGGCTGCACCCCCTTGCCCAAGCGACTGGCCGAGCGTTTGCTTGACCATCCGTCGGGCAAGGCGGCATCGTGCATTCTCCAGCCCGCGCTGTGCGTCACTCTTTTGCTGTTGGTCACCGCCTATTTTGTGGATGGATCCTTCAGTGCCTTTCTCTATTTCCGATTCTGATGCGGTGAGGTGATATCATGCTTGAAAAGATCAAAAATACCGCTACGGTATTCTGTTTTCTGTCTGTACTGGCATTCTTTACGGTGCTGTGCCTTGGGCGCATCAAGCACCCGACCGCGTATTCAACCGTAGAAAAACGGCCGCTTGCACACTTCCCCCAAAACATCACTCTTGCCTCGCTGATCGACAAAAGCAGCATCGAGAAGTTTGACGATTTCAGCGTGGATCAGTTCCCCTTCCGCGAGCCCTTTCGAGCCGTCAAAGCTAATTTCGCCCTGCATTTTTTGGGAATCAAGCAAAACAATGGATACGCCATGGAAAAGGGCTCGATCGCCCAGATCAAAACGGCCTTTGATCAACAAAAGATTGATCGTTCCATCGGACGGCTGTCCTATATTTTCGAGCGTTATCTTGCGACCGATGCAAAACAAGTCTATTTTGCCCTCGTACCCGACAAAAACTATTATTTTGCTTCCCAACACGGCTACCCTTCTCCCGATTACGATGCATTAGCCAAGCAGTTGCAGACCGCCCTTCCCGAAGCTGTTTGGATCGATCTTTTCCCGGTTCTGTCCTTGGAAGATTATTACCTGACGGATTGGCACTGGGATCAATCCCGCCTTGGTGGCGTGCTGGAGACCATCGGCCGACACATGGGCTTTGCCGATCGATTGCCAACCGATTATACGATCGAAACGCTGTCTCCTTTTTATGGTGGATATTCCGATCAAAGTGCTCTATACCCGCCTCCCGAAGCCCTGACCTATCTGAAAAACAACGTCATTGACGCTCTGTCGGCTCACAACTACGCTAGCGGAAAAACAACCGGCGTTTATCATCGGGATCTTTTCGACAGCAACACTCCCTACGACTTCTTTTTGGAAGGCCTGCAGGGACTTCAGCGCATCGACAATCCCTTAGCTCAGACCGATCACGAGCTGATCGTATTCCGCGATTCCTACGGTTCCTCACTTTTGCCTCTGATCGCCCAGGCGTACCGTACCGTTTACGTTGTGGATATCCGCAACGTACGCCCCGAGGCACTGGGAAATTTGTTGGATTTCAAAGGGCGCGACATGCTGTTCCTTTACAGCGCTACCGTACTGGATTCCGACACATTCAAATAGCATTGGCAGGACACCCAATTTATGGGTGTCCTGCTTGTGCAATATTCATGAAAATAGAAGTTTCCTCTTGATTATCAAACTGGATTGTGGTATGCTGTTAGCACCAAAATTCGCATCGTTACTTCGTAACGGAAAGGAAGACTTATGCTCGTCCATACCCGCCCTTCCATGCGACTCTTGTCGCTCTTGCTGGCACTGCTCATGCTTCTTTCGACCGTAGCCTTGTTCGCCTGCGGCAAGGACACACCGTCGGACGAAACGCCTGACGATAAACCGAGCGACCAGCCGGAAGATCAGCCCCAAGACCCGCCCGATCTCGGTCCTATCCTGCCGCTGATCAACGAGGATGGCTCCTACGCTTTCCAGATCATCCGCCCCGATAACTGTTCCAAGGAAGAACAGAATTCGGCCGTACAAATCAGCACCTCCTTCAAAAGTATGTGCGGCAAGGCGCCTAAATTGGGAAGCGACTACGTTGACAGAAACGGTGTTGCCGACTATCCCGAAATGCCCATAGAAATCCTCGTTGGCTCTACCAACCGCCCCGAAAGCAAGCAGGTCACAGAGGAACTGGGCGAGGAGCAGTATATTGTCCGTGTGGTCAACCAAAAGATCGTCATCGTCGGCAAAAACGATTTCTGCCTGGCGGTCGCCACCGACTATTTCATCCAACAATATCTGAAGGGGACAACCGTCCGCGTCCCCGAAAATCTCAATTACGTGGGAGTTTGTGATTTTATGTACACCTTCACCATTCCGAAAGACGCAGCCGATCGCTATGAAATTTCCGTAACGGCTGCCACCATCCAGGGTCTTTACAACCCCGATGCCGAACACAAGTTGTACCTTTTGGATTCCTCCACTTCCGCTTCTTCCGATACGCTGAATACCATGTCGGACGGAGATCGTTGGCTGTCGAAGGTCGACCGTGTGAGCATCGGCAGTAACATGACCAAACTGTTAAATCTTGCCAAGGACAATATCAAGAGCGTGATCATCTGGGATCCCAACGTGCCCGCGACCGTCAACGTCGCGACCACCATGGCAGGTGTCGAATCGGGTATCGTTATGTCTCCCGCGCAGTATGAGGCTTACGCAAATGACCTCCCCGCCGACGTCAACGTCATTTCGTTGGTCGGCAAATTCACGGGAGCCGAGACGGGTAGTGCCAAAAACGACGCTTACCGTTGGGCCATCCGCGAATACCTTGCCACCGGCAAGTGTTCCACCGCTTACATATGCTCCCTTGAGGATGCCTTCGGCCGCAATATACGCAATACCTACGCTCGCGACGTAGCCGTCAGAGAAAAGGCCTTCGTTTTTGATCTGTCTCCTTGGAGCGACGAGGTTCCCAAGGACGATCAGACGCAAAAGCTCGGTACCGACCTTGAAACCTACATGATGATCCTGGAAACACTGCAACAGGTGCGCGGCACGACCAGCGTCACCGAGATCATCGGCTTCTTCCCCGGCAATAAATATTCCGACTCGGGTAACGACGACGTATGGCAGTCCAAGTATAAGGGCACTCAGGTCGAGTGGGAATATGCTTATCTGTTCACCCCTTATCAGTGCTACTGGAATCCCTCGGCCGAGTACGCTATGAATATCACGGTCCACTCCACTTACGAGATTTCCGAGCCGCTGTACCAGAACCGCCCCGAAGAAGATATCGAGCTGAACGACAGCGAGGATATGGTCTACATGATGATCGTCATGGGCGACTATGACTCGATCGGTTCGTTCTATACCAAAATGACAGTCAACTGGGAAAACCGCTACCGCGGCAAGCTTCCTCTTGCTTGGTCCTTCAACCCCAACCTGATCGACCATTATCCCGATATCGTAGAATACTTCTATAAGACCGCCACGCCCAACGACTACTTTGTTTCCAACGTCGGCGGCGCGGGCTGGTACAATCCCAGCCGTGTCGAAGACACCGAGGAGCAGTGGGAGATGTGGCTGGCGCATCACTTGAAGTATTTCAATTTGACGGATATGTCTGTGTCTCCCGATATGTGGGATTTTGACGCCTTCTCTCCCATGGCAGAAAAATACATCACGCAGTACGCCACCACGGGTGCCGGAACGCTGATCGCCAACCAGCTGGGCCACAGCACCACGGGCGCTAAACCCACCACTCCCCACGTGGCAGAGAACGGCTCGGTGCTGGACGAGATCTGCAACCGCTTTGACCGCAACGATCCCGTCAAGTGCGCCAAGGAATGGAAGGTTGAGATTAACAAGCGCGACAACAGCCGCGAGGGTCACGCCACCTTCATGTCCTGCCGCTGCGTCTGGAGCACCCCCGAGTATCTGTACATCTGCATCACCGAGCTGCAAAAGCTGTTCCCCGACAAAGAGATCAAGGTCGTCGATCCTTTCACTTACTATCGTCTGTTGGGCGAGTCGTTGCAGAACAACTGATATCATCCCCCAAAAACGACAAACACCACCAAGCATCGTCTTGGTGGTGTTTTTTAAATTGCATAGACATCCGCTCGATTTTATGCTATAATCGCTTTGAAAATCAAAGCGATACTATACTTTATCTCAACAAACACTTCGTGGAATATTTTTTGAAATTTGATATAATAAAATCACAAAAGCGCTTTTGAATACTCTTTGGAGGACAAAACTATGTCTATTGGTTCTACCATCAAACGTTTGCGTCGCGAGAAGGATATCACGCAAGAACAGCTTGCCGAGTATCTCGGAATCACGTCGCGAGCTATTTCCCAATGGGAGTGTGACCGAACCGCTCCCGACATCTCGCAGCTCCCAGCTCTCTGTCATATTTTTGATGTATCTTCAGATGTTTTGCTTGGAATCGATATTGAAAAGAGTAACGATGAGATCAAAAAATATTTGACCAATGCGGCTGAGCTTGGCTATCAAGGAAAGAGTTCAGAGCGTACCGCACTTCTCCGTGAAGCGAGCAAAAAATATCCGCGCGATTATAAGATTATGCAGCGCCTTGCCGATTCGCTTGTATGCGAATATTCTCGAAAAGGCATAAAGGAATATGACGAAGTTTTTGATCTTTGCAATCGAATTCTGGCGGAATGTACCGATAGCAACATTCGATACGAAGCAATTGACACTCTTGGGACTGCTTACGGATATGCAGGAAAAAAAGACGAAATGCTGAAACTGGCTAACGAAATGCCCCTCGCTCATTTTTCATATGAAAACTTTATGATGTATCGTTGGAAAGGCGATTCCGATTTCAACGAATTTCAAGGTTATTTGTCATTTTTAATTTACCATACCGCTGAAATGATTGGACTTGCAGTTGGTCAGCGACACGACAACGGCGAGTTCATTTATCCACTTGAAGATAGAATCTACTTGTGGAAAACGGAAGTAGATTTTCTTGAATTGCTTTTCCCGGATGGGGACTATCAAATGAAGGCACAGCTTGGCGAAGTTGCTTGTAGTTTTCTGTGTACCGCATATCTGAGAAAGCAGAAATATGAAGAAGCGTGGAACTGGTTGGAAAAAGGCGCAAATTTTGCCATCCACATGGATACGTATGATTTCGATGTCCCTCATTCATCTCCTATTCTTCGCGGCTATTCCGACGGCGGATGGATTATGGAGGCGGAAGGCAACCGTTCGCAATCTATGCTTAATTGGTTAACAACCGATGACGAAGCCGCTGTTTTGCGAACCGACCTGCGTTATGAAATACTTGTTGATCGCTTAAAAACAGTTGTAAAAAAACCGTAATTTCTCGCCCCGCCTTGTGCGGGGCTTTTTCATTTTCCGGTCCGTCTCATCAGATGCCGCGAGGCCTCCTCTACCTCACGGTGCATCCGGCAGAGGACGGCAACGTTGAGCAACGTCATACAGCCGATCGAAAAATCTGCCACCGTCCACACGCTGTCGGGTGCGGAAACTGCTCCGACGATGCAAAAGGCACAGTAGACCAAAAGGCACAGCCGGCGGGCAAGCTCGCGTTGTTTTGATCTCTCGCCGATCAGGTAAAGGCAGGCCTCGGTTGCGTAATGCGACCAGCAAAACAGGGTGGCAAGTCCAAAACACAGCACCGCGACGCACAGAAATGCCCCCGCCCACGGGCCGAGCAGCGCCTCATAGGCCCGTAACGTCATAAGCATGGGAGCGTCGCTCAAAGAGGTCACATGATCTCCCGCCAGCAAGATCACAAACGCCGTCATGCTGCACAAAAGATGGGTATCCACAAACACCTCGACAATGCCGAGGCACCCCTGCTTTGCCGCGTCTAACGTTGCCGCCGTCGCATGAGCCATGGGAGACGTGCCGCATCCCGCTTCGTTGGACAGAAGCCCCCGCATGGTGCCAAACCGCAAGGCGCGGGACAAAAGAAACCCTCCGACACCGCCCTTGATGCTGTCTTGGGTGAAGGCGTCGCGGACAATGCGCCCAAGCAATGCGGGAATCTCGCCTGCCCGCCCGAAAACAGCGCCAAGGGATACGATGACAAATCCCAGCGTCATCAAAGGAATCAGCCGTTCTGTTGCGCCCGATACCGTTTTTGCCCCGCCAATCCCTACGAAAAACACAAGGAGTGCAACCGCACACCCCACCGCCAAGGCCGGAACACCCCACTGCCCCTGCATCGCGCTCGCCACCGCATTGATCTGCACCACACATCCCATGCTGAAGGCGTCAGCCAGACAAAGAGCGGCAAAAACGAAGGCCATCCCCC
>JAZLCA010000057.1:0-55175 GCA_045613985.1 Eubacteriales bacterium | reverse complement strand
CTTCCCGGCGCTTGGCCGCAGGTATCAAGCGTTTTTTTGCAGCAAAGGAGGGATACCATGAATAAAACGACAAAGGCCTGGCTGATTGCGGCTACCGTGATGGTTGTTCTCGGTGTCGTTATGTTCGCCGTTGTTGTGGCGGTGATTGGCGGCGATTTTTCCAAACTTGGCACGGTAACGTACGAGACTGTTACTCATGAGATCGATCGAGGATTTCAAAGCATATCCATTGACACCGATACGGCAGATATTGTGATTGCCCCCGCCGACGACGGCGTGTGCCGCGTGGTGTGCTACGAAAGAGAAAAGGTCAAGCACGCCGTCACGGTCGAGGACGACGTACTGACTATCCGCGTGGCCGATCAAAGCGTGTGGGATTATATTGATATATCCTTTGAGACGCCAAAGATCACGGTGTATTTGCCCGAGAAGGAGTATGAATCTCTCGTGATCCTGCAAAGCACGGGTGATGTTGAAATTGCACGGGACCTTACCTTTGGTAAACTTACGGTCGAGATCAGCACGGGTGATGTGACGCTTCGCTCCGATGTCAAAGAGCAAGCGAGAGTCAAAACCTCGACGGGCGATATTCTCGTGGAGAATATGACGGCGGGAGCGTTGGATCTGTGTGCATCCACCGGACACGTGACGGTGAAACAAGTCAAGTGCCATGGGGATATGGATTTGTCCGCCACGACGGGATGGGTGAGTGTTACCTCTGCCGAATGTGGTGGTAATATGGACGTGGGCATCGGCACGGGCAAGACCGAGCTGACCAACGTCACCTGCCAAGGCCTTACCACCGTGGGAACGACGGGAGACGTTCGTATGAACAACGTGATCGCAAAGCAATCCTTTTCGATCGAGCGCAGCACGGGCGACGTGAACTTTGACGCTTGCGATGCCGCCGAGATTTCCGTCCGCACGACGACAGGCGACGTCACGGGCACGTTGCTTTCTACCAAAGTATTCGTTGCCAAAGCCACGACGGGCGCCGTCGAGGTGCCATCTTCGGGTGAGGGCGGCAAGTGCGAAATCACGACAAACACGGGAGATATTTGTATTAAGGTGCAATAAGAAAAAACGTCACCGAAAGGTTTGATCCTTTCGGTGACGTTTTTTCTTTGTTGAATTATTTCAGCGCGTCAGCCAACAGCCCATCGACTGCTTGGCGCACGGCCAGCATTTGCTCTGCCGTCGTCGGGCAACGGTCAAAGCGGATCTCGCCGAATGCGGTTTCCATGGCGTCTACGACGGCCTGCTTGCCACATTTATCGGCACACAACTTCATGGCGGAAAGATCCTCCAAGGCCTCGCGGAAGGCCATCAGGCGCAGCGAGGGCAGGGCCGCTCCGTTGGGAGCGGGATAGACGACGAACGCGTCGCCTGAGGGGACCTGCATCTCTCCCGTGGAGTCAAGATAGGGATTGATGGTGTCGACGGAATACATATTGCTGTAGAAGTTGAAGCCCCAATGCAAGAATCCCGCAATGTCATATTTGAAGCATTGCATACCCAGCGCGCGGGTACGGCAAGAGGGCATGGAAATGAAGCGGTTGCTGACGTCCTTGCCTTGTACACAGCAGTAGTAGGTCCACAGTCCCTTGACGTCTGCTTCAAGGAAGGGTTTTATGTGATCGTTGGAGGGAATGGGAAGGCTGACCAGACCGTCGCAGTAGAAATCAAAGGAGGACAGCGCATCCATGATATCGTAACCCGCAAGCGCCTCGGAAACGATCTCCTTGGCGTGGCGGTACTGCTCAATGCATCCGCCGTGCGGCTCGTCGGACAGGTGGAATTTGCACTGCTTGTCAATGCCAAGCTCCTTCAGATGCTCGATCAGCGAGGGGAGAAAAGCTTTCAAAAAAGCGGCGTACTCAGGGCCTGCGGCATCGGTATCCCAACCGAAAATGCGCTTTTCCTCACCGTCAACAAGGGCAACGATCTTGGGGGCATGAGCGGCACCCCATTGGGTGAACAGATGCGACATTTCAAAATAACGCATACCGCACTCATGGCACAATGCCACCCATCGGTCCAGCTTGTCGTAGCCGAAGGTGTAGCTGCCGTCCTCGTTGACCGTCACGTCCACCAGCTGGGTGGTCAGACGTTCACCGCCCACCTCGGTATCCAAGGGCGGGGTAAACAGAGGGGTAAGGATCATATTTTGGCCATACTCCACGGCGGCGCGCAGGTAGTTGCCTACGATCTCCCAATGGCGCTCCGAGAACACCGGGACGTTGTAGACCGAAGCCAGGCAGTCGCAGTGGAACCACTGCGTTAGCATCATGCCGTGGTCGGGCAGGTCGGCGTTCAGCACGCAGATCGTCAGCGTGTGAGCGGCCAGCACCTCGTCTTGGTTGTTCTTGACCGTCAGCGTCAGCGTATGATCGCCTGCGGGGAGACGTCCCTCGGGCGAGACGGTGACCCAAACGCTGTGCAGTACACCGCTTGCAAGCTGGATCTGTCCTCGGTAATGGGGAGGCTCCAGCACGTCGGGGTACAGGCCGGGCGTTTTGCGCAGATAGTTGTCATCCGTGCAATCGGGCGAGTAGGTAGGCATTAGCACGGGAACCTGGCGCACGTTATACCATTGGGCGTAGGGGGCGGCGCTGCCATCCAGGGACAGGGACACGCGAAGTCCCTTTTCATCGGAGGGCACGCGGAGCATCAATTGGCAGGACAGGTGCTGATTTTTCAGCATGGTTGCCGACGAAAGGGGAGAAAAATCGGCGGGACACTGGTCGGTAAAACCCTTTTCGAGAGATGAGGTGAGAATGGATTGCAGCATAAAAAACTCCTTTTATGATTTGGGCAGGCAGTCGCGTTCAAGCGCGCTTGAAAGCCCAGAGGTATTATAGATCGTATAGCGGCCGACACGAGTTCCTACGTCGATGACGGGTCCCTTTTCGTTTTGTATCTTCATGTGGTACGAAACGGGGGAGACGAGTACGATCTTAGGAACGTCTGCTTCAAAGCCGTATAGAATGTCGGTGTCAAAATGAAAGATCTCAAACGAGGCGTTGAACAGCCAAAAGCCGCGGCGGATGCGGGCGTGGCCATCCTCGTTGAAATATACCCTCATGGAGGGACGCAGCAGGGCAACAAATTTGCCATAGCAGCACTCTTCACCGCGCCGCAGAACGAAATCGTGACCCGCGGGAAGAGAAAAGACGGAACGATAGGGTGAGCGGACGAAGGTTAATTCATAGCCGTTTCGCTCGGCGGCGCGGCGCAGGGTGCGCACGCTTTGACGCCGCTTGATCCACGCCCGCAAGCGGGGAGGTAACAGAATCAGTGCGACGGCAACAAGCAGAATGAGCAGTACTGCGACAAGATGCCGTTGCAGCATTTGGAATAGGGGGATCAAAGCCAACAGCACGTAGCCGAACAACGAAAAGGAGAGGGGATAGAGCAAGGCGGTGAAAAGCAATTCGCGCGCTATGCGGGGTTGGCCCCATTTGCTCATGAACAGGCTCAAAAACCAACCGTACTCGGTGGTCATAGGATTGGCCAGCTCTTCCCGCAAATGATCCCATTCTCTTCGCGCCGAGCTGTGTGCCAAAAGGGCAAGCCAGCCCAAAGGTGCGCATAGAGCAAGGGCCAAACCCAAGTGGGCGGCCAAAGACAAAAGCGCTTCCTTTTCCAACCATCCCCCATCGTGGGCAGACAGCCAAGCGATCAACGGGACGATCAGACAGGGGAGAAAAAAGCCAAGAAGAGTGAATCGGTATTCGTCCAATCCCCAGATCACCGAAAATCGGCGAGCATTTTTGTCGGGATAATCTTCGATATAAGGCAAAACCAGGCGCTTGTCCGCAACGACGGTTGCTCGCAGGATGCTGTAAAAGGCGAACAGGGGGAGCAACATACCGAACAGTAGCACAACGGCCGTTCCGCCCTTGGAATAGGCAATATCAAAGGATGCAAGGTGCTTTTTGACTAGGATTTGAATGATAACGCTAACGGGGGCACAAACGATATAAACCAACAGCCCGCGAAGCAGGTGAGACGTTTTGCTTGGTATCATACAGGCTTCGTTTCAAAAATTACGATTCGGATTCGGGCTCACACACACCGCCAAACAGCTCCAACAGCTCCTTCGGCGTGTCAACGATCACGTCAGCCCCCGCGGCCATGAGCGCCTCGCGGCCGCGATAGCCCCAAGAGCAGCCGACAGCCAGCATGCCCGCGTTTTTCGCGGTCTGGATGTCTACCTCGCTGTCACCGATCATGGCGCAAGCCTCGGGCGGGACGCACAGCCGAAGCGAGATCAGACGGGGAACGGTGGGATCGGGCTTGGTGGGCAGCTTGGTCTGTCCCATGACGATCTCCATCTCGCCTTCGGGAAGCAGCTGCTTGATCAACCCCTTGACGAAGGGATCCTGTTTGTTGGAAAGAACTGCCAGCCGATAGCCGCGCTCCTTGAGTGCAGCAACCGTTTCGGGAATCCCGTCGTAGCATTCACGGGTGTGCAGATAGGTATAGGAATAGGCCATGTCGTAAGAGCGGAACACGGCCAGAGCTTTATCTTCGCAGGAAGCATCCGGCTCGGGCATACTTCGCTTGACCAGCGAACGAGCACCGTTGCCGATGGCGCGGCGGACGTCTTCGTAGGTCTTTTCGGGATAATTGTATTTTCGGAGCGTTTCGTTGAGTCCGTCGCGGATGGCGTTGATGGTATCGGCAATGGTGCCGTCCAGATCAAAAATCAGGGCGCGGACGTTGGGATGGTCCTGCATCGTCAGTCTCCTTGCATATCATTTTAAAAAAGTATCATAATAAATAAAGTATATCATAAGTTAAAAACATTGTCAATATTTGGTTGCGGGGAATTGGTGCTTGCGACAAAAATAGGTGGAAACAATAATAATTGTAACACATGAAAGCGAGTCGACCGACACACATTAGTTAGGGCAAAGCGCGCCGTGTCGGTGCTTGCATCGAAGGTTGCGCGATTCAAATCTCTTGAAACAAAAAGGAAGGATACTCATGAACAAAAAGGTAAAATCGTTGCTCTTTTTGCTTTCCTTTGTTCTTTTGTGTGCGTCGATCGTTTTGCCGGCGTCGGCCGCCCAAAGAGGCAGGGAAAACGGGGTGGATCTGTCTGCCATAGAGCTGATTCCGGGCGGCATTCCGTTCGGTGTGAAATTTACGACAGAGGGCGTTCTGATCGTTGGCTTTTGTGACATAGAGCAAAACGGAACCAAATGCAATCCCGCCAAAGAAGCAGGGCTTCGGACAAGGGATATCCTCACCCATATCAACGATGAGGCGGTCACCTCGGCCAAAGATCTGACCGATAAGATTGCTTCGTCCGAGGGCCGCCCCTTGCACGTCCGCTACACCCGTGGCGGTGCCAGCCATACTGCCACGCTTAAGCCTGTGGCCGATGCCGAGGGCGGATATAAAACCGGTTTGTACGTCCGCGACAGCGGAGCGGGCATTGGTACCGTCACCTTTTTTGTTCCGAATAACCTCGCCTTTGCGGGATTGGGACACGGCATTTGCGACGGAGACACGGGAGAATTGATGCCCTTGCACCGCGGAAGCGTGACCGACGTGACCATCAGCGGGGTGCATCGCGGGGTGGCGGGAACGCCGGGCGAGCTTCGCGGCTATTTCGGCACAGGTAAGTGCGGTCGTCTTCTGGGCAATACCGATTGCGGCGTCTTTGGGGTGTATGCCGCCTTGCCTGAAAAATTACCCAAAGAAAGGGTGAAGATCGCCTCTCGTGAGCAGATACGGGAAGGGGAGGCGAGCGTGCTGTGTACCCTGTCCTCGAATGAACGAAAAAGCTATACGGTGTCTATTTCCGCCATCGATCGCAACGCCAAGGGCTCCAAATGCTTTACCGTGCGGGTGACCGATCCCGCCTTGCTTGAGCAAACGGGAGGCATCGTGCAGGGCATGAGCGGTTCGCCCATCCTGCAGGACGGCAAGCTGGTGGGAGCCGTCACCCACGTCCTGATCGGCAACCCCGCCGTCGGCTATGGTATCTTCGTGGAAAATATGCTCTCGGAGATGGGAGACCTGGCGGGGTAATAAAAGGGAGGCATATCCTCCCTTTTTGTCATATAGAACAAAAAAATCCTCTCTTTTTTTTCAAAAATCGTGTTTTTCCTTCTTTAACTTGCACGAAAATTGTGATATAATAAACTGTTAAGTTATGTAGAGTCAAAATTCTGATCAAAAAGAGAGGCAACATATGAAAAGACAGGATCTTCGCAACATTGCCATCATCGCCCACGTTGACCACGGTAAGACCACGCTGGTTGACGGTCTGCTCAAGCAGGGCGGTGCTTACCGCGAAAACCAGGCGACCACCGAGCGCGTCATGGACTCCAACACGCTGGAGCGTGAGCGCGGTATTACGATTCTTGCCAAAAATACTTCCGTTATTTACAAAGACGTCAAGATCAACATTGTTGATACCCCCGGACACGCTGACTTTGGCGGCGAGGTCGAGCGTATTTTGAAGATGGTCAACGGCGTACTTCTGCTGGTTGATGCGGCCGAGGGTCCCATGCCCCAGACCCGCTTCGTTCTTCAGCGTGCGCTGGAGCTCAACCACCGCGTTATCGTCTGCATCAACAAAATTGACAAGCCCGACGCCCGTCTGGGCGAGGTTGAGGATGAGATCCTCGAGCTTCTGATGGACCTCAACGCGACGGACGAACAGCTCGACAGCCCCATGCTGTACTGCTCGGGCCGCGCAGGCACTGCCACCACCGACCCCATGGTAGAAGGCAGCGATCTGACGCCTTTGTTTGATACCATTCTGGATTACATTCAGGGTCCCGAGGGCGATCCCGACGGCGAGCTTCAGCTGCTGGTATCCTCCATCGACTATAACGACTACGTCGGCCGCATCGGCATCGGCCGTATTGAGCGCGGTTCGCTCAAGGTCGGCCAGGAGGCTATGATCTGCAACTATCACAGCCCCGATCAGAAGCCCCGCCGCTCCAAGATCGTCTCGCTCTATCAGATCGACGGTTTGGGCCGCAGCCCGGTCGAAACGGCGCAGATGGGTGATATCGTTTGCTTCTCGGGCGCCGAGAACATCACCATCGGTGATACCATTACCTCCACTACCTGCCCCGAGCCGTTGGAGTTCGTCAAGGTCAGCGAGCCTACCATGGAAATGACCTTCTCGGTCAACGACAGCCCCTTGGCTGGCAAGGAGGGTAAGTTCGTTACCTCTCGTCAGCTGCGTGAGCGTCTGTACCGCGAGCTGCTCAAGGACGTTTCTCTCCGTGTCAGCGACGGTGACTCGACGGATGAGTTCCGCGTAGCGGGCAGAGGCGAGATGCACCTGTCTATTCTCATCGAAAATATGCGCCGCGAGGGCTTCGAGCTGACCTGCTCCAATCCCCGCGTGCTGTACAAGGATATCGACGGCGTCAAGTGCGAGCCGATGGAGCGTGTGACCATCGACGTTCCCATGGAGTACGTTGGTGCGGTCGTGGAAAAATTGAGTCAGCGCAAGGGTGACTTGATCGAAATGACTCCCATTGGTAATCGTACCCGTGTGGAATACGTCATTCCGTCGCGTTGCCTGTTTGGCTACCGTTCCGAGTTTTTGACCGCCACCCACGGCGAGGGCGTTATGAACTCCATTTATGACAGCTACCAGCCCTGGCGCGGTGAGGTCTCCATGCGCCTGACCGGTTGCTTGGTTGCCTCCGAGGCGGGCGAGACCACCCGTTACGGTCTGTTCAATACCCAGGACCGCGGCAGAATGTTCATTGGTCCTCAGACGCAGGTCTACGAGGGTATGATCGTGGGCGAGAACCCCAAGAACGACGACATTGCCGTCAATCCCTGCAAGACCAAGCAGCTGACTGCGATTCGTTCTGCGGGTGCGGACGAAAAGCTGCTTCTGACTCCGCCCGTTGTCTTCTCCTTGGAGGAGGCGATCGAGTTTATCAAGGACGATGAGCTGATTGAAGTCACGCCCAAGAACATTCGTCTGCGCAAAAAGATTCTCAATACCGAATTGCGCATGAAGGAAATGATGCGAATTCGCCGCGCACTGCAAGCGAATAAGTAAAAAAATTGATGCGAGGGAAACTTCCTTGGAAGTTTCCCTCGCTCTTTCGTTTTAACAACTTTTTCTATTGACGCGCGCACAGCTTGGCGCCGCACTGCGCAGCGCCAAGCAGTATGCGCGTCAAAAGGAGAAGTTGCCTGAAAATTCACTTATCTAACCTTGACATTTCCCTCGTTGCGTGCTATAATCAAACTGCATTACTGTGCTGTATATTATCCCGAAAGGAAAACATAAAATGAAAGTAGGATTCGTTTCCCTCGGTTGCCCTAAAAACCAGCTGGACACCGAGGTCATGCTCCACGAGGTCATCGCGGCGGGCTATGAGATCACCCCCGATGAGACCGAAGCTGACGTGGTCATCATCAATACCTGCGCCTTCATCGAAAGTGCCAAAAAAGAAGCAATCGAAAACATCCTGGATATTGCGTGGCTCAAGGAAAACCGCTCGCTCAAGGCGATCATTGTTACAGGATGCCTGATCGAACGTTACCGTGAGCAGGTCATCGAGGAATTGCCGGAGGTCGATGCCATCCTGGGCGTTGGCTCCATTCACAATATCGTCCAGGCGCTGGAAGCCGTCAGCGACAAAACGAGAGAAGAGAAATACGTCTCTATTGAGGATCACAACTGCGTGCGCCTGGGCGGTGACCGCGTGTTGACAACCCCGGAATATATGGCCTACATCAAGATCGCCGAGGGCTGTGACAACCGTTGCGCGTATTGCGCGATTCCCTCCATCCGCGGCCGCTTCCGCTCCCGTCCCATGGAGGATATCGTGGAGGAGGCCAAGAATCTGGAGGCGCTCGGTGTCAAGGAGCTGACCGTGGTCGCGCAGGATACTACCCGTTACGGTCTGGATCTGTACGGTGAATATTCGCTCCACAAGCTGCTCCGCGCCATTACCGACGCGACGAGCATCCCCTGGATCCGCCTGCTTTATTGCTATCCCGATAAAATGACGGACGAGCTGATCGCTGAGATTCGCGACAACGACCGCATTCTCAACTACGTCGATATGCCCCTTCAGCACGTGTCCGACCATATGCTTGCTGCCATGAACCGCCACGGCGACGGCAAAACCGTGCGCGAGGTGGTGGCCAAGATGCGCCGCGAGATTCCCGATCTGACCTTGCGAACCACCTTTATTGTGGGCTTCCCCGGTGAGACCGAGGAGGATTTTGAGGAGCTGTGCGAGTTCGTCAAGGAGGCGAAGTTTGAGCACGCAGGCGTGTTCACCTACTCCCGCGAGGAGGGAACGGTTGCCTACGACCTGCCCGATCAGATCGACGAGCAGATCAAGCAGAACCGCATGGACGTGCTGATGCGTATGCAGATGCACATCAATGAGGCCCAAAATGAACAAAAGCTGGGCAAGACCATTCGCGTTTTGTGTGAGGATTACGATCCCGTCAGCGAAGCCCATTTCGGCCGAAGCGCGGCCGATGCTCCCGACATTGACGGTAAGGTCTATTTCAAGAGTCCCCGCCGCATTCTGCCCGGCTCCTTCGTTGACGTCAAGATCGAAGAGGTCGTGGATTACGATGTGTTCGGCGCGGCCATTTTGAATAAGTAAAAGGAGAGTACTGCTATGAATCTTCCCAATAAACTGACGGTTCTCCGCCTGATCTTAGTGCCCTTTATTCTGGTTGTCATGCTGTTGCCCTACACATGGTACAACAACCTGATCGCCGCCCTGATCTTTGGCGCGGCTTCCTTTACCGATATGCTCGACGGAAAAATTGCCAGAAAGTACGGTCTTGTCACCGATTTTGGTAAGTTCCTCGATCCCTTGGCGGACAAGTTTATGGTTATCGCCGCTATTTTCGGCATCGTCTGCCGCTATCGCGTGGGCAACGATATCATGTTCTGGACCTTTATGGCCATGCTCATGATCACCGTTTTCCGCGAATTGGCCGTCGCTTCCATTCGCCTGATCACGGCCAAAAAGTCGGGCGTCGTTGTTGCCGCCGATAAGCTTGGCAAAATCAAGACGGTCGTTCAGATCGCCTGTATCGAGTTTGCACTGCTCGAACCGCTGGTGTACGATCATCTGCTTGCCGGAGCACTCCCCGCTACCTTGGCACAGGGCTTGTACGTCCTGACGCTGGTAACTGCGGCCTTGGCGATCCTCTTCACCGTCTGGTCGGGCTTGAACTACGTTCTGTCCTACTGGAAGTATATGGACCCTGAAAAATGATGCTCCGCTGTGCCGCATAATGCGGGCAGAGTTGTTTCAAAATATCAATAAACGAAAGGAATTTGAATTATGGCTATCATTCACGTAACTGCAACTAATTTTGCCGAGATCAAGGCAAGTGAAAAAACCGTTCTTCTCGATTTCTACGCAGACTGGTGTGGCCCCTGCCGCATGGTCGCTCCCATTCTGGAGGAGGTCGCAAAGGAAAGAGAGGATGTCATCATCGGTAAGATCAACGTCGACGACGAAGGCGCGCTGGCGCAGCAGTTTGGCGTCGTTAGCATTCCCACGCTGGTCGTTATGAAGAATGGCGAGATCGTTCATCAGTCGGCCGGTGCCCGTCCCAAGGCTCAGATCCTCAAGCTTCTGGAAGGCTGATTGCTATGGCGCATATTTACGATATGATCATCATCGGCGGCGGTCCTGCGGGTTATTCGGCGGCATTGTACGCCGCGCGGGCGGGGCTGGACACGCTGGTGATCGAAAAGCTGTCGGCGGGAGGACAAATGGCTCTGACCGATATCATCGATAACTACCCCGGCTTTGACGAAGGGGTGGATGGCTTCACTTTGGGTATGAAAATGCAGGCGGGCGCAGAGCGTTTCGGTGCTGCGAGCGAATACGGTGAGGTTTTATCGGTTGAACTGACGGGGGAGATCAAGACGATTATCACCGACGGCGGCGAGTATCAAGCTCGCACCGTTGTGATCGCCACGGGCGCCAATCCCCGCCCCCTGGGACTGCCCGACGAGCAAGGACTCGTGGGCCGCGGTCTTCACTACTGCGCTCATTGCGATGGCCGTTTTTATAAGGACAAGGTGGTCATGGTGGTCGGCGGCGGCAACAGTGCCGTGTCCGACGCGCTGTATTTGTCCCGCATTGCCAAAAAGGTATTGCTGGTCCACCGCCGCGACAGCCTGCGGGCGACCAAAATTTATCATGAACCCCTCATGAAAGCGGAAAACGTGGAATTTTTGTGGAACAGCACGGTTGCGGACGTCGTTATGGGCGACCGCATCATCGGCGCGACCTTGCGCGACGTGCCGTCGGGTGCTTCCCGCCAGGTGCTGTGTGACGGCATTTTCGTCAGCGTCGGACGCGTACCTGCCACCGGATTTCTCGGCGGCGCTCTGCCGCTGGACGATTACGGCTACATCATCGCGGACGAAACCACAAAGACCGCGATCCCCGGCGTATTTGCCGTGGGAGACGTGCGCACCAAGGCACTTCGCCAGGTGGTGACCGCCGCCGCAGACGGTGCCGTTGCCGTGCATTTTGCTGAGGAATATCTGTAAAATAAAAATCCGCGGAGAGTCTTGTCTCTTCGCGGATTTTATGCTATACTATGGATAGTGTATTCAATAGGAGGCGTGACGATGCAACAAGTATTATTAACGGCACTGGGCGTGGGTGGCGCGACCGTCATCGGCGCGTTGCTTGGCTTTGTTTTCAAAAAGCCGTCGCATAAATTCAACGATATTATTTTGTCTTTTGCCGCGGGCGTCATGTTAGCGGCGGCTGTCATCGGACTGATCCTGCCGTCGCTTGATTACGGCGGAAAATGGGGCATTCTTGTCACCGTTGCGGGTCTGTTCGCAGGAGCGGTATGCCTCAACCTGATCGATAAGCTCGTCCCACACTTGCACAAAATGACGGGGGTGGACGGGGAAGCCCATCCCGATCAAACGGCGCGGCTGGATAAGGTTTTGCTGTTTGTGATCGCCATTGGCATTCATAATCTGCCCGAAGGAATTGCGGCGGGCGTTAGCTTTGGTACGGGAAACACCTTGCAGGCGTTGACGGTTGCGGGCGGTATCGCGCTTCAAAATATTCCCGAGGGTATGGTCATTATTGCCCCCATGATCGCGGCGGGCATGAGCCGTCGGCGCACCTTCGTGATCGCTATGATGACGGGTGTGGTTGAAGTGATCGGCACCCTGATCGGCTATTTTGCCGTGCAAATATCGGTGTTCATTCTGCCCTTTGCGCTGGCATTCGCAGGCGGCACCATGCTGTACGTTAACAGCGACGAAATGATCCCTGAGACTCACGCCCACGGCAATGAGCGGGGCGCGACGTATGCTTTGCTGGTGGGATTTGCGCTGATGCTTGCCTTTGACGTTTGGCTGGGGTAAGGAGAGACCGGATGCATACGAAATCTTGTGAAATGATCCATCTCTTCGTTGCCGCGATCTCCGATCGGCTGACGGTAGCCCGCGTTGGCTGTGAGGAGCGCAACCGCGAGATCGAACACACCAATCATCCTGCCGCCAAAGCACAAAAATATGGTGTGTGGCGGTTGTTGGAACAGGCGATTGAGCGCACTTACGGTATCAAAAAAGAACAGTTGAGCTTTGAAAAACAGCCGAGCGGCCGCTGGGTGATCACGGGGCAAGAGCCCCCCATCTGTTTTTCGCTCTCTCACTGCGACAGAGCGGTTGCTGTGGCACTTTCCCGCGCCCCCGTGGGGGTGGATATCGAGCCGGGCGGACGCTCTCTCAAACCGGCGCTTGCGGATAAAGTGCTCGCTCCCGAGGAAAAGCTTGCCTATGATGCTCTTGCGTCCAACGAGCAAAACGACTATCTGCTCCGCGCTTGGGTGGCTAAGGAGAGCCTCTATAAAATGGAAGGGCAGGGGACTTTCAGCCCTCGCGATATGGCTCCCGACCCTGCCAAAACCATCCTTCAAACGGTTGAACTGGACGGCCGCCGCTATGCCGTGGCACTGTCGGCCGATGCGCCTGTGGAGACCCGCGTTTGTGTGATGGATTTGCAGGCGTGCCAATAAAAACGATCCATTTTGGCGAAACGGAGCTGCTCTTCGGCACTACGTTCCGTTGAAAAATCCGCAGATGGGGCAAGCCTTAGCTGCGGATTTTTGCTACGAGTGTTCCGAGCGCTGTCTGCTGGTCGCCCACATGCAATTTTATCCAAACACGAAAGGTCCGAAAGGAGCACGGTTTTTGAGTTGTAATCGAAGTTTAGCGTAAAATAAATAAAAGCCGCTATCGCAGTCAAACGACCGTGGTAGCGGCTTTTTCTATTAAAAACACATGGTTATATGCTTCAGTTTCCCCCGGGACCGTCTCTCCGTTCGCGGGTATCGGGCACCTCGATCTTACCCTTGATATCACCGGGCTTGGTCAGAGGCTTTTTCTCTTTAGGCTCTTGCTCTTTTTCGATATCTTTATTTTCAACCATATCCATCACTCCTTTCCTCTATGAAGTATTTGCAACTTTACATCACTTCATGCAAGTCATTGGTTGGCGGCAGGCAACTGTGACCTCGGCACACGTAATAGGTGGTCTTGCCGTTTTTGTGGGGATATTCTTTTGTCGGGTGCGGCACAAGGATAACGATCGCATCGGGCGACAACATAAACGGCAACCGGCTTTTCTCGGTGTGTTCATCGAGTATGACGGTTACTTTGGTCGGCGGATTGACATGCTCCAGAAGTGCTATCAAAAACATAGCGTGATTTGTGGGATATTGTGCTGCGCTTTGCGCAAGAAAGTCAAGTTGCCGCTCTGTTGCTGTTTTGTATCTTTCTTCATCGGTAAGGAAAGAGAGGCGGACAAGGTTATGCGCCATCAGTGAATTGCCACTCGGAATGGCACCGTCGTAGGTCTCTTTCGGACGAAGGATCAGCTCTTCGTGGCCGTTGCCGTACAAATAGAATCCGCCGGTATTGTCCCCGAAATCCGACATGACCTTGTCGCAAAAACGCTTTGCCCGCTGCAGATATTCACTTTCCAATGTGGCACGGTACAGCGACAGTTGCGCGAAAATATAGGCGGAATCATCATCGAGAAAGCCTCTCACTCCTCGTTTGCCCATGTGAAAGCTGACGTAGAGCGCATCGCCGTCGCAAAGATATTTCTGTAGAAAGCGGTCTGCGTTTTGGGCGGCGGAAAGATATATTTCCTTCCCGCTGACAAGATACAGCTCGCACATAGCAGCGATCATCAGACTGTTCCACGAAGTTAAAATTTTTTCGTCGCGGTGAAGAGAATAGCGCTTTTTGCGGTAGTCATCAAGTATCGACAGAAAAGGCTCAAAGCTTTTATCGGAAGGATCGCTCCTTAAGAGATTCGGGATATTCTTGCCTTCAAAATTACCTGCATCCGTTATATCAAAATGATCGTTGAAGCGCTCGCCGTCCTTTTGTCCAAGTATTCCGAGGATTTCGTCGGGGGTGAACAGATAATATTTTCCTTCCTCACCTTCGGTATCGGCATCCTGCGAGCTGTAGAAACCGCCTTCGGGCGATGTCATCTCGCGGAGAATATAGCTCGCTGTTTTTTCTGCGATTTCAAGATATAGCGCCTTTTTTGTTACCGTATACGCCTTACAATACGCAAGCATCAAGAGCGCGTTGTCGTACAGCATTTTCTCAAAATGAGGGACAAGAAATTTTTTATCGGTGGAATAGCGGCAGAAACCAAATCCGATGTGATCAAATATTCCGCCACGGTACATCTGCAAAAGGGTCTGCTCCGCCATGTTCAGACATGAGGCTGTTTTGTAACGCTCATAGTAGTCGAGTAAAAACAGCAGATTATGCGGCGTCGGAAATTTGGGCGCTCGCCCGAAGCCGCCGTGTTTTTCGTCATAGATGCGCTCGTATTGCCGAACGGCCAAGTGGGTCAAATCAATATCCGCCGTTTCTGCCAAATCCTGTGCCTCATTCAAATGCCGGATGATCTTGTCCGCCTGTCGCAGCAGCATATCGCGGTCAGATATCCATTTTTCGTGTATGGCGAGCAAAAGCTCCCGAAAACCGATCATTCCACCCCGCGAGGTTTTGGGAAAATACGTTCCCGCAAAAAACGGCTTGCCATCTGCTGTCATAAAAATGCTTGTGGGCCAGCCGCCGCTTCCCGTGAAGGCTTGACAGACCGCCATGTAGACACGGTCGATGTCGGGACGTTCCTCCTTATCTACCTTGATCGATATAAAATATTTGTTCAACAGGTCGGCAGTTTCTTCATCCTCAAAGCTCTCATGGGCAAGCACGTGACACCAATGGCACGCACTGTATCCGATGCTTAAAAAGACGGGTTTGTCTTCTTTCTTTGCAAGTTCAAATGCCTCGTCGCCCCAAGGATACCAGTCAACGGGATTATCCTTGTGCTGAAGCAAATAGGGGCTCGTTTCCTTTGCCAATCGATTGCTCATATTTTCACCTCCGTTATTTTTTATTTTCGGCATTGCTGGAGCGATCTATACGAGATTTTGACAGGTATGTGATGCTTGAAAACCACAAATAATATGAATATTACAAATCGGAGGTAAAAGATGACGAAAGACGAAATGCCGGTTGGCTTTGCGATGGCGCTTGCGATGAATCCCGAAGCCATGCAGAAATTTGGGGCGCTCAGCGAGGAACAAAAGCAGGCGATCATTGCAGGCACGCACGCAGTAAAAAGCAGAGATGAGATGCACCGATACGTGGATTCTCTGGTAAACGACAAGCGATGAACGGTGATATTATTGAATCGGTGTGGCAAGAGAACGTACCGCGTATACGCTTTGAACGCTTGCAAGGCAATAGAAAAACCGATGTTCTAATTGTTGGCGGCGGTATTGCGGGAATTTTATGCGCCGATCAACTCCAAAATGCAGGGGTGGATTGTATGCTGGTGGAGGCGACCGAGATCTGCGGTGGTATCACCAAGAATACGACCGCTAAAATCACTTTACAACACGGCTTGATGTACGACAAAATGATTCGCCGTTTTGGACAAGACAAGGCGCGGCTTTATGCACAGGCGCAAATCCGCGCCTGCGAGGAATACGCCCGACGTTGCAAGAACATCGACTGCGACTACGAGATGCGGGATAGCTACGTCTATTCTTTGACCGACCGTAACAACATTGAAAAGGAAGTTGCCGCCCTCCATCGCCTCGGAGTGAAAGGCGAGTTTTCGGAGGCACAAGAGCTTCCGTTTTCGGTGGCGGGCGCGGTGCGCGTGAAAGATCAAGCGCAGTTTCACCCGTTGAAATTTTTGTACGCCATCGCGGGGGATCTGCCGATCCTGGAGCATACCAAGGTCGTGGAGCTGATGCCGCACAAAGCACGCACCAATCACGGCGAGATTGCCTACCAAAAGCTGATCATCGCAACCCATTTTCCCATACTCAACAAGCACGGCTTATACCCTTTGAAGCTTTATCAGCATCGCTCTTACGTTCTCGCCCTCAAAGGTGCGCCTGACGTCGGCGGAATGTATGTGGATGAAGCGGATACGGGGCTTTCCTTTCGCAACTACGGCGACCTTCTGCTTCTTGGCGGCGGCGGACACCGCACGGGCAAGCGGGGCGGCGGTTGGCAGGAGCTGGAAGCTTTTGCAAAGAAGCACTACAAAAATGCCGAGATCGTGGCCAGGTGGGCGACGCAGGATTGCATGACGCTGGACGACCTTCCCTATATCGGGCAGTACGCCAAGTCAACGCCCGACGTCTTCGTCGCAACGGGATTTAATAAATGGGGCATGACAAGCGCCATGGTTGCCGCCGACATTCTCTGCGACCTCGTCCAAGGCAAATCGAATCCCTACGCCGCCGTTATTTCACCCTCGCGAAGCATTCTGCGCCCACAGCTTGCCGTCAACGCCCTGGAATCGACGATAGGACTGCTCACGCCTACCGTGCCTCGATGCCCTCACCTCGGATGCGCTCTCAAATACAATCGCGCCGAGCATAGTTGGGATTGCCCCTGCCACGGCTCCCGCTTCACCGAACGCGGCGAGCTTATCGACAATCCTGCGACGGATGATAAAAGAATATAGCAGTATACCTTGGCACGTTATAGGAAATAATAGTATCAAATCCATAAACGGAGGTCAATGTTCGTTATGTTCAAACACGAAAAACAGCTATTTCATCCCGTAGAGATCGAAAGACCGAATCCACAGTATGCCGTTTTGCTTCAGGAACAGCTCGGCGGCGGCAACGGAGAGCTCAAAGCGGCCATGCAGTATATGTCGCAGAGCTTCCGCATCAAGGATCCCGAGATCAAGGATCTTTTCCTTGACATCGCCGCCGAGGAGCTGGGACATCTTGAAATGATTGCGCAGACCATCAATCTGCTTAACGGTCACGATGTGGACGCGACAAAGGTGGGGGCAGGAGAAATACAGACACACGTTCAGAACGGTCTCAATCCGGGGCTCATCAACGCGTCTGGCTACTCTTGGACGGCGGATTACGTCACCGTCACGGGAGATCTGTGTGCCGATCTGCTTTCCAATATCGCGTCCGAGCAGCGCGCGAAGGTGGTGTACGAGTACCTCTATCGCCAGATCGAGGACAAGAAGGTGCGCCAGACGATCGATTTTCTTCTCAATCGAGAGGAAGCCCACAATCAGATGTTCCGTGATGCCTTCAACAAGGTGCAAGAAACCGGCTCCAATCGCGATTTCGGCACGACCAAGGCGGCAAAGATGTATTTCTCACTGTCCAACCCCGGTCCCAATACCTTCGCGACGGAGGAAACCAAGGCACCGGTGTTTACCTGATGAGATCCAAACATCGAGACGCTGAAATATAACAAACAATCCGAACGTTTTTCGGGAAAAGAGACGCGTTCGGATTGTTTTTGTGGTTCCTAACAGACTCCGCCATCGGGTGCTGAACAAAAAGCAGGCAGTAGCTACACCCGAGATTGGGTGCAGACACTGCCTGCGGATTGGAATGACCGGATTTCGTTTCTGCGAAATCAATCGAATAATATAACAATTTTGATTGATTTGTCAAAATGAGCCATACTTATGTATGCTTATCCAAACAGGAGAATTGGGAGGACAATGGATGCCAGCAGATTTGTGATCGCCAGAGATACGATGGGCGTCCACACGTTATCCGTCTTTTGATAGGACCAACATGCCAGCAGATGTATGGGCAACTGTACCAGGTAACCGCTCAGCATGAACGCTGCCTCGCCCCGCCAGAGAATATCTATTACAGGCGGAATCAGCGTAATAACGACGATGCAAGAATAGGCCAGCCAGGGCTTTTGGCGGCACACCGGTGCAAAGCCGAGGCAGTAGAACAAAGCGCAGATGCTGATGGGCGCGAATACCGACAGGGCAATAGCGCCGAAGATGGGCGCGAACTCGATCGCAGCGAGGGGAGTATGGGTGACAGACATCTCGGTCACCGGAAGCCATTCCAGCATGTCGTTGATATTGAAACCGCAATAAAACAGGGTACCCAGCAACAAAAACTCCGCTCCTACAATTAGACCAACGGTCAGCAAGACGTGCTTCAGATAATGGCGCACGTTGGTTGTCACCATAAACCATTCGTCTTTTAGGTAGCTGCGCATAATCACTAACATGGCGCAGCCGTTGACTACGTGGTAGCTGATCTCCAACCATACGCTGATCTCGGCCTGTTCCCAAATCCCGAGCCCCAAAAAGGGCATAAACATGGGGACCAGTACAAAAACCCAAAACCAACAGGGGATAAGGGCAAAGATTTGACTCTTTTCCGGCTTGCTGTACATCGGGGGGAATATTTTGTTCATGAGATTCTCTCCTTTCTAAAATTAAAAGCCGCAGAGTTTCCCCTGCGGCTTCGATTGCGGTCAAAACCGCGTTTTTGGTACTCAAATGCCTTATGAATACCGGAATTGGTCGGAATGACAGGATTTGAACCTGCGACATCCTGGTCCCAAACCAGGCGCGCTACCAACTGCGCTACATCCCGTCACCGCATATTATATCAGCCATTTGGTATTTTGTCAAGAGATTTTGCCCGTTGCTAGCGCAACGGGCAAAAGTTTTTTTGTATCAGGTGTTTTTCATGATGACGGTCTCAACGCAATCGCCGGCGTGCTCGCAGGCATCGGCACAGGCCTCCAGGCAATCGTAGATCTCGCGCCAGGAGATGATATCCAAAACGTCACTGCAATCGTCGCGCAGGCGATAGACGGCCTCAAGATACAGGCGGTCGCACTCCTCCTCAACGTGGTTGAGCTCGACGATCATGTCGTGCAGCTTGGTCGACTTTTTGAAGTTGACGAACTCGACCATGATTTCTTTCATGAGGGCACAGCAATGCTCCAGCTTTTGTGCGAAAGCAACGGCACTGGGCAGGACGGTAGTGATGCGGTTCATGTAGAAGCGCTGCAGAACCTCTTCGATGTTATCGGTCACGTCGTCGATGTTGTGACTGAGCAGGTCGAGGTCTTCGCGGTCGATGGGGGTGACGAAGGCCTTGGCGAGAGATGCCGACATCTCGTGCTTTTTGACGTCGCCTTCGTGTTCGATGGCGTGCATCTGCTCGAGCATTTGAGAAAGATGGTTGGCGTCATAGTCGGTCAGGCATTCGACCAAGTAATGGGCGGCGAGGCAGGATTGCTCGCTCGCGGCGATGAAATTTTCAAAATAGAAGCGGTCCGCTTTGTTTGCCATGGTTGTCTTGATCCTTTCTTTCGTTCGGAATATATCAGAAAATAAACATAAACAGCTTGGTCATAAGGAAACCGATCAAACCGCAGCCGGGGAAGGTCAGCACCCAGGTCAGGCACATTTCCTTGACCACACCGAAGTTGATGGCCTTGACGTTTTTGACCGCTCCGACGCCCATAATGGCGGTGGTTTTTGCGTGGGTGGTGGAGACGGGCAGACTGAACAGCGAGCAAAGAAGCAGGGAAGAGGAGGCGGCCAGGTCTGCCGAGAAGCCTTGGTACTTTTCCAGCTTGACCATGTCCATGCCCACCGATTTAATGATCTTTTTGCCGCCGATGGCAGTACCGAGGGCCATGATCACAGCACACAGCACCATGATCCAGGTGGCGGGCTCCATGTTGGCCGGGATGGGCTTGCCCTGCGACATGAACAGGCAAAGAATGATAATGCCCATAAATTTCTGGCCGTCCTGTGCGCCGTGCATGAAAGCAGAGTAGGCTGCGCCGGCGATCTGGGCGTATTTGAAGATGGGCTCGGTCTTTTTACGTTCCATATGGAAGAACAGCTTGGTGACCAGCTTGCAGACCAGCCAGCCAAGACCGAAGCCAAGAGTGACGGAAATGACGATGCCGTACAAAACCTTGACCCACTCGCTTCCGTTGACGGCATCAAAGCTGCCGTGCAGAGCAATGGCACTGCCGGTCAAACCCGCGATGAGAGCGTGGCTTTCGCTGGTAGGAATGCCGAAGATGAAGGCGACCGACGCCCAGGTGACGATGGCGAACATGGCGGCCGATAGGGCGATGATCGCCAGATCGGGATCGGAGCCAAAGTCCACCATGCTGGTGATGGTCTGGGCGACCTTGGGGCTGAGCATGGTCATGACGTAAACACCCAAGAAGTTGAATATGGCGGCCATAATGATGGCGGCGCGGGCCGACATACAGCGGGTGACCACGCAGGTGGCAATGGCGTTGGGCGCATCCGTCCAACCGTTGACCAGAATGACACCCAGTGTCAGCACGACGGCGATCAAAAGCAAGGGATTGGCGAGCATTTGATTGATAAAATATTGCATTTCCATAGATGTTACCTCGTGATTCGCTCAGGTGCGCTTATTACTGCCATTATACCATGTTGGTGTGATAAAGTCAAGGGAGGGTGGGGAATTTCATACAAAAAGCCCGCGCGGCGCACCTGTTCCGTACAGGTTTGCCATGGCACGGGCAATTTGTTGCGTTACAGCTGCGCTTTTTTGAGGGCGCAAGCGTTGGATATCAGAGCGGTCAAAACCAAAGCGAAGCCGCTGCCAAAGATCAATGCGTTTACGGTGGGCAAGGAGAGAAGAAACGCAGGCAGATATATGATCGTGAGCAAAACGTCAAATACCAGGCAAGCGACCGTCAGCTTGCGTTGCTGTTTGGTGATATTGGCGGCTGAGAAGATGAGAGGAAAGAGCAGCATAACGGCTCCTCCGACGCCGATAACGATAAGGACACCCTTGACGGCTGCCGCAAAAAGCAACACGATCAGGCCCAGCATACCGGTGTCCTTCAAAACTTCACTGTTTGAAAAATCGAGAGCGAAGGCGAGGACGGTGATCAGGATAAATCCCGAAAACAAAAGGGCGTAGCAAACGGCGGGAATGATATGCCGCGCGGAAATGGATCTGTTCATGACGGTCTCCTTTTGTCGTTTTTTTCATTATAGCATATCTCGGCGTGCTTGTCAAGGCGTGGAAAATATCGAAAAATACAAGTGATTTGCTTGACACGCCCGTGGGATTATGATACAATGAAGCCGTACTTACGGAGGCGAAAAAATGAAACTGTTAAAACGATTTTTGAAGTATTACAAGCCGCACACAAAGCTATTCGTTCTGGATATGCTGGCGGCACTGGCGGTGGCCATGCTGGCTGTCGTCTACCCGATGATCACCCGTACCATGCTCAATACGCTCATTCCCGAGGCGCGATACAAAGAGATCGTGTGGGCGGGCGTGGGATTGTTGTTCATTTACGTGATCCGTATGCTGCTGCAATTTTTCATTCAGTACGAGGGTCACATGATGGGCGTGCAGATGCAGGCGCAAATGCGCAGTGATATGTTCCGTCACCTGGAAAAGCTGCCCTTCCACTTTTACGACAACAACGAGACGGGTAAGATCATGTCCCGCATGACCAGCGACCTGATGGACATCAGCGAGCTTGCGCACCATGGCCCTGAAAACATTATTATCTCGTCTATTTCTGTCATCGTCTCCTTCGTTTATTTGTTTACCATCGACCCTTACCTGACCCTGATCGTATTTGCTTGTGTGCCGTTCTTGCTCATCATCGCCATTTCTTTGCGCAAGAAAATGCGGGATGCTTTTAAGGAGAGCCGTCAATCCACCGCTCAGATCAATGCGGCGCTGGAAAGCAGTATTTCGGGCATTCGCGTGACCAAGGCGTTTACCAACGCCGAAAAGGAAAGCGAAAAGTTTGAGGAGGGCAACAAGTGGTTTGTCCGCGCGCGCCAAAAAGCCTACAATGCCATGGGGCGTTTCCACTCGGGCACGGCCTTCGTCACCGACATTTTCAACGTCATCGTACTGATCGCGGGCGGTCTGTTTTTGTACAACGGTCGTATCAATTTTGCCGATTATTCCACCTTCGTCGTTTCCATCAACCTGTTCATCTCGCCCGTCATGACTATGATCTCTTTCATGGAGCAGTTCCAGAACGGCGTGACCGGCTTTGAGCGTTTCCTTGAGATCATGGATACCCCGGTGGAAAAGGACGCCGAGGGCGCGGTAGAGGTGGGCCGCTTGGAGGGACACATTCGTCTGGAGGGCGTGACTTACGGCTACGAGGAGGGCAAGGACGTATTGGATAACGTTACGCTGGATATCGGCAAGGGCAAAAAGTTTGCCTTGGTCGGCCCCAGCGGCGGCGGAAAGACGACCATTTGCCATTTGATCCCCAATTTTTACAAGGTTGAGTCGGGCCGCATTTTGCTCGACGGGCAGGACATTCGCTCCATCACCATGGATTCGCTGCGCCGCAACATCGGTATCGTTCAGCAAGATATTTATCTGTTCAACGCCTCCATTCGCGATAACATTCTCTACGGACGCTTGGATGCAACCGAAGAAGAAGTGATCGAGGCGGCCAAACGGGCCAACATTCACGATTATATCATGACGCTGGAGGATGGCTATGATACCATCATCGGTGAGCGCGGCGTGAGATTGTCGGGCGGTCAGAAGCAGAGATTGTCGATTGCCCGCGTCTTTTTGAAGGATCCCGCCATTCTGATCCTCGACGAGGCGACGAGTGCTTTGGATAACACGACCGAAATCTTGATCCAGGGCGCATTGGATGAGCTGTGCGAGGGACGTACGACACTGGTCGTTGCCCATCGACTGTCGACTATCCGCAATGCAGACGAAATTGCCGTCATTGCCGGCGGACATATCACCGAGCAGGGAAGTCACGACGAGCTGATCGCCCTGGACGGCATGTACGCGAAGTTGTATAGAGAGCAGTTCAGAGAGTAATAGAGAACGTTGAGGGGAACTTCTTGAAAGAAGTTCCCCTCAAACTCCCCTCAAGAACTTTAAAAGAAGAAAAATCAGGCTCGTCCCTGCAATTTCTCCTAACACTGTAAGGGGAGGGGAGTGCGTTGTTCTAAACAATAGCTACCGCAAGCTCATGGGGCCCTCTCCCCCATTCGCTCCACAATATTAGAATTGCTTTAACAAATTTTGTTTTCCATATCTGCCGCTCGTGATGGCTTTGTGGTGAGCAACACAGTATAAGGATTTATGTCTTTCTCCTGTTTCTCTATGCAGAGCGGCACGGAAAGGGGAATCCAAGGGGGAACGCCTTGGCGCCTTTCTTCCGCCACTTCTTGGGGCGTGCCAAGAAGTGGCATCTCATGATTTCCCCGAGCGCGCGAAGCTGGGCGAGGCTGTAGAAAAAGTCTTGAAAAAGTTTGAATATCCTCTTTTTGTACGCGTCCGTAGGAGAAGTCGCTTGAGCTTTTAGAAACTTCTCCCCGAGCCTCGTACAACTTTGCGTGCCGCAGGCACAGTGTGAGCGTCCGGCTACGCAGTCGGTTGAAAATTCAGTTACACCTTCCACGACTTCTCCACCATACAAAAAAGGAGCCGCTCTGTTGAGCGGCTCCTGAATTTTTTGAATTAGTGAGCGATGCAACGCTCGGTGTCCTTGTCGAACAGGTGGATTCTGGAGGTGTCGAATGCAACCTGAATCTTGTCGCCTGCGCGAGAGGTGGAACGGGAAGAAACGCGAGCGGTCAGTTTAGCTTCGTCACCCACCTTGAGGTACAGGTAGATTTCAGCACCCATAAGCTCGGTAACTTCAACGTCGGTATCAACAACAGCGTCAGCAAACAGCTCCAGGCTTGCAGCATCGTCGTGGATGCACTCGGGACGCAGACCAGCGATGACTTCCTTGCCGATGTAATCCTTGACGGCGGGGTTGGTAGCCTTTTCTGCGGGCAGCTTGATGAGTACGGGCTCAACCTGAGGCTTCATGTTGACCTCGGTGATGCGATCGAATGCGAAGTAGAGATCCTCGCCCTTCTGCTCCAGACGGCCGTCGATGAAGTTCATCTGAGGAGTACCGATGAAGCCTGCAACGAACTTGTTGCAAGGAGAATCGTACAGGTTCTGAGGAGTGTCGACCTGCTGGATCAGACCGTCCTTCATAACGACGATACGGGTAGCCATGGTCATAGCCTCGACCTGGTCGTGGGTAACGTATACGAACGTGGTCTGAACTCTCTGGTGCAGCTTGGTCAGCTCAGTTCTCATGGCAGCACGGAGCTTAGCGTCCAAGTTGGACAGAGGCTCGTCGAGCAAGAAGACTGCGGGGTGACGAACGATTGCACGACCCAGAGCAACACGCTGCTTCTGACCACCGGACAGAGCCTTGGGCTTACGGTCGAGCAGGTGGGTGATGTCCAGAACGCGGGCAGCGTCCTCAACGCGTCTCTTGATTTCTTCCTTCGGCGTCTTGTTCAGCTTCAGACCGAATGCCATGTTCTCGAATACGGTCATGTGGGGGTACAGAGCGTAGTTCTGGAATACCATCGCGATCTTTCTGTCCTTGGGAGCAACGTCGTTGACCAGACGGTCGCCGATGAACAGCTCACCCTCGGTGATCTCTTCCAGACCTGCGATCATACGCAGAGTCGTGGACTTACCACAACCGGAAGGACCGACCAGAACGAGAAATTCCTTATCCTTAACTTCCAGGTTGAAGACAGATACTGCGGTAACGCCGCCGGGGTATTTCTTATAAATGTGACGAAGGGAAATGCTTGCCATGGGTAAAACCTCCTGAATATTTATGACATATTTAGCACTATGAAATTCTATAGTTTTGCTATAATATTGTACCAAATTTTGTGTCGTTTGGGAAGTGGGACATTTCCCAAAATTCAATGGGCGCAGTTGTGCAAGTGTGACAACCCAAGGTGGACAAAGTGTGAATAAACAACGAAAAAACAGAAGATATTTTAATATATTAAAAACAGAAAAGGAGAAATATTAAACGGCTTCGCCTACGTACGCTCACACTGCGCCTGCGGCGCGCGTTCGCTGCGCCGGCTTTTGTGTTACTTCTTGTCTCGTGACAAGAAGTAACCAAGAAACACGCCCGGACGTTCCTTCCGAGGCCTCCCTTTCCGTGCCGTTCTTCAAAGAAGATAGAGGAGAAAGACATGAAGCTTTCAAATGCATCTCTCGCCGTCAAGCCAACACGAGCGGCAGATATGGAAAGCAAAATTTGTTAAAGCAATTCTAAATTTGTGGAGAAGAAGGGGAAGGGGGACGGAGTAAATCTGCAAAGCAGATTTATGCCGAGCGGAGCGAGGAGAGGGCCCCACTTCTTGCGGTAGCTATTGCTGAGATAGGAAGGGACTGTCCGAAAGGCCGGTCCCTACGAGGGAAAGAAGAAGGTGCTTGGGAAAATGTTTCTTTTCCCTTACATTAAGTTCTTAAAGGGGGTCTGGGGGAAACTTCTTTCAAGAAGTTTCCCCCAGCGTACCCTTACTCTTTCTTACTCTTCATCGACAGAGAAATTCTCTTCTTCTTTACATCCACGGCGAGGACGCGGACGGTGACGACGTCGCCGACCGAGACGACCTCGGAGGGATGCTTGACGAAGCGATCGGACAACTCGGAAATGTGGACCAGACCGTCCTGGTGGACGCCGATATCCACAAAGGCGCCGAAGTCAATGACGTTGCGGACGGTACCCTTGAGTATCATATCCGGTTTCAGATCGGACAAATCCATGACGTCGGTACGAAGCTCGGGAGGAGGCAGAGTATCGCGCAGGTCGCGGCCCGGTTTTTCCAACTCGGCCACGATATCGAGCAGGGTGGGTTCACCCACGCCCAGCTTTTCACACACGTTAGCCACACCCATCTCGCGTACTTTTGCACCCAACGAGGACAGATGTCCTGCTCTGACGTCCTCGGCGGAGTAGCCAAACAGAGCGATCAGGGCGCGAGCGGTCGCATAGGATTCGGGGTGAACGGCGGTATTATCCAAAATCTCTTTCGATCCCGGTACGCGCAAAAATCCGGCGCATTGCTCGTAGGCCTTGGCACCGATGCGGGGAACCTTCAAGAGTTGAGCGCGAGAAGTAAACTCACCGTTTTCCTCGCGGTACTTGACGATGTTCTTGGCGCTGGTCGTATTGATGCCCGAAATATAAGACAAGAGGGAATGGGATGCCGTGTTGATATCGATACCGACGGCGTTGACGCAGTCCTCGACGACACCGGTCAAGGCCTCGTCCAGGCGGGCGGGCTTCATGTCGTGCTGATACTGACCGACACCGATGCCCTTGGGATCGATCTTGACCAGCTCGGCCAGCGGATCCTGCAAGCGGCGAGCGATCGAAACGGCACTGCGCTGCATAACGTCAAACTCGGGGAATTCCTCGGCCGCCAGCTTGGAGGCGGAGTAGATGGAGGCGCCTGCCTCGCTGATAATGATATATTTGCAGTCGTCTTCAATTTCGTGCAAAAGCTCGGCAACGAAGATCTCGCTTTCCTTGGAGGCCGTGCCGTTGCCGATGGCGATGACGTCGACCTTGTGGGTGTGGATCATGCGGCGAAGGACGCGCTTGGCCTCTTCGGTGCGCTGGCGGGGCTTGGTCGGATAGATAACGCCCGTGTCGATGACCTTGCCTGTCTTATCGACAACGGCCAGCTTGCAGCCGTTGACGTAGCCGGGGTCGAAGCCCAGCACCGTCTTGCCCTTCAGGGGCGACTGCATGAGCAGGTGAGAAAGGTTATCCGCGAATACCTTGATGGCGCCTTCGCAGGCGGCATCGAACATATCGTTGCGGATTTCGCGTTCAATGGAGGGCGAGATCAAACGGTCGTAGCTGTCCACGACAGCGGCAGTAACGTGTTGTGCGGCGGGGCTGCCCGGGTTTTTGACTACACAGTTGAACAGATAATTGAGCACGATATCGGCGGGAACGGTCACGCTGACCTTCAAAAATTCCTCTTTTTCGCCACGGTTGATGGCCAGCACGCGGTGGGGGGCCACCTTCTTGAGCGGCTCCTCGTATTCATAATACTGGCTGTAGACCGAATCTTCTTCTTTCGCGGCGCGTACGACGAGCGAGCCGTACGAAAAAGTCTGACGGCGCAGGGCCTTGCGGTACTCTGCGTTGTCCGATACGTCCTCGGCAATGATGTCGCGGGCACCGGCCAGCGCCTCTTCGGCCGATTTGACGCCCTTTTCCTCGTCGATATAAGCAGTGGCCTGCTCTTCAATGGAGGGGGTATATTCGTTTTCCTGTGCCATCAGCAATTCTGCCAGGGGCTCGAGTCCCTTTTCACGGGCGACCGATGCGCGGGTTTTGCGGTGAGGGCGGAAGGGGCGATAGATATCGTCCACCTCGGTGATGGTGACGGCGGCTTCGATGGCGGCGATGATCTCGTCGGTCAATTTGCCCTGCGCATCGATGAGATTGCGGACCTCCTCCTTGCGCTTTTCGATGTTGCGCAGGTAGTTCAATCTCTCCTCCAGTGTGCGCAGGACGGTGTCGTCCAGACTTCCCGTGACTTCCTTACGGTAACGGGCAATAAAGGGAATGGTGTTGCCCTCGTCGATGAGAGCGACCGTCTTTTCGACTTGGTCAATGGTCAGATTAAGTTCTTTTGCGATTGCTTCAATGATATTCATGGGATACTCTTTCTCCGGATACTTGAAAAATGGTAAATTTATTGGGAAATGACGTTGTTTTTGATCAGCTGATCGATGTTCTCCTCGCCGTCAATGACCTTGGTCGCACCGACCGAGAAAACGTCGCTGACGATGGCGGTGTTCACATGACCGCAGGGATAGACCTTGAGGACGTTACCCGAGCGAGCGACGTCCTTGTCCTTGACGGACAGCACGTTCTTGAGCACAAGATTGCCTACGTCACCGAAGATGCGAAGCTGCTCCATGCCGGCGCTTTGTTCGTTCTCCAGCACCGTCAAGCCGTCGATGATGAGGTTTTGGATGAGCGGCTTTTTGCCCGAGGGATAGACGTAGTCTGCGATGGTGTCGGGGGTCGTTGAATAGAAGGGAAGACCAAACTCGCCGATGGCGCGGTTGTCGATGGGATATTCGTGACGGATATTTTTGAGAGTCAGACAGCGAATATCGCCGCCGACCGAGAACAGCATGGGCGGGCGGTAATCATAGTTGGGCGCGGTGTGGGTGAGATTGACGTTTTCGATGAAAATGTCACCGAAATTGCCGGCGGTATTGCCCGGGTACCATGCGTCGATATAAAAGCCGAAGGAACGGTAAGTTCCTTGCACGTTGCGAATGGTCACGCGGTCGACAAGGCCTGTGCCGCGCGAAAGAATGCGGATGGACTGATCGGCATCGGCGAGGAACAGGCCGTCCACCAGCACGTCGGTGATGGAGGATACGCCGTCACCCTCGTCGGGACCGATGTTCATAATATCGTCGCCGACACGGCCGCCGCAATCGCGGATGGTCAAAAACTGACCGGGGCCCCAGAAGTGGAAGCCGTCCTGATTTTGCGCCTGCATACGCCCGGGCAATTCCAGACGGACGCGCTCCAGCGTCATATGAAGAAAGTTGGCCGTCATAAAGGCGTAGGTGCGGAAGTCGACGATGACAACGTCGCGCAGCAGCACGTTTTCTACACCATAAAATTCAAAGGCCACCACCCCGCGGATGTCGCCATAGCTGTTGAAGGGGCGGGTTTCCTCGGTGACGGGAACGTCATGCGCCTGATGGGCGCAGTTCTGGTTATACGTGCCGCCCTTGAGCGTGATATTTTTTACGGTGCGCTCGGTGATGTTCCAATCGACGTTGGTCACGATGGCACAGTTGGAATTGTCCTTTTGGAAAAAACCGCAATCGGCAGTCAGACACTCGATGGTCGTGTTGGAGTAGACCTCCAGATGCGACACCAGCGCCGCGCCGTCCATGACGAGATGAATGCCACCCTCGGTCTTGGCGCGATCAAGGACTGCTTGAAGTGCAAGCGTGTCGTCCGTGCCGCCGCCGCGCCAGACGTGGCTGTCAAGTACGGCAACTGAGCTGGCATATACCTTGGAGATTGGCATAAGAGCCCTCCTTTTTTATTGTGCGATAACGTTATTCCGAATGAGCTGATCGATGTTCTCTTCGCCGTCGATGACCTTGGTTGCACCGACGGAGAAGACGTCGCTGACGATAGCAGTATCGACGTGACCGCAGGGATAGACCTTGAGGATGTTGCCCGAGCGAGCCACGCCTTTGTCCTTGACGGACAAAACGTTCTTGATGACGAGGTTGCCCACGTCACCGAACATCTGGAACTGCTCCATGCCCTCACTTTGTTCATTTTCAAGGACGGTCACGCCGTCGATGATGAGGTTCTGGATGACGGGCTTTTTGCCCGAGGGATAGACGTAGTTGGCGATGTTAGCGGGCTGCGTGGAATAGAAGGGCAGGCCGAACTCACCGATGGCACGCTTATCGATGGGATATTCGTGACGGACGTTTTGGATGGTCAGGCAACGGATATCCCCGCCGACCGAGAACAGCATGGGCGGACGGTAATCATAGTTGGGCGCGGTGTGGGTGAGATTGACGTTTTCGATGAAAATATCACCGAAATTACCTGCCGTTACGTCCGGGAACCAAGAATTGATATAGAAACCGAACGAGCGGTAAGAGCCCTGCACGTTGCGGATGGTCACACGGTCGAGAAGACCGGTGCCGCGCGAGAGCAGACGGATGGCCTGGTCGGCATCGTCAAGGAACAGACCGTCGACTAGCACGTCGGTAATGGAGGAGGTCTTGTCGGCTTCGTCCGGGCCGATGTTCATAAAGTCGTCGCCAACCTTACCGCCGCAGTCGCGTATGGTGAGGAACTGGCCGGGACCCCAGAAGTGGAAGCCGTCCTGGTTCTGCGCCTGCATACGCTGGGGCAGGTCAACCCACACGCGGTTGAGCGTGACGTGGCGGAAGTTGCCCACGGTGATGCAGAAGGTGCGGAAATCAAGCATTTTCAGATCTTCGAGCAGCACGTTTTCCACACCGTACAGCTCGATGGCGAAGATCCAATGGTTGTCGCCGAAGTCCTCGGCGCTGACCTCCATGGGGAAGGGGACGTGGTGGGGCTGGTTGGGAGCGTCCTGATTGTACGTGCCTCCCTTGAGAGTGATATTACGGGTGCGGATGACCTTGCGGTCCCACACCTTGTTGGTGATGATGGCACGGCCGGATTGGGCGATCTGGAAAAAGCCGCAGTCGGCGTTCATGCACTCGATGGTAGTGTTGGAATAGACGTCCAGGCCGGACACCAGCGCGGCTCCGTCCATGATCAGATGAACGCCGCCCTCGTCGCGGGCAATATCAAGGATCGCCTGAAGTGCGGCAGTGTCGTCGGTGCCGCCGCCCGTGTAGACGTTGCTGTCAAGCTTGGCGTATTGGCTGGCGTAAATGGTGCGGATATGTGACATGATCGTATCCTCCTTGGCATAAGAGCCATTGAAAAGTTTGGGTCAAGCTTTTGGGTGGAGGCGCGTGGCCCTCCTGACGCTCCGCAGAGCGCGAAATTTCTTTCGATGCTTCTTTTTGTGGATGAGTTTACGAAGCCTGTTTTCTTTGCGCCTGTGGCTCAAAGAAAAAGCGACTGACACGTTTTGGTGAGGTGAAAATCGGCAGCGGGGCCTTTTTCAAAAAAGCTCTCTTGCAGCCTCTTTACTCACCTTTCAAAATCTTTCGTCTAGTTAAGTAGCGAACGGCTTCTTCGGCGTCCAGATCCAGAACACAGGGATGCAGGCGTCCGCCGCGATATTCGATGATGCTCACGCCGGCGTTTTTGGTGGGCTTGCGTTGCAGCTCGGGCTTGCCGTACAGCCGCACGAAGACCGATTTGATGGCCGCACTGTGCGAGACGATCACGACATGCTGTTTGTTGTGAAGCCGGGCGTAGGTCAGAACGGCGCGCATCATGCGCTCCCGTACCCGATACAAGGGCTCCTGGTGCTCGTTTCCACCGCGGGCGCGGTAAGCCTTGAGCTCGGCTCGCGTCATGCCGTCCACGTCGCCAAAATCACGCTCGATCAGTCCCTCGTCTCGCAGGATGTGTTGCTTGTCAAAGCCAAGACCGTCGGCAATGATCTCGGCACTTTCCACCGCGCGCGAAAGAGGACTGGTCACCATGGTATCTACCGGAAGAGCGGCCAGTGCTTCAGCACAACGGCGCATTTGCTCCCGTCCTGCGTCATTTAAAGGGATGTCGCGCCGTCCTTGACGCCGCTTTTGATGGTTCCAGTCGGTCTCACCGTGGCGGATCAGATAGATCATCATAGCTCGTCCACCCCCTTGATACCGCTCTGCAGCAGGGAAACTTCCTCGTCGGTCAAATAACGCCACCGGCCTCGTTCAAGGTCAGGATCGAGCGAAAGAGGGCCAAAGGTAACTCGCTCCAACGTCTCAATCTTGTTGCCTACGGATTCAAACATACGCTTGATCTGATGGTACTTACCCTCGGTCAACACGATGGTGCCGCGCACGCTTCCGACGTCGGCGATCATGCGGGCGGGCTTGGTCACGTAGCCGTCCTCCAACTCGACGCCGCGTTCTAACTGCTCGATGTCTTCGGACAAAAGAGGCAGGCGGCAGGTGTAGGCATAGCGTTTTTCTACGTGATGGCGAGGGGAAAGCAACCGATGCGACAGGTCTCCGTCGTTGGTCAGAAGCATCAGCCCCAGCGTGTATTTATCAAGTCTTCCGCAGGGAAAAAGGCCGATGCGTTGGTGCTCCTCCGGGAGCAGAGTGAGTACGGTCGGATCGCGGCCGTCCTCGGTCGCGCTGACGTAACCCGCGGGCTTATTGAGCATGATGTAGGTGTAACGGCGGTAGACGATGCGCTCACCGTGCAGGGTGATGATATCCGTATCGGGGTCAATGTGGCGGTCAGCCTTCTTTTCCACGGCACCGTTGACGGTGATCTTTCCGCCCCGTGCAGCACGTCCTGCGTCACTGCGCGAGATCTTGCCGGTGGAAACCAAAAATTTGTCCAGACGCATACGATCTCTCCTTTCCGCGTTTGTTTTTATATACAATTCAGTATACCACAGTTTCCTTTTTTTGTAAACACTTTTGATCCAATTCCATTCTCGTCAAAATCCCGAAATTTAGATGGAATATTTGGCGTTTTATATTTGACAAACGGCGAAAAATGTGGTAGAATATACTGTATTATTCTGCTCATACGGGCAAAAGAATAAAAATGAGTCAAAGGAGGACGTGCTGTGGTACGCATCGTTTCGGTCGCACCCCATTCCAGAGCCGAAAAAGCAGGCGTTTTGGCGGGTGACGTACTGCATACCATCAATTTCCGCGAGATCCGCGACGTGCTGGACTATCGCTTTTATCTGGCAGAGCGCACGGTGCGTCTTTGCTTTTACAGAGGCGAGGAGCGGCATGAGATCGTCATAAACAAACAGGAGTACGACGATATCGGTCTGGAGTTTGAGACACCCTTGATGGACGAAAAGCACTCTTGTGAAAATCGCTGTATTTTCTGCTTTATCGATCAGCTCCCCAAAGGACTTCGACAGTCGCTCTACTTCAAAGACGACGACAGCCGACTGTCCTTTCTTCACGGTAACTATATCACGCTGACCAATCTGTCCGAGCGGGATATCGACCGCATCATCGAGATGCACATCTCGCCCATCAATATTTCGGTGCATACCACCAATCCCGAGCTTCGCGTCAAAATGATGCGCAACAAGCACGCGGGCGAGGTGCTGGCCTATATGAGAAGGTTGGCCGATGCCGACATTCGCATTTGCGCCCAGGTGGTGCTGTGCCGCGGCATCAACGACGGCGAGGAGCTGGACCGCACCATGAAGGATATGCTTTCGTATTTGCCTGCGCTGGACAGCGTTTCCATCGTTCCCGCGGGATTGACTCGCTATCGTCAGAAGCTGTATCCGCTGGAGCCCTATTCCCCCGAGGAATGCCGCGCTGTTATCGAACAGGTCAGCCGTGTGGGCGATGAATGCGTTAAGAAATACGGCCGCCGCGTCTTTTTCTGCGCGGATGAGCTGTATATCAAGGGCGGTATGGATCTGCCGGATGATGAATATTATGAAAACTACTCTCAACTGGAGGATGGCATCGGCATGGTGACCTCTCAAGCGTTTGAGTTCCAAGCCGAAATGAACTTTTTGGAGGACGATCTGCAAGAGTTCGTTGCCCCGCGTACCGTGACCGTTGTGACCGGGGTGGCCGCCGAGGCGGGCATTCGCCGTCTGTGCGAGCGTTTGACGGCAGCGGTGGAGGGATTGACCATTCGCGTCATTCCCGTGATCAATCATTTCTTTGGCGAGACTATTACGGTGGCAGGACTGCTCACGGGCAAGGATATGGCCGAGCAACTGGCGGGCAAGGATCTTGGCGACGAGGTGCTCGTTCCCGAAAACACCCTGCGAGCCGACGGCGACCTGTTCCTTTGCGGCATGACGCCCTTGCAACTGTCCGAGCACCTGGGAGTGCCCGTACGAATCAGCCCCAACGACGGCGGCGCGCTGCTGACCGCCCTGCTTGGAACCAATCAAGACACACCCATCTATGACGCTCGACGTCAGAGAGAAGAGGAGGTAGAACCATATGAGTAAACCGATTATTGCCGTTGTCGGCAGACCTAACGTAGGAAAAAGTACATTGTTTAACCGTTTGATCGGCGAGCGGAGATCGATTGTCGAGGATACGCCCGGCGTCACCCGCGACCGTATTTACGGTGAGACGGAGTGGAGAGGCAGACAGCTCGTTTTGATCGATACGGGCGGTATCGAGCCTAAAACGGACGATATTATTCTTGCTCAGATGCGCAATCAGGCCCAAATCGCGATTGATACGGCCGACGTCATCATTTTTCTGTGTGACGTTCATACCGGCGTAACTGCGGACGACCATGACATTGCCGTCATGCTCAAAAAGAGCGGCAAGCCGGTCATCCCCTGCATCAATAAGTGCGACCGCACGGGCGCGCTCCCCTTGGAATTTTATGAATTTTACGAGCTTGGCTTTGATCACGAGCCCATTGCGGTTTCCTCCGTTCACGGTTCGGGTACGGGCGACCTTTTGGATGCTTGCGTGGAGGCTTTGCCCGATCAGCAAGAGGAGGAAGAGGAAGACGACAGCATTCGCGTGGCTGTGATCGGTAAGCCCAATGCGGGTAAATCCTCCATCATCAACCGTTTCGTCGGTGCAGAGCGCATGATCGTTTCCAATATCGCCGGCACGACGCGCGACAGCGTGGATACGTCGGTGGAAAACGAGTACGGCAGCTTCACTTTTATCGATACGGCAGGTATTCGCCGTCAGTCCAAGATCAACGATAAGATCGAAAAGTACAGCGTTCTCCGCGCCCACATGGCAGTCGAGCGGGCAGACGTTTGCCTTTTGATGATCGATGCGACCGAGGGTATCACCGAGCAGGACGAGAAGATCGCCGGCATTGCTCACGAATCGGGCAAGGGTACCATCATCGTCGTCAACAAGTGGGATCTGGTGGAAAAGGACAACAACACCGTCAAGCAGTTTACCGATCGCATCCGTACGGCGCTGGCGTATATGCCGTATGCTCCCATCATTTTCGTGTCGGCAAAAACGGGCCAGCGACTGCCCAATATTTACAAGTTGATTTCTCACGTACAGGATCAGCGCAATATGCGCGTTACCACAAGTATGCTCAACGACGTTCTGGGCGAGGCAATGATGCGGACCCAGCCCCCGTCGGACAAGGGAAAGCGGCTTAAGATCTATTATATGACGCAGAATGCAGTAGCACCGCCTACCTTTGTTTTGTTCTGTAATTCCATTGAGCTGTTCCATTTTTCGTATCAGAGATATATTGAAAACTGTCTGCGAGAGACGTTTGGCTTTGAGGGCACGCCCATTAAGATGATTATTAAGCAGAAGGGCGATAATTGAGTGTAAGGTTTATACACCTTTTTCTACGGACAATCATACTGCACGCTTTCAGCGCGCGCCGCAGGCACAGTGTGAGCGTTAAAAGGAGAAGCTGTAAAAGCTTTCTCCATCCTATTCTTCATAAAGGGGAATTTTCTATGTCAACATTCATTGACCACGTTAAAATTGAAATCAAAGCGGGGGACGGCGGCAACGGTGCCATCGCTTTTCACCGCGAAAAATACGTTTCTGCCGGTGGTCCCGACGGCGGCGACGGCGGCCGCGGCGGTAACATCGTCTTTCGCGTCGACGAGGGTGTCAACACCCTTTTGGCCTACCGTTATCGTCATAAATTCGTGGCGGGGAACGGCGGCGACGGTAAAGGTAACAAGCTGCACGGTGCAACGGCCGAGGATGTGATCATTCCCGTCCCGCGCGGTACCATCATCAAGGATGCCGAAACGGGGGCTGTCATTCACGATATGTCGGACGGCGAGGATTTCATTGCTTGCCGCGGCGGTCGCGGTGGTTGGGGCAATCGCCATTTTGCAACGGCAACCCGACAAGTACCCATGTTCGCCAAAAACGGCACGCAGGGCGAGCAAAAAATAGTCCTTTTGGAATTGAAAATGTTGGCTGACGTCGGCTTGATCGGCTTCCCCAGCGTGGGTAAGTCTTCGATTCTTGCCCGAATCAGCGCGGCACGTCCGAAAATTGCCGAATACCATTTCACCACGTTGTCTCCCAATCTGGGTGTCGTACGCGTACACGACGAGGCCGGATTTGTGGCGGCCGACATCCCCGGTCTGATCGAAGGTGCTTCGGACGGTGCGGGACTCGGTCATGATTTTCTGCGCCACGTGGACCGTTGCCGTCTCCTTTTGCACGTCGTGGATATCTCCTGCTATGAGGGCAGAGATCCCATTGATGATATTAAGACCATCAATCAGGAGCTGCTTCGTTACAGCCCCGCGCTGTCCGAGCGGCCTCAGATCATCATCGCCAACAAGAGCGACATTCTGGACCCCGAATTGTTTGACGTTGCGGAGTTTGAGGAGTTTGTCAGCGAAAACGGATGGCAGCTGATGTACGTTTCTGCCGCGACCGGCGAGGGCTTGCGCGAGATGATCGAGACGGTCTACGATCGTCTCCAGACACTGCCCCCCATCAAAACCTACGAGGCAGAGGAAATTCAGAAGGAGGAGGTCGTCGGCAAGGAGACCGTCATTCGCCGCGAGGGCGGTAAGTTCATCGTTGAGGGTCAGTGGATCTTCAATCTGATGAACCAGGTCAATTTCGACGACTACGAATCGCTCAACTTCTTCCAACGCGCCCTTCAGAGAGGCGGCGTGTTTGAACAGCTGGAGGCTGCAGGCTGTCAGGACGGAGATACCGTTTCCATGTATGAATTTGAGTTCGACTATATAAAATAAGGTGTATCAATATCAACCGGAGGTAAGGTATGAATATTTGGCACGATATGGATCCTTCGCAGGTGCGCCCCGACAATTTTTCGGCAGTCATTGAGATTCCCAAGGGAAGTCAGTGCAAATACGAGCTGGATAAGCATACCGGCTTGCTTCGCCTGGATCGCGTGCTGTATACCTCGACGCATTATCCTGCCAACTACGGCTTCATTCCCCGAACCTACGCCGATGACGGCGACCCGCTTGACGTGCTGGTGCTGTGCAATATGCCGCTGTATCCCTTGACGCTGGTGCAGGTGTATCCCATTGGTGTGATGCGAATGATCGACGGCGGAAAGCTGGATGACAAGATCATCGCCCTGCCGTTTTCCGATCCCACCTACCGCGACGTCAATGACATTGACGCTTTGCCCGTGCATATTTTCGATGAAATGATGCACTTCTTTACCGTCTACAAGCAGCTGGAAAACAAGCAGACGGCGGTCAAGGAGCTGTTTGGACGCGTGGAGGCGGAGCGTATCATTGCGCAGGCTTTGGAGGATTACGACAAGCGGATCCTGCCCGGTTTGCGATCGGGCGAGCCGTGTTGATTCAGCACAACCGAATATAAAATGCAAGTATGCCGCGATGTTTTGCGGCATACTTTTTCTTTTCTCTGCATACAATGAAGCGAAACAGCATACGCCTGAAGGACAGGTGTGGAGAGGAGAAGAATATGGATGACTTTTACAAAGCGGGCGGAGTGCCGGGCGCGAGTCCTTTGCGTTTGCAGCTGCCCATTTGCGACAAAACGGTGACGAGCGAGGTGGCGGGAGATTTTTCCTTGCCCGATTATCAACCTGAGATCAAGCGTCTTTTGCGGGTGAGCGCGACGGTACAGCCCCCCTCGCACTACGTTGGCGGAGGCCATGCCGAATTTTCCGGTGCGGTGGACTATTGCATTTTGTATGCGGGCAACGACGGCCGGGTGTATTGCTTTCCAACCTCTGCTGACTATGCCTTTCGCCTGCCGCTGGAGGCAGGGCCCGATTTTGATCTGAGCGACGGTCTTTTGTGCTACGCCGACTGCGAGCCCGAGGCGGTGATCAGCCGCGTGGCAGGTCCTCGCCGCATCAGTGTCAAATGCCGCATCGGGGCGCGTGTCAAGGCGTACGGCAATTATTCATCCGAGTATAAGCGCGAAGGGAAAATGCCCGCCGGTTGCGGTCAGCAAACGCTGCTTCGCGAGAGTGAAGTGGGCGTGTGCGGCTACGGTGCCAGCGCCCCCTTGACGCTGAGTGAGGAGATATCCCCCGACTCTTTGCAGGGACAAGAGGAATGGCGCATCGTCAGCGGTGACGCCCAGGTGGTGATCAACGAAGCAAAGTGCGAAAGAGGCCGCGTCAGTGCAAGAGGTGAGACGGTTGTTAAATTGATGCTGCAGCGCGAGAGCGAGGGCGCCTTGCCGGAGAGCCTTTATCGCAAGATTCCCTTTGAGACAGATATTGCAGTAGAGGGACTCATGGCGGGCGGCGAGGCGGCTGTGACGGGTTGTTGCAGTGAGCTGGGGCTTAGCATGGAGCAGGGCAAGATTTTGTGCGATGCCCGCATTGTGCTGCAGGCCAAAACCTGGCACAAAGAGACGCTTTCCTACGTTTCCGACTGGTATGCGACGGGATGCGAGAGCGAATGCAGTACGACCGAACTCAACCATCCGGTTGCCGTCCGTTGTGTCAACGGAAGCGTAACGCAAAGCGAATCCCGTCCCTTGGAGGAATTGGGACTTGCCAAGGATGTGCGCGTGATTGATATTGGGGGCGTTGTTTTGCCTGACCGTGCGGTATGCGAGCGGGGGCGAGTCGTGATCACGGGCAAATGTCGGTACACACTGATTTTACTTTCGCCCGACGGTGAAATGAGCGCCAAGGAGATCGACCTGCCTTTGCGCTATGTGACGGACTCTCCGGTCGAGGAGGGGGCACCGATGGATTGCGAGTCCGCTCTCCGTTTGCTCAGCGTCAAAGCGAGATGCGACGGACAGCGTCTGTCGGTCGATGCCGAGGTGGGAGTGAGCCTTGCGCTGACCGGCAAAAAAACCATTTATCCCGTCAGTAAAAGCTCGGTTGGACAAGTAAAGAAGAGTGTGGCGGGGCGCATGACGTTGTGCTATCCTTGCCGTGAAGATACGTTGTGGAGCGTGGGGAAAAGATATGCCAGATCCATCGAGGAGCTGGTGGCCCTCAACGGCCTGCAGGATGAAAAGCGAGCCGACGATAAAGCATCGCTTTCCGACGTGCGAGTGCTGGTGGTATAAGGTATAAGAAACGCGTTCCCCGCCAATGGCGGGGAACGCGCATTTTTTATCGCTTGAATGTGACGGTTTTGGTTTCGTTGACACAAAGGAAAACTTTTTCAAATCCGATCAGGTGACGGTCGGGGGCAGGCGCATAACGCAACACGGCGTAGGCCGTGTCGAAGGGCCCGTGGTTTTTGACCTCGACCGTTTTGTCATCCAACCACTCCTCCCGCACGTCGGAATAGGACAGGCCGTGACCGAAGGGGAAGACAGGCGTGCCCGTGAAATAGCGGTAAGTACGGTTTTTCATGGAATAATCGGTGAAATCGGGCAGGTCGTCCACGCTGTGATAGAAGGTCACCGGCAGACGTCCCGAAGGGCTGACGTCGCCAAAGAGAACGTCGGCCAGAGCCTGCCCGCCTTCGGCACCGGGGTAGAATACCTGAAGCACAGCGGCGCAATGATCCTTCATATCGGCAAGATCGACACAGGAGCCGCTGACGTTAACAAACACGATGGGCTTGCCGGTCTGCTTCATTGCCTCGTACAGCGCAAGCTGGGAGGCGGGCAGAGACAGCGTCGTTCGGTCACCGACGGCAAGACCGGCGGTGTTGATCGTACCCTCCTCACCCTCGAGTACCGCGTCAAGCCCCATGCACATGACGATGACGTCGCTGTGTCTTGCGGCGATGACGGCCTCGCGGATGGTGATGCCGGTTTCGGTGTTGGGGTGCTGGTTGTACAGATGCGCTCCCATGGCGTAGGTCACGCGTCCTTCGCAGGCCTTGCGGATGCCTGCAAGCGGCGTGGTGTAGCTGTCCGGCGTGCCGTTATAGTTGGCCAAAAGGAGATCGCGCGAGTCGGCATTGGGGCCGACGACGGCGATGCGGAGATTGCGTGATAGGGGCAGGATACCTTCGTTTTTGAGCAGAACGATGCTGTCCTGTGCCATTTTGAGATTGATGGCGCGGTGCTCGTCACAGGAGACGACGTCGTAGGGGATGGCATCGTATTCGCAATCGTCGTCAAACATGCCCAGGCGGTAACGGGCGGCAAACAAACGAGTGACGGCCTCGTCAATATATTTTTCCTCCAACATACCCTTCTCAACAGCCTCTTTGAGGAAGGAAAAGGCAAAGCCGCAGTTGAGGGCGCAGCCGTTTTCGACGGCCAGCGCGGCACTTTCGGCGCGGCCCGGGGTCGTGCCGTGATGCGCGTCAATATCGCAGATGGCACCGCAGTCGGATACAACGTAGCCCTCAAAACCCATCTCTCCATACAGCGTGTCGCGGAGCAGCGTCTTGCTGGCGCAGCAGGGTTCACCGTTGGTTCGGTTGTACGCGCCCATAACGGCGGCAGGATCGGCATGGTCGATGCAGTATTGGAAGGCCCAGAGATAAGTGTTTTTCATGTCCTCGTCGCTGACGATGGCATCAAAGCCGTGACGCTGAGCCTCGGGGCCGCTGTGGGCGGCAAAATGCTTGAGGGTGGCGTCCACGCGGCGGTATTTGCCCTCGCCCTGCAGTCCCTTGACGAAGGCGGTACCCATGCGTCCGGTCAGATAGGGATCCTCACCGTAGGTTTCGTGCCCCCGTCCCCAGCGGGGATCGCGGAAGATATTGATGTTGGGCGACCAGCAAGTCAGCCCCTGATAAATATCGGTGTCGCCAAAGGTTTTGTACTGGTTGTACTTGGCGCGCGCCTCGGTCGAAATGACGTTGCCAACCTGTTGCATCCGCTCGGTGTCAAAGCTTGCCGCCATGCCGATGGCCTGGGGAAAGACAGTGGCGGTACCCGAGCGGGCATAGCCGTGGAGAGCTTCGTTCCACCAGTTGTAGGCGGGAATGCCCAAACGCTCAATGGCGGGAGCGGAGTGTTGCATCTGGGAGATCTTTTCCTCCAGCGTCATTTGAGCCACAAGGGCGGATGCTCTTGTGTGACAGTCAAGTTGCATTTGCTTGTTTTTCATGTGCGATCCTCCGAATGTGAGGTTTTTAGTGTTGCAAGCGTATGGTATACGGGGCGCAGTGCCGCGTAAACGGAATGATAAAGCTGATAGTACGGCAGATAATCGGCGCTGTTTTCGGCAATCGGCGCCTGTTCTGTGCGCAAATGGATCACGGCATCGCAGGCGGCAGGAACGCTGTCCCACACGCCCGTTCCAACGCCGGCAAGCAGTGCCGCACCCAAAGCACCGCCGTCGTTGGAGGCGGCAGTACAGACGGTACAATCCAGCACGTCGGCAAGCATTTGCCTCCACAGAGGGCTGACGGCACCGCCGCCGCACGCCATCATGCGCGCAGGGGCCTTGACACCGGCCGCGTCAAACAGCGACAGGCAATCGCGCAAGGAATAGATAACGCCCTCCATGACCGCACGCAGACAATGGGCGCGGGTGTGCGAGGCGGAAAGACCGACGAAGCTGCCTCGGGCAAGGGGATCGAGGTGAGGCGTGCGCTCGCCCATCAGATAGGGGACAAACACCAGACGGTCGGCACCGATGGGAACATCGGCGGCCAATTGGTCCATGCGGGCATACACGTCTATGCCTTGCGCGTCCGCTTCGATCTGCTCGACCGCACAGAATTGATCTCTGAACCAACGCAGGGACAGTCCCGCCGCAAGCGTGACACCCATGACGTGGTATTCGCCCGGAACGGCAGCGCAGAAAGAATGGATGCGTCCGTCGGGATCGGCGCGCAGCTCTTTGCAATGGCTGAACACGACACCGCTGGTGCCGATGGTGGTAAAGCCGTAACCATCGCGCACGGCGCCGCAGCCGACGGCGGCCGCCGCGTTGTCTCCCGCACCGCCTACGACGGGGGTGGCGGGGGCAAGTCCGGTCAGGACCGCGGCCTCGGGCGTCACTCTTCCTGTGATCTCACAGGATTCGTAAACCTTGGCAAGCAAGGATTGGTCAATGTCAAGAGAGGACAGCACCTCCTGTGACCAATCGCGCTTTTCAATATCAAGCAGCTGCATTCCCGAGGCATCCGACGCATCGGTGGCGAAGGCCCCCGTCAGGCGATAACGGATGTAGTCCTTGGGAAGAAGAATACGACGGCATTTTTGATAAATTTCGGGCTGGTGCTTGCGCACCCAGAGAATTTTGGAGGCGGTAAAGCCGGTCAGCGCGGGGGATTTTGTGATCTCCATGAGGCGATCCGCCCCGACCAGACGGGTGATATCCTCACATTCCTCGCTCGTTCGTCCGTCGCACCAAAGGATGGCGCGGCGCAATACCTGCCCATCCTCGTCCAGCATGACAAGCCCGTGCATCTGCCCCGAAAGACCGATGCCGACGATATCCTCGGGGGCGCAGTTTGATTCGGCTATGACGGCTCGCAGGCCCTCGGCGGTGGCCTGCCACCAGTCCTCGGGCTCCTGTTCCGCCCAACCGTTTTGAGGTTGATATAAGGGGTATTCGGCGGTGTGGACGGCAAGCCGATTGCCATTCTCGTCGTACAGGGCGGTTTTGGTGCCTGACGTGCCGATATCAATGCCCACAAGAAGGCGTGGTTTCATGGTTGCCTCCTTATCCAAACATCAAAGCATTCAAGGCCGCTTCCAGATATTCCTGACGACCGCTCTCGACGGAATCAAGTACTTCGCCCTTTTGCAGTGCGTAGGCCTCGAGCGATTCCAGCGTAGCGCGTCCTGCGACAATATCGGCGCCGATGCCGCTTTGGTAGCTGGAATACCGCTGTTTGATAAAGTCATCGAGCAGTCCATCCTCTTGTACCCGAATGGCCAAGCGCAGACCGAGTGCGTAAGCATCCATGCCCGCAATGTGAGCAAGAACGATATCCTCGGGCGTGAACGAACCGCGGCGGCATTTGGCATCGAAGTTGAGGCCTCCCGTCTGGAAGCCGCCCGCTTTGAGCACCTCCAGCATAACGAGCATATTATCGTATACGTTGGCGGGGAACTGGTCGGTATCCCAACCGAGCTGAGCGTCGCCCGTATTGGCATCGATGGAGCCGAACACGCCGTTTATTCGGGCGGTGGCCAGCTCGTGCTGGAAGGTGTGACCGGCGAGTGTGGCGTGGTTGCCCTCAATATTGAGGCGGAAGTCGTCCATCAGACCGTATTTTTGCAGGAACGCCACGCAGGTTGCCGCGTCGAAATCGTACTGGTGCTTGGTGGGTTCCTTGGGCTTGGGCTCGATGTAAAAGTCGCCCTTGATTCCCATCTTACGGCCATAATCACGAGCCATGGTTAAAAGTCTTGCCATGTTGTCCAGCTCAAAGCCCATGTCGGTGTTGAGCAGCGTTTCGTAGCCCTCGCGGCCGCCCCAGAACAGATAGTTCTGTCCACCCAGGCGCACCGTGATCTCAATGGCTTTTTTGATTTGTGCCGCCGCAAAGGCGAACACGTCGGCGTGAGGTGAGGTACCTGCGCCGTGCATATAGCGGGGATGGTTGAAGCAGTTGGCCGTGCCCCACAAGAGCTTTTTGTTATACTTTTTCTGCAATTCTTCCAACAGATCGGCGATCTGGTCGAGATTTTGGTTGGACTCGGCCAGCGTTGCGCCTTCCGGGGCAATGTCGCGGTCGTGGAAGCAGTAATAGTCGATGGACAATTTATCCATCAATTCAAAAGCGGCGTACGCTTTGGCGCGGGCATGAGCCATGGGGTCACGCTCGCCAAAGGATTTGTCTGCCGTGCCGCGTCCGAACATATCAGTGCCGTCGGCGCAAAGCGTGTGCCAGTAGGCCATGGAAAAGCGAAGATGCTCCCGCATGGTCTTGCCCCCGATGACTTCATCCGGGTTATAGTAACGGAAGGCGAGGGGATTTTTGGTCTTGGGGCCTTCGTAAGCAATTTTGGGAATGTTGGGGAAGTATTCTTTCATGGTGATAACCTCACTTTTCTATGGTAATAATGGCGCGGCGGCGAATGTCCGTCGAGGATGCGCCGATCATGATTTCAAATTCGCCCGGCTCCACCACCCACGCAAAGCGGCGGTTGAGTAGCTTAAAGCTATCGAAGTCCAGCTTCATTTGCACGGTGCGACTCTCGCCTTGCGGAATGTGTACTCGCTGGAAGGCGCGCAATTCGCGGTCGGGCGTGACGATGGAGGATACGATATCGCGGACGTACAGCTGCACGACCTCGTCGCCGTCGCACTCACCCGTGTTGGTTACATCAAGCGACACGGTGAAATCGTACGTTCCTGTGCGCTCAATGCGAGGCTCGCCGTAGTCGAAACGGGTGTAAGACAGACCGTGACCGAAGGGGAAGAGAGGTGCGCGGGGACCTTCCAGATAATGCTCGCTGCCGCCCGGCAGACGGTTGTAGAAGCAGGGAAGCGAACCGATGCCGTGGGGGAAGGAAATGGGCAGTCGTCCCGCGGGGCAAAGATCGCCAAACAGCGTCTCCACAATGGCGCGGGCACCGTGCTCACCAATGAACCAGCACTCCACAATGGCATCGCACAAACCGACTTCTTGTTGCAGGTCGATCGGTTTGCCGTTTTCGAGGACCAAAACGATGGGAGTTCCCGTCTCGGCCACGCGGCGGATCAATTCTTTCTGACGGCCGTACAGGCAAAGATCGTTTCGGTCCATGCCCTCGCCGCTGGTGACCTTGTCGTCACCGCACACGATGATGGCGACGTCACTTTCACGGGCGATGTCAATGGCTTCGTCCATGCTGTCCGAGCGGTTGTCCAGCGACAGGGTCAAATTGACGCAGGCCCCCACGTCGGGCAACTCCACTACCACCTCGCGGGAAATGCCGTGGTCAAAGTGAACGTCACACTGGGGCATGGGATCGCCCGGGATGCAACCGTCCATCACCAGTTTTCCGTCAAGGTAAACGCGAGCACCGTTGTTGCCCGTAAACAGCAGCTTCCCGTCAAAGCTTTCACTGCCGAATAGCGTTCGGGTGTCAGGACAGATACGGGTGGTCATGCGAACGGAGTAGTTGTTGAAGGGAAGATCGCGGTGGGGCTTGGCCAAAATCCAAGTAAAATTGATTTGGCGCATGACGTTTTCGCCCACCTTTTCCCCTTCAAAGCCCTTTTGGGGATAATATTCCATACGAACGCCGTCAGGATACCAGGAAACGGGAATGGCGTCTACGTCTTGGGGCGTGATACCGCAACCGCCGCACGAACGGAAGGATACTCCTGCCACCCGGTTCATTTCATCGGCCACCGAGGGCACGCGATAGCCCCAGGGATTGGAGGAATAGCTGCCCAAGCGTCCGACGCAGGAAGACGGTCCGAGCAGGGCGATCTTGGCATCCTTTTTCAAGGGCAGGAGATTGTTTTTGTTTTGAAGCAGAGTAATTGCCTTACGGGCGGCCTTCAGTGAGATCTCTTTGTGCTCGTCGCAACGCAGGACCTCGTCCTCCCGCCCCTCGGGCATATAAGGATGGTCGAACAGACCAAGCTCAAACTTGATGCGCAGGATGCGGGATACTGCCTCATCCAGCATTTCTTGGGAGATGGTGCCGTCGGCGACGTTGGCGGCCAGATGCTCCCGCCAGACGGCATTGGGATAGTCAAAGCCTTGAACATCAAGACCTGCCCGGAAGGCGGTGGCGATGCTGTCGCGGGGACCTGCCGTCATGTGATGGGCATAGTGTAACCGATCAACCGAGCCGAAGTCGGCGCGGACGTAGCCGCGCATACCAAGGCGTCCTTTGAGGATATCGCGCAGGTAGTAGTCAGAGGCAACGACGCACTCGCCGTCGATGCTGTGATAAGCCGCCATGGCGTTGCAGGCCCCGGCGCGCTTGACACCGGCCTCAAAGACGGGCAAAAAGTAGGTTTCCACCTCGCGCGGTCCTGCGTGGAGGGGAGAACAGTTGGTGCCGCCCTCGGGGACGCCGTGACCGACGTAATGCTTGGGCTCGCAGGCAACGGCCGCATCCGAAGAAAGATCCCCGTGGTTTTGCTCGCCCGTAATGATGGCGTAGGCCATTTGAGAGGAGAGATAAGTATCCTCGCCAAACGTCTCCTCCACCCGTCCCCAGCGGGGCTCGCGGGCGAGATCAAGGTTGGGAGCCAAAATTTCGGTAATGCCCAGCGTACGAGTTTCCTTGCCGATGGCGTGCCCCACCTCATGGGTGACGTCGGGATCGAACGTCGCGCCGAGAGCAATGGGCATGGGGAAGCTGGTCGCGCCGGGATAGGAAATGCCGTGCAGGGCCTCACCCGTGAAAATGCAGGGGATGCCAAGCCGGGTTTTTTCGACGAAATAGCGTTGCAGCTTGTTAAGCACACGCGCCGAGGAATAGACGTCGTGGACAAAGCCCATGCCGACCTGTCCAATGGTGGCGTCCACGTGATCCCAATGGTAATCCGAGGAGGGATCCAGGGCGCAGAAATGGGCGGGATGGACGTCGGTGCCAAGCTCGACACCGCGGATCATATCGGTCTGAGCAATTTTTTCCTCGGTGGTCATGCGGGAGAGGAGATCGCTGACTCGTTCTTGTATGGAGAGATTTTTGTCTTGGTAAGGAAACATAGGGGACCGTCCTTTCGGGGGAGTTTTTATTTTATCCGGATCTTGACAGAGAGTTCCTCTGCGGACGCGCGCAACGGATTGCGCTATGTGAGGCCAAAGGAGAATTGGCTAAAAATCAAAAGACCCAAAAGGGGAACTTCCGCAGAAGTTCCCCTTTAGATTTCAAAATTAACCCTGTGACTTCTTGTATTCCTCGACGATCTTGGATGCGATCATACCGGGAACAACGTCGTAATTGGTTACCTTGAACGCATATACACCGCGTCCCTGCGACATGGCGCGCAATGCGATGGGATAATCCATCATCTCGGACTTGGGAGCGACGGCGGTAACAACGGTATAGCCCTTCTTCTTAGCGTCGGGTTCCATACCCATGACGCTACCGCGACGCTTGTTGAGGTCACCGATAATATCACCAACCATGCCGTCCGGAACGGTGATGAGCGCTTCGCCAACCGGCTCAAGCAGTACGGGCGATGCCATTTCAAGGCACTTCTTGTATGCCAACGATGCAGCGGTCTTGAAGGAAAGCTCATCCGAGTCAACGGCGTGGTAAGAACCGTCGTACAGATCAGCGGCCAGACAGGTCATGGGGAATCCTGCGACACCCTTGGCCATAGCATCCTGCAAGCCCTTTTCAACGGCGGGATAGAAGTTCTTGGGAACGGTACCGCCGACGACGGATACGCTGAAGGTCAAGCCCTCGTCCTCCGCAGGAGCGAAGCGGATCTTAACGTGACCGAACTGGCCGGAACCACCGTTCTGCTTCTTGTGACGGCCTTCGACGTCGCAAGGCTTGGTGGTCTTTTCACGGTAAGGAATGCGAGGCTTTTCAAAACGAACGTTGACGCCAAAGCGGGACTTGAGGCGGGAAGCGAGAACGGACAGATGCATATCACCCATACCGTAAACGACCAGTTCCTTGGTCTCGGCATCGTTTTCGCAACGGATGGTGCGGTCTTCCTCGGTCATACGGCTGATGGCCTGGGAGATCTTGCTTTCGTCAGCAGCGGAGCAGGGAATCATCGCCTGTGCCAGGAAGGGCTGCGGGAACTCAATACCGGAATAGGTAAAGTCGGTGTTCCAGGTCAGCGTGTCGCCCGTGTTGGTGTTGGACAACTTAGCGGTCATACCGATATCGCCGCAAACCAGCTCGTCAACCTCGGTCTGCTTTTTGCCGCGGACGGTGTAGATGTGAGCGAGCTTTTCGTTGTCGCCCGTGGTGCGGTTGGTCAGCGTCAGATCGCGCTTGACCGTACCGTTCATAACCTTGAAGAAGTTCATCTTACCAACGAACGGGTCAGCGACCGTCTTGAAGACGAAGAGGGCGGGTTCGCCGTCGGGATGGATCTCCATTTCGTCGCCGTTGGCCAGAGTCTCTACCTTTTTAGCGGTGTGTCTGGGGAAGGACTCGGTGATCTTGTCGAGAAGTGTCCAAACGCCCCACAGCTTGGTGGCTGCGCCGCAGAATACGGGCACGATATCACCGTGAATGATACCCTCGTGGATACCGTTGATGCATTCCATGGTGGTGATGTCTTCGCCGCCGAAATATTTTTCCATCAGATCCTCGTCGGCACTGGCAACCGCCTCAAGCAGCATATCGCGGTACTTGTCAGCGGCATCCTGAGACTCCTCGGGGATGGGATGGATGGAGTGGTGGCCTGCGTTATCAAATACGTGAGCTTCCATTGCAACCAAGTCGATCGCACCGATGACGGCGCCGTCCTTGACCATAGGAATGGTCAGAGGGCAGATCTTTTTGCCCCAACGGTCATGCAGAGCGTCGAGAACTTTTGCAAAACGAGCTTCGTTATCGTCGAATTTATTGATGAAGAAGGCCTTGGGAAGACCTGCCTCGGTAGCGGCGTCCCAAGCGAGCTCCGTACCGACCTGAATACCGCTCTTACCGTCAACAACGATCAAAGCACTGTCGGCAACGCGCAGAATCTGAGAGCATTCGCCTGCGAAGTCCAGATAACCCGGGCAGTCGAGAACATTGATCTTGATATCCTTCCACATCAGGGGGGCGATTGCACCCGAGAGAGAAAACTTTCTTGCAATTTCCTCGGTATCATAGTCACAAACGGTATTGCCGTCGCCGATCTTACCCAATCGGTCGGTCGAGCCCGAGGTATACAGCATCGCCTCGGCCAGGGAGGTCTTTCCGCATCCACCGTGTCCTAACAATGCAACGTTTCTGATTTTTTTGGTTTCAAGTGCCGCCATGGGGGTGTTCCTTCGTTTCCGCTGTACGGAAACTGCCTTTCTTTTGAAAATCGGATTGTGATTTTATGCATGAATAAATTATGATAAAATATGTGCAGAACTGCGAATCCTTTTTCATTATACAATAGAAAAGTTCGCTTTTCAAGAGGGAAAAGCGAACTTTTTGCCATGAGGACATAGAAATTTCATGCTATTTTTTGTTTAAAATACACAAAAATGATGGAAAATCAAAGTGAAATATCAAACAGTCGGGCAGCGTTTTGTGCGGTCAAGGCGGCCATTTCTTCGGGGGATATGTTATGCAAAGAGGCGAGCATTTCAACCGTGTGAAGCATCAGCGCGGAGTCGTTGCGCTTGCCGCGGTGGGGGTGAGGGGCAAGATAGGGAGCATCCGTTTCGACCATCAGATATTCGAGCGGTACGCTTGCGGCGACCTCTTGGACACGCTTGGCATTTTTGAAGGTGACGACACCGGAAAAGGAAATCATCCAACCTCTGCGCCACAATTCCCGGGCCATCTCGACGCTTCCGCTGAAGCTGTGGAACACGCCGCGCACGCTTGGATGGCGAAGAACCGTTTCAAAGCAATCGCCGTGGGCCTCGCGGTCGTGAATGATGACGGGCAGATTCAATTCTTCGGCGAGCAGAAGCTGCTCTTCGAAATACCATGCCTGTCGCTCTTTGTCAACGGGCAGCCAAGGACGCTCGTAATAGTCCAGACCGATCTCGCCGATGGCTACGATTTTATTTTGTCTGCGGTAAGCGGCAGCATCAGGCGTGTTGGTGCCCAAAAGGGTACGCAGAGCCGTCATTTGCTTGGCGGGACCGTCGATCTGTTGGCAATCCTCGGGATGGATACCCACGGCGGCATACATACCGTCATAACGGGCAGCCTGGGCGACGGCGATGCGGGAGGAGTCGACGTTGGTGCCGATATTGACGATATGAGACACGATACCGCCCTTCGAGGACAGAATGGTTCCCAGTATTTGGTCGGCCGTGGGGCCTTCCTCGGGATTGTTGTACCAATCGTCAAAATAGTGGGCATGAGAGTCGAAAATGAGCATGGTAGTGGTTCCTTTGTTTTGTTTTTATTTTAAGCAACGACTTCTGCGGCCTCATACAGCGACAATTTGACGAGGTCGAGATAGGCTGTATGTGCGTCAAAAAGGAGAAGAGGCGTAAAGTAATACGTTGCACTACGGCAAGGGGAAAACTTCTTTTTGAGAAGTTTTCCCCGCATCAGTTAAAATTCATTTTTGAGCGATCTGGTCATTAGCTCCGTCAATGCTTGCTTGCAATCGGCGTTCTTGTACAGAATACGGTAAACGGCGGTGCAAATGGGCAAGTCGACGTTATATTTTTTGCTCAGATCCACCATGGCGCGGGCGGTATAATACCCCTCGGCCAACGCACCGAACGATTCGCCCTTGGCAAAGCATTCGCCGAAGGCGCGGTTGTGCGAATGAGGCGAAAAGACGGTCGCTTCATAGTCGCCCAGGTGGCAAAGACCGTAAGCGGACATAGGGTTGCCTCCCATGGCCTCGATCAGCCGTGCGACCTCGTAGGTGCCGCGGGCCATGAGTGCGCCCTTGAGAGTGCCGAGCTCAAAGCCGTCAAGCATACCTGCGGCAATGCCGATGACGTTCTTGGCGGCGGCTCCGATTTCGTTGCCGATCAGATCGCGGCCATAATAGAAGCGAATCAAATCGCTTGAAAATTCATCGACCAATCGGTGCTTGACCTCTTCATTTTGAGAGTCGATGACCATGCAGGACGGGTTGCCCTTGTAAAATTCCTGTACGTGACCGGGACCGAGCCAAACGGCGACGGGACAGCTTTCGTCCAAATGCTCTGCGGCAATTTCGGACAATCGCTTACCGGTGGCGATATCGATGCCCTTCATGCACAGCACGATCGTTTTGTCGTGCAGCTGCAGGGGGCAAAGCTCCTCCATTAAGCCTGAGAGAGCCTGCGAGGGAATCGATATAATGATGGTTTCAGCATTCGGTACGTCGGTGATGTCGGTGGTCAAATGGACGGACGTCGGAAGCGAGAGCAGATCGTTCTGGCGCGTCGCCAAAAAACGCTGCATCTCGGGGGCGTCAGCCATGCCGTACAGCGTGACCTCGTGTCCCATGCGGTCCAGATACCAGGTGATTAGCGAGCCCCAACGCCCGCAACCGATAACGGTGATTTTCATAGTAACTCCAAATTTGTATAGTGCTTGCTACTCTGCAAACCGGTGGGGAGGGCCCCACAACGAATTTGCAGAATGAACGATAGAAAGGGAGAGCAATCAATCTTGCCCCTTGATCTTTCTTCAAGTTTTTGAGGATCCTTAAGGAACTTTTTTCAAAAAGTTTCTTAAGCGGGTGCAGGGCAGCGCCCTGCAAACTTATCTTACTCTCTCACCCAGAGGTGTCTCGGGATCAAGGAAGACGACACGGACGGTCTCCTCGCCGCTGGCAAGGATCATGCCGTTGGATTCAACACCGCAAAGGGTAGCGGGCTTGAGGTTAGCGACCAGAATGATCTTCTTGCCGATGAGCTGGTCGGGGGTGTAATACTTGGCAATGCCGGATACCACCTGACGCTGCTCGTAGCCCAGGTCTACCTGCAATTTCAGCAGCTTCTTGGCCTTGGGCACGCCCTCGCAGGCAAGGATCTTGGCGGTACGCAGCTCGACGTTCATAAAGTCCTCAATGCCGATCAAGGCACAGCCTTCGGGCTTTTCAACGGGAGCCTCTGCCTTGGCGGCAGCCTCCATCTTGGCCTTGCGCTCGGCTTCAAGCTCGGCCAGCATCTTGGCCTCGTCAATGCGGGCAAACAGAACCTTGGAATCGCTCACGCTCTCGCCGGCAACCAGCGCGCCGAATTGCTCGGCCGTGCCGATCGAAGCATAGCCGCGGGCGGTGGTGTTCAGCTCGTTCAAAATCTCCTCGCTCGTGGCGGGAATGAAGGGAGCGAGAAGTACGGCACCCCAACGGATGGCTTCCAGCAGGGTGTACAGTACGGTGCCGAGGCGTTCCTTTTGTGCCTCGTCCTTGGCCAGCGTCCAGGGGGTCGTTTCGTCGATATACTTGTTGGCACGGGACAGCATGGTGAAAATGGCATCCAGCGCGTCGGCGATGCGGTAGGTGTCCATGCATTCGATCACCTTGCCATAAGCGGTCACGCAGGCCTGTACGATCTCGTCGTCCAGGGCGTCCTTGGCTACGGGAGCCTGAATGACGCTGCCGAAATACTTCTTCTGCATATCCAGCGTGCGCTTGACCAGGTTGCCGAGGTTGTTGACCAGATCGGTGTTGAATCTCTTGATCACGTTCTCGTAGGTGATGGAGCCGTCGTTGGCGTAGGGCATCTCGGACAGCGCGTAGTAACGCACGCCGTCAACCGTGAAACGCTGTGCCAGCTCGTCGGCGTAAATGACGTTGCCGCGCGACTTGGACATCTTGTCCATGCCGAAGTTGAACCAGGGGTGAGCAAACACCTTTTTGGGCAGAGGAATATCCAGTGCCATCAGGAAAATGGGCCAGTAGATGGTGTGGAAGCGGATGATGTCCTTACCGATGATGTGTACGTCAGCGGGCCACAGCGACTTAAACTTCTCGTCCTGCTCCTCAAAGGATCGGTCGGGATCGTAGCCGATGGCGGTGATATAGTTGGTCAGAGCATCCAGCCAAACGTAGGTGACGTGCTTGGGATCGCTCTCGACGGGAATACCCCAGGTGAAGGAGGTGCGGGACACGCAAAGATCCTGCAGGCCTGCCTTGAGGAAGTTGTTGACGATCTCCTTTTTGCGGCTCTCGGGCTCGATGAAGCCGGGGTTTTGTTCAATGTGTTCCATCAGCTTGTCGGCATATTTCTTCATATCGAAGAAGTATGCTTCCTCGCTGGCCTTCTGGACGGGACGGCCGCAATCCGGGCACTTGCAGTCAACGGCCTGTGTGTCGGTGAAGAAGGACTCGCAGGGAACGCAGTACCAGCCCTCGTATTTGCCCTTGTAAATGTCACCCTTGTTCACAAAACGGGTGAAGATCTTTTTGACGGCGGATTCGTGATAATCGTCCGTGGTGCGGATGAAGTGGTCGTATTTGACGTCCATGTGATCCCACAGATTCTTGATCTCGCCGGCAACGCCATCGACGTAGGCCTTGGGAGTGATGCCTGCCTCCTTGGCAAGATCTTCGATCTTCTGACCGTGCTCATCGGTGCCCGTGCAGAAGAAGACGTCAAAGCCGCGCTCTTTCTTGTAGCGGGCCAGGGCGTCGGTCATGATTGCCTCGTAGGTGTTGCCGAAGTGGGGCTTCTTGGAGGCGTAGGCGATGGCGGTCGTCATATAATATTTCTGATTGTTCATGGTGGTTGACCATCCTTTCTGAATGAAACTGAATCAATGTATTTGCTTGCTGTCTGCGTCAAGAAACAGCGTATAGGCGAGGGAGAGATGGGGGATCGTATGCAAAATCAGCGAAAGTCCCAGCGTCAGGATACCCATCAGGATCCGGGCAAGATAGGACAGCTTGAAGAAAAACTGCGCGAGGCGGCGCCGCTTGGTCAGCGCGTGCGAGGTGCGGAACAGCTCACGGATGCGGCATTCGGGGCGGCGGAAGACCAGGGGAAGCACGGCGTCGTTGGCACCGTACATCAGCGTTGACAGCGCAAGCAGGGAGGCCGCAAAAAACAGGACGGCGACGATGCGAGCGTCGGTGACAAGGTTGGCGCGAATGGTCAAGACCACGAGGGCTGCCGCACCGAGCATCAGCACCGGCCAGATCAGCAGGCGCAGCATGATACCCAAGGCCCGAACGTAAGCGCGGGGGCTTTCAAAGGCACAGAACATGGTGGATAGCGGACGAGGCTCGTCATAAGCCGCACCGATGAAAATCATGGCGGTGCCAAATAAGAGGGGCAGATCGAGGAAAACGGCAAGAAGCACCTGAATCGATGCGACGATGACGTCCCATAGGAAATATTTGATGATGGATTCTTGCCGGATCTGATTCCATGGGATCGTGCAGAACACGCAGTGAGCCAAAAAAACGGTGCCGATGACAAAGGTCAGAAAAATAATCAGCGCCAAGCAAAGATGCAGGCGTGTGTTGCCTTGCCGCAAGCGGTCAGTCGCTTGGATGCGGCATCGACGGGAGGGCGTGAAGCGGGACAAGGTCATAAGGCCCCCCCGTCTTGCAAAACGCCTCCAACGTATACGCCGCGCACTGCCAGATCGTCCGAAAGCAGCAAGAAGTCGGCAAAGCAGCCCTTGTCAAACGAGCCGACCAAATGGTCAAGACCGGCGGCACGGGCAGGGTTGCGGGTGGCGCAGATGAGAGCCTCGGCGACGGACGCGCCGGTGAAGGCGATCAGATTGCGAACGCCGTCGATCAGGTTCAAGGTACTTCCCGCGAGTGCTCCGTCGTCGGTGTAGGCGCGGCCGTCCTTGAGGGTAACGTGCTGACCTGCGATGCTGAAGTCACCGTCAGGACATCCCGTGCCCTCCATGGAGTCGGAGATGAGAACGGTGTGATTCACACCTAACATGGCGTAGGCCAGACGAATCATTTCGGGGGAAATGTGAAGACCGTCGCAGATCAATTCGCCGTATACCGCTTGTCCCCGTCTTGCCGCATCGAAGCAGGCCATGACGGGACCGCCCGCGCGGTGGTGCAGGGGGGGCATGGTGTTGTACAGATGCGTCAGACTGCAAGCACCGCGCTCGATGGCAAGCATGGCCTCCTCGTAGGTGGCGGCCGTGTGACCGAGCGACAGGCGGATACCAAGCTCACCCGCTTTTCGGCAGAAGCTACCGTCGGCATCCAGTTCCAAAGCGGCGCTGACGCGAAGGGGGCAAGGCTCGGTGTAAGGACGGCACATTCGCTCCATCAGCTCGGCCAATTCGCCGGCATTCAGAGGAGCGAGCAGGGCAGGCGCGTGTGCGCCGCGCTTGGTCGGATTGAGATAGCGGCCTTCCAGGTGCAGACCGATCATGCGTGCGCCTTCGGGATGCGAGGCTACGCTTGCGATGCGGTCGGCGGCCGTGCCGAAATCTTCATAAGGGGCGGATGCCAGCGTCGGCATGACGGTGGTTACGCCCGCGTCGAGATAGGAGCGGGTCATCCTTTGCAACCGGTCGACGTCGGCCGAAGCAAAATCACCGCCCGCGCGGCCGTGGGAATGGATATCCACAAGACCGGGGCATACGAGCGCCCCCTTGGCGTCGATCAACTCGACATCCTCGCGGGGCAGAATGCCGGGAGCGGCCAGGTCGAGAATGATACCGTTTTCCATGAGGAGCTCGCCCTCGCGGAAGGCGGGGGTGGGTTCAAAGGTTAGCAGATTGGCATTGATCAACAGGGTTTTCACGGATATCCTCCTCTCGTTTCTTTGCGCGCATAACAATACATCTTACATTATAGCAAAGATTTTCTTTTTTTACAAGAGTAAAATTGAATTTTTAAGGGGCGGGGGTTAAATTTTTTGGAACTTTGCCTGCCCATGCGCTTGCGGTTCATCTCGGCTTGGTCGAGCCGGGCGCTGTGGGCGTGTAAAGTACAAAGTGTAAAAAAATTGCTTCTCCTCACGCGAAAAGAACGGACCGCGGCCCGCCTCCCAGAG
>JAZLCA010000056.1:0-35073 GCA_045613985.1 Eubacteriales bacterium | reverse complement strand
AGACAGTAGATGTCTTTCTCCTCTATGTGCTTTGAAGAGCGGCAATGCCAAGGGAGATCCAAGAGGGAACGTCTTGGCGGGCAATGTTTGCGCCCGCGCCCCGCGCGATGTTCGCGACCGCGAACAAGCAAACTTGCGATTTCGGCTTGCCGAAATCTGGCTTCTTGGACACTTCTTGCCGCGTAGCAAGAAGTGTCAACAAAAAAACTGAACAGCTCAGCGCGCATCGCAGATGCGCAGTATGAGCGTCAAAAGAAGAAGTTGTTTGAAATTTAGCTAACCTTTCCCTTGTTCCTGCCGTCACCCACCCGTCACCAAAAAATCAAGCGCAAAAATCACACAAATTTCGTCCCGTTCATGCTCTGTTCATAATAATATGATATAATTTACTCTGTATTGATATATAAACGGGCAAATTTCCCGTTTTTCACGCCTTTTTGGCAAAACATAGAAAGGACACCCAAAAACCATGATCAAAATCGAACATCTGGTCAAAAATTACGGCTCCTTCTGCGCCGTCGACGACATCAGCTTTTCCGTCGAAAGCGGCGAGATCGTAGGACTTCTCGGCCCCAACGGCGCCGGTAAATCCACTACCATGAACATTCTTACGGGCTACTTGTCCTCCACCTCGGGTAAGGCATCCATCGCCGGCATCGACATTCTGGCCGATCCCCTGGGCGCTAAAAAGCTGATCGGCTATCTGCCCGAGCAGCCCCCCCTGTACCTGGACATGACCGTCAAGGAATATCTCAACTTCAATTATGAGCTCAAGGGCTGCACGCTGGACCGCGAACAGCACTTGGCCGAGGTGTGCGACGTCGTTAAGATCAAAGACGTTTATCATCGCGTCATCCGCAATCTGTCCAAGGGCTACCGCCAGAGAGTCGGTATCGCGCAGGCGCTGATCGGCAACCCCAAGGTCATCATTTTCGACGAGCCGACGGTTGGTCTGGACCCCAAGCAGATCATCGAGATCCGCAACCTGATCCGTAACCTCGGAAGAGATCATACCGTTATCCTGTCCACCCACATTCTGCAAGAGGTGCAGGCGGTGTGTGACCGCATCGTCATCATCAACAAGGGCAAGATCGTCGCCGACGAAAAGACGGAGAACATCAGCCGCGCGGTCGAAAACAACCGCCGCTTCAACGTCAAGATCTGCGGTCCCTCCCGCGAGGTATTGGCCATGCTCAAGAGCAAGCCGGGTATTGCCTACGCTGAGGTTCTGGCCGAGCGCGACGGCGACGCTTACACCTACACCATCGAGAGCGAATACGGTGTGGATATCCGTAAAAACCTGTTCTTCAGTCTGGCCGAGCGGGGCTGGGCGATGATCGGTATGGAGGCACTCGGCATGAGCCTGGAGGACATCTTCATTACCGTTGTCGATAAGTCCGAGGGCTCCAAGGACACCCGCCGCGATGCCCGCCGTTCCTCGGCCCGCAAGGTTCGAGGCGGCTTGGAGACCGACGTTGCCGGCAGCCTCTACCGTGATGCCGAGGCTCGCCGCAAGCAGGCCGAAGCAGAGGCACTGGAAAATAACCGCGACACCTCCGACGACGAGGATTGATTCCGTCCAACCGTAAATAACCAAGAAAGAAGGACATTTACCATGTTTGCTATCTATAAAAAGGAGATGCGCTCCTATTTTATCAACCCCATCGGATACATCTACGTAGGTATTTTTCTCGTGTTCTCGGCGCTCTTGGCCTGCTACACCACGCTGGTCGCCGAAAGCTACGATACCTCCAAGTATTTCACCACCATGATCTACTCCTTTATCATCCTCATTCCGCTTCTGACCATGCGTCTGTTTGCCGAGGAGAGAAAGGGAAGAACCGAGCAGCTGCTCCTGACCGCTCCCGTCACCATCACGGGCATGGTCATGGGTAAATATCTGGCCGCTCTGACGCTGTACGTTTCCACCATGCTCATCTCCTGCATCAACTTCATTCCGATCTACGTGATCGCCAACGCAGAGAGAGCCGGAAACTCCTCCTCGTTTACCCACATCGGTCCCGTGACCGCTCAGCTGGTCGGCAGCTTGATCGCCATCCTGCTGTTGGGTGCGGCCTTCATTGCCATCGGCACCTTCATTTCGTCGCTGACCGAAAATCAGCTCTCGGCGGCTGTCGTTACCATCGGCGTTCTGTGCGTCATGGTGCTTCTTAACATGGTCAACAACATCACCGACTCCGAAGGCAACCAGATCATCGGCTCCTACGCCATCCGCGCCGTCATCAACTGGCTCTCGGTGCTCAATCGCTACGCCAACTTCGGCTACGGCATCTTTGACTTTGCCGCCCTCTTATATTACGTTTCCCTGATCGCCGTGTTCATCTTCCTGACCATCCGCGTCTACGAAAAGAGACGTTGGGGTTGATGCGAGAACGGTAGACAAAAGAAAGGGAACACCAAACGATGAAACATCCAATGATACGCAGTCGGCGTATGCGCTATGGAAGCATGACCGTCTATCTGACGGTTGCTCTGATTGCAGCGCTGGTACTGTTCAATGCAATTTTCTCGGCACTTGCCAGGTACTACACCTGGTACATCGACATGACGCCCGATCAGCTGTACTCCATCACCGACGCTTGCCGGGATCAGCTGCAGGACGCCATTGACAAGGCCGAAGAGGAGACGGGAGCCCCCGTCAAGGCCACCATCTATTTCTGCGAGGATTACAGCAAGTACGAAAAGGGTTCGGTCGGCTATTATATCTACAACACCGCCGCACAGCTCAAGGAGCTGTACCCCGACAACGTCGAGGTGGACTGGTTTGACTGCTGGGTGGAAAAGAAACGCGCCGAGGAGCTGGGTGTCCGAGCCTCCACCAACGTCGTGCTCGTCATTGAGGGCGGCGGCAAGCGTGTCTTTAACCAGAAGGAATTTTTCGTGTTTGAGGGAAGTAACACCACCGCTCCCGTCGGCTATGACGGTGAGCGCGTGTTTGCCACTACGCTGGCCTCGCTGATCGGCAAGGATCGCCCCTTGGCCATGTTCACCACCAACCACGAGGAGCTGTTTTTTGACGACACTCTCATGCTCGCTCTGCGCGATGCCGGTTACGACATCAACTGGATCGATCTGTACTACGCGGACATTCCCGAGGAGTGCGAGCTGCTCATCACCTACAACCCCAACAACGACTTTATCGTATCCGACGGTATTTCCGAGACGGACGAGATCAACAAGCTCAATGATTTTATGGCCCGCGGCGGCAACATGATGGTCTTTATGTCGGCCTCCTCGCCCGAGCTTCCTTCCTTTGAAAAATTCTTGGGCGAATGGGGCGTGAGCATCGGCCGCACCTACGACAAGGAAACGGGACATCCCTTCAACGCCATGGTCAAGGACACCTCGGTGTCGCTGACGGCCGACGGCTTTACCATCTATGGCGACTACGTCAAGACGGGGAAGGGTGCCGAGATCACCAAGGATCTGCAGTCGAGCAGTTACGTGCCTCACGTCGTATTCAGCGACGCAACGGTGCTTCTGGCCCCCGAGAGCTTTGCCAAGCAGGATGAGGCAACCTACAAAAACGGTAGCCGTACCCGCTCGGATATCTTCGTCGGCTCGAGCAAGGCAGAGCCCTGGGCCTGCGGTGCCAAGCTGGAGGGATACAGTGATCTGCCTCTGATGACCATCACCCAGGATTCTTCCACGGGTGGACAGGTCCTGGTCTGCTCTTCGATTCAGTTTGCAGGTGAAAAATACCTGCAGTCCGCCGTCTTCGGCAACTTCGACGCCCTGCTTTCCATCTCGCGCGAGATGGGTCTGGAGCAAGTCATTTACGGCCTGCGCTACAAGCCCTTTGCGTCCAATAAGATCTCCAGCATCACCACGTCTCAGATGCTGAATTGGACGCTGTGGCTGTCCATTACTCCCGCAGTAGTCATCGCGGCCGCCGCTACCTTTGTTCTCGTAAGGAGGAAACATTCCTGATGAAATCCGATTTTTCCGGACGCAGACGCCGCATCGGTCGCGCGTCGCTGTCCGTTTCCATGGCCGTTCTGGTCATCGCCGCCGTACTGCTGATCAACGTGCTGTTCACGGCGTTTGCGTCGCGCGGACTGTGGTTCATTGACTTGACCACCTACACCCGCAACAAGACGCAGTACGATGCCAACGGCAATAAAGTCAACGTGGGCGAGGACTACGAGCTTTACACGCTGACGCCGGGCGCCATCGGGCTGCTTGGCGACACGCTCGATGAGCTGAACGCTACCCGTCAGAACAAGGGCGAGGAACCGGTCGAGGTCGAGATCATTTTCTGTGACGACCCCGACAACCTGATGGCCAACAAGTACCGCCGTCTGATCTATATGACGGCTCTGTGCCTCCAAAAAGAGTTCCCCGACACCATCAAGGTCAAGACCGTCAACGCGGCTCGCGATCCTTCCAGCCTGCAAAAGTACAAAACCACCAGCTACACCACCATTTATAACACCAGCGTGATCGTCGCCAGCGGCTCCGAGTACCGTCACCTGCGCATCAACTCCTTCTATATGCAGGATTCGACCACCAACGAGCTGTGGGCTTACAGCGGCGAGCGCCGATTCTTAGCCACCATTTTCGAGGTGACCAAGGCCGCCTCCCCCAAGTGCGTGCTGCTTTCCAACCACGGTGAGTCGGGCTACAGCGACACCTTTATTGCGCTCCTGGAGGATGCCGGCTACGAGGTCGTGCGCGATTTCGACCTGGCAAACAACGATCTTCCCGCGGACTGCCGTCTGGTCGTCTGCGTCGATCCCGTACAGGATTTCAAGGGCTACGGCGACGTGCTTGCGGGCAACATTACCACCTCGGAGATCGATAAGCTGGACAAGTTTTTGGACGATGAAAACTCCATGATGGTATTTTTCAACGCCGATACGCCCCACCTTCCTACCCTGGAGGAATACCTTGAAAAATGGGGTATCTCCATCATGCGCGGCGAGGACGAGTCGGGCGACAAGCAAAACGTCCTGCTCAAGGACACCGAAACCTCGCTCAGTGCCAACGGTCTGACGCTGGTCGGTGACTACTCCAAGGAGGGCGGCGGTGCTTCCATCACCTCGGATATGCAGGGTATGGCCTATCCGCCCAAGGTAGTCTTCCGCAACGCGACTGCCTTCAAAATGTCTCCTTTGTATGACCGCACCTTCGTTGCGGCCGATGCCGAGGCGGGAACGGGTGCCTTCTCGTACGGTGCCTATTCCTCCAACGCCGTCTACCGCAAGTGCTTTGACGTGTTCACGGGCGGAGCAGGGGCCGTGGGATTGTTGGGTGACACCCAGCTGACTCCCGGCGAATATCCTTACAGCCTGATGACCATCGCCTCCGAGAGCGTGACGACGGCGGGCGACCGCAACGGTTACACGACCGTCTCGCACGATTCTTACGTCATCGCCTGCGCGTCGAGCGAATTTTTGTGCGATGAGCTTTTGGCCTCCAATTCTTACGGCAACGCCGATATGCTGGCGGGCACGTTGCGCTCGCTGGGTAAGGATTCGATGGCGGCGATCATTGATCAGTATCTTAAGCCCTTCGTCGAGACCGACGTACAGGCTGAGCTGATCACGGCAACGCAGAAGCGGTCTTATACGACGCTGCTGGCGCTGTTGCCTGCATTGTTGCTGTTCGGCTCGGGCATTTTTGTGATGACGAGAAGAAAGCATTCGTAAGGTTTAGATTTTTTGCGACTTCTCTTTGGGGCTCGCACAGCTCGACGAAGTCGAGGTGGGTTGTGCGAGCCCGGCTACGAAGTTGTTACAACTTTAGCTTAACCCCCATTCCCCTATAATCCCCCACACAGAAAGGGACAAATCCAATCATGGAACAAAAAAACCAAAACATTATCAACGTCATATTCGACGCCGGCCGCGGTGAGTGCAAAACCGCCTCGGACGAAAAAATCACAGGGCAACCCTACGGTACCCTCCCTACGCCTAAGCGCGCGGGCTATACCTTCGCCGGCTGGTACACCCTCCCCGGCAAAAAGGGCCTGCTCGTCAAGGAGGAGGATATCGTGGAGTCGGACGAGGATATCGTTCTGTTCGCCTCTTATGAAAAAGCCAAGGCCGACAAAAACGATGCCTCCAAAAAGAAAAAATCCTCCTACCGCACCCAGAAAAAGGTGCTGTTCGCTCTCCTTGGATTGATCGCTGTCTTGATCGCAGCCTATTTTGTGGTCAATTACATCGTCAGCATCATTCCCTATACCGATTTCGACGGCGAGGTCTATAAGGTCAAAAAGGTAGACGGCGTCTACTCCATTTTCGATGCCGACGGCTACGAATTGGAGACCAACGAGCAGGGCTACTATCTGACCAAGCTCGGTACTCAGCTGAAATTGGATCCCGAAACGGGAACGATCAAGGTATATGCCGTCGTTGCTGTCGAGGGTATCGAGGTCGCGGGTGCCAACCAGAGAATTCTGATGTTTGCCCAGATCAAGCAGGCCAACGTCGTCAGCATTGAGGTCCACAACCACAACGGTAGCTTTAAGATCTACAACCAGGACATCACGGCCGAAAGCAAGCAGATCGTCATTGAGGGCTTTGAGGACGGCAAGTATCTCGTCTCTCACGATCCCGAGCTGTATGCCTATCTGTGCGTGGCTGCCGGCTATCCCCTGACCGTCAACAAGCTGCCGAATGACCGCGTAGCGGAATTGGGTCTGGCCGAATACGGTCTGGTCCCCGAGACGCGCACCAAAACGGACGAAGAGGGCAACGAAGTCGAATACGACTACAAGCCCATTGAATATACCATTACGGGCGCGATCAAGAATCCCGACGGCTCCTGGAAAAAGGACGCCGAGGGCAAGGTGGTAACGGTATCGCACACCATTCTGATCGGTGACCCTGTGGTCGGCGGCGGCGGTTACTACTGCAAGCTGGCGGGCGATGAAAACAAGTCGGTGTACATCATGAACAACGACAACTACGAAAAGGCGCTGTTCCAGCCCATCGAGAACCTCATCACTCGCCGCATCACCTATCCCGTCTCGCTCAACGGCAGCTTTAACGTCGAGAACTTCTTCCTGGCGTCCTACAACAAGGATGACGTTCTGCATCCCATCATTGACGTTGCCTTTGACTATATCGATCTGTCCGTCCGCTCCCAGACCATGTTCTCCTCCGAGCCTTACCGCACGGGCAGCGGCTATCGTTACAAGTATGGCGGCTATCGCCTCAACAGCGACCTGCTCAGCACCGTTTTGCAGTCCCTGTACGAGCCGTCCATCCTTCGCATCTGCAAGCTGGGCGTGCACAAGGATAAGAGCGTTTTGAAGGATTACGGCCTTGACGAGCCCTACAAGATCCTGTCTTACGATATGCAGCTGGACCAGAACAACGACGCTCGCTTTGAAGCTTTTGTTACCAACGAGCTTCACATCAGCAAAAAGACGGCCAACGGCACCTATTACGTCTACTCCTCTTTGTGTGACGTCGTCGCGGAAGTGGACCAGCTCACCCTTTACTTTATTGAATACGGCACTCTTGACTGGGTCAACCCCAACGTCATCTGGCACAACCTGGCTTACCTGAAGACCATGGAGGTCTCCGCCCCCGGTTACAGCGCAAACATGGTGTTCAATAACTCCAAGTCGGATCAGAGCGAGAACGTCAACTCGACCAACCTCGAGTTCACCTTGAACGGAAAAAAGCTGGATTATATCGTTAAGAAGGTCAACTACGCCACCGGCAAGACGACCAACGAAGGTCCCGTTTACAATCTGCGTCAGCTCTACAAGACGATGCTGTCTCTGACCATCGGCGGCGATGCGCGGGTGGGTGACCACTTCAAGCTGACCGAAGAGGAAATGGCGGCACTGCGCGCGCTGGACGACAGCAAGTGCCAGTTGATCATCAAGATCGACGTCGAGGACTACGCCAAGACCACCAATACCAATTATTATCCTGAAAACAACACGAAATATTATGAATTCCGATTCTATCGCTACTCGGAAGGACGCTCCTATATGACCATCAACGGCGAGGGCGAATTTTTCGTTGATTCCTCCTTTGTGGAAAAGATGCTGTCCGATACCAAGCGACTGGAAGAGGGCTTACTCATCGATTCGACCGCGAAGAACTGATCTTTTACATCGGCGGGCCGCGGATTTTTGCGGCTCGCCTTTTTCCAACACCCGAAAGGACACGATATGAGATTTATATTAGCCTCCGCCTCCCCCAGACGAAGAGAAATTTTAGCGCATCTGGGCCTGGATTTTACCATTCTTTGCGCCGATGCCGACGAATCGAGCGAGCAACGCGATGGAGCGAAGCTCGTTGAGATTTTGTCGCTGCGCAAGGCACACGCCGTCCGCGACCGTCTGATCGCGCAGGGCGAGGATTGCCGCGATGCCGTGATTTTAGCGTCGGATACGGTGGTGGTCAGCCCGGACGGTGAGATTTTAGGCAAGCCACGCGACCGAGAGGATGCGGCTCGTATGCTCCGCTCTCTTTCGGGTCGGACGCACTGTGTCATCAGCGGTTTGGCTGTTTGGACGCAGGAAAAAGAAATCACGTCACACGAGGTGACACAGGTGACCTTTGCTCCGCTGACGGATGATATCATTGAAAGATATATCCAAAGCGGCGAGCCCATGGACAAAGCAGGAGCGTATGGCATTCAGGACACGGCTTCTCTTTGGATCGAAGGCATTCGAGGCGATTATTTTAACGTAGTCGGACTTCCTGTGCATCGGTTGGAATGTGTGTTGAAGCAAGAATTTGGTTTGTCGTTGTGGAAAAACAACGGGTGAGCAGGAGATTTTCTTTTAGTTCCGTTGTATAGTTGGTGCCTATTCTTTGCCTTGCCGCAAAGAATAGGCGAAGAAAAGGCACCAAGGGACCTAATGTCCCTTGGATCCCTGTATCGCGTCTCTGTGGGCGCGCCCGCGCTCTGCGCGATGTTCGCGACCGCGAACAAGCAAACTTGCGATTTTGGCTTGCCGAAATCTAATTTCTTTGATACTTTCTTTGTTCAGCGACAAAGAAAGTACATAAAAAGCAATCCGCGCGGCGCGCGGTACAAAAGTTGCTTTTCTAAGGGAAGAATTTTGCAAAGTAACTGAACTTCGAATACGCACGAAATGATAAGCCCGCGTTAGCGTCCGTAGAAGAAGTTGTATGAACTTTAGCTTACCCCCCCTAAATCCCCCGAAAGGAGCTATAACCATGGCATCCCCCCTCGCCGTCGATCTCGGCACTACCCACACCCGTATCAGCCGTCGTGAGCACGTGCTGATCCAGCGTTATCCCTCCGCCGTTGCCGTGAATTCCCGTACCGGTGAACCCATCGCCATCGGCAAGGAGGCCCTTCCTATGCTCGGCCGCACCCCTGCGGGTGTCAAAGCCTGCCGTCCGCTCCAAAACAGCGTTATCGCAGACTATGACCTGGCCGTCATGATGCTCAATACCTTTTTCAAGCAAGCAAGAGCGCTTGGTTTTTTGCAGCGCCCCACCGTGGCCGTCGCCATTCCTCACGGCATCACGGAGGTAGAACGACGTGCCCTGGAGGACGTCATTCGCGATGCGGGTGCCCGATCGGTGCGTCTGCTTCCTCATGCCGTTGCCGCCGCTTACGGCGCAGGCCTGAATATTTCCAGCCCCCACGGCAGTATGATCGTCGACATCGGCGGCGGTACCACCAAGGCGGCCATCCTCAGCTATGACGGCGTTGTCAGCGCCCGCACCGGACGCTCGGCGGGGGATGAATTTGATCACGCCATTATGGCGCATTTGCGGGCAGCTTACGGTCTCGTCATTGGCGAGCAGTCGGCTCACGCCATCAAGTGCCGCATCGGCACCGCTCACCCTGCCATCGACCGCGGAACCTTGAGTGTCAGCGGACGAAGCGTCAAAAACGGTCTGGCTTCCACCGCCGAGATCTCCTCGGCCGACGTTGCGGAAGCATTGCGCAAGCCGATTGCCCGTATCATTCACCTGATGCGTGCCACACTGGAGGCCGCCCCGCCGGAGTTGAGTGCCGACGTGTTTGCCACCGGCCCTGTGCTTTGCGGCGAGAGTGCCAAGCTGCCGGGCTTGTCCAAGGTGATCGCCAACGCCATTGGCATGCGCGTCACCACCGCACCCGAGTGCGGCGACTGTGTAATCAAGGGTCTGCAAAAAGCGCTCGACGAAGAAAAATAAAAGGATATTTTATGAACCAAAAAGACAACAACCCCAATTTTGATTTTTATTCCCCCTTCGGCTCCTCCGAGCCCCAACCGTCCAATGAGGGACCGACGCAAAACACCGATGCATACTCGTCCGATCACAAAGATTTCGCGCCGCTCTTGGATGAAGCGAGTGCCACAGGAGCTTTGAAATTTTCCTACTCCCGTTTGGGCTTTGCCCTGGCCGCCGCCATTGTACTGTGGCTGGTCTTTTCCGCCGTAACGGTGGCCGTTGGAGTCATGATCTGGCCCGAGCTGGCCGAGAATATGATGTTTTCCACCCTGGCAGGCACCCTTCCTTTGTACGTGTTTTGCACGCCGCTGGTGTTTTTCATGATCTCGGAGCTGCCCGTCGGAAAAAGAAATAAAAAAACGCTCTCTCCCTCTCATATGCTGGTCATATTTTTGATGGCACAGGGACTGATGTGGGTTGGAAATTTCGTTGGCGAAGGGCTGATGAACCTCATGGGCCAACTGACCGGCGTGGAGTTTTATAATCAACTCAACGACACCGCCCAGCTCCCCATCTGGTTTATTGCCATTCTGACCGGCATTCTCGCTCCCGTCTTTGAGGAGCTGATCTTCCGCAAGCTGCTGCTCGACCGCATGATTGTGCACGGGGAAGTGTGCGCCATCGTGGTCAACGGTGTGCTGTTCGGTCTGTTCCACGGCAATTTCTACCAGTTTTTCTATGCGGCATCGCTTGGCATGCTGTTGTCCTACCTCTATATTCGGACGGGCCGAGTCGCCTATTGTATGCTGCTCCACGTTGCCGTCAATTTCATGGGCGGTATTATCCCCGCGATACTGCTGCAACGCATCGATTACGCCCGTTATCTCGCTCTGGACCTTACCAACACCGCCGAGGTCGAGGCTTTTTATGCCGAATACGGCAAGGAAATGACCTCCTTGACGATGTTTTCCGCGGCTCAGATCATCCTGGGCCTTGCCGGTATCGTTTTGCTCATCTTGAAATTCAGACAATTCAAAATAGAAAAAGAACCGACCCAACTGCCCGCCCGCAAATCCCTCAAGGCCGCGTTTTTCAACGTCGGCATTTTGTGTGCCATTGCCGTGTGCGCTTTTTTGATCGTCGTCAATATTTTAAGTTATTTTCCCGCGTGAGTTTCATTAAAATACAACTTTTGTTGAAAGGAGGCCGACGCCATGCCTTATATGCCGCTGCCCGGCAAACAACCCAAAAAACGTAAAAAAACAAAAAAATCAACGCCGCATATGCTGTTTTCCCGCCGCTTGACGCTGCTTTGCGTTGCTTTTTTGGCGGTTTGCCTTCTTTATTGCTCCATTCTGATCGTTCTGCAGGTCAAGGGCAACGCCTATCTGGTTTACAAGGAAACCGAGACGCCGGCAGGAACCACCACCAAAACGGTTACGATGCAGGCCATGCGAGGCGAAATCTACGACCGCAACGGCAAACCCCTGGTGACCAATCGCTATTCCTACGACTTGGTCGTGGACTATCAAGCCCTGACTTCTTCTTTGTCCGTTCCCGATCGGAACGCCCTGTTTTTGAAGCTGCTCGATCAACTGTCCGCACCCGATCAGGGAGAGATCCTGCGCGGCCCCGCGATTTTTGAGGGCAACTATCCCCAGCTTTCCTTCCACCCCTCGTTATCGGATACCCGCCGCGAACAGCTTGTTTCCAATATCGGTCTTGCACCGACCTCCACCGCCAATGACGTTGTTTCCTACTACGTCCGCTCTTACCATTTGGGCGCACGAATCGACGGCGTGCCCGCTTATACCAACGCGCAGATCCAATCCCTCATCTTATTATATAGCGATATGGATGCCGCTTCGTTTGGCACGGAAGAGCAGGAATACACCCTTGCACGGGAAGTCAGCGCTTCGCTGATTGCCGCGTATAAGGAGATCTCCACCCCCGGACTTCAATTTGTCGTTCGCTCCGAGCGAGTCTACCATTACCCCGGCTATGCTTCGCATATTTTAGGTCGCGTCAGCCCCATTTTTGCCGAGGATTGGGACTATTACAATTCTTTGGGTTATCCCATGAACGCCATCGTGGGCGTCTCGGGAGCCGAAAGCGCCTTTGAAGACGTGCTGCACGGCACCGACGGTTTGATCCGCATCACGCTGGACGATACCGGAAAAACGCTGTCCTCCGAGGTGGTACAGCAACCCGTCGCCGGCCGCGACATTCGCCTTACGATCGATATCGAACTGCAGATTGCGGCAGAGGATGCGTTAAGAGAGCAGTTGAATGCCGCGAACAGCCTGTCCAAAAAGGGAGCGGTGGTCGTGACCGATCCCAAAACGGGCGAGTATTTGGCCATTGCCAGCGCGCCCACCTTTGATCTTTCCACCTTTGACGAAAACTACGAGCATCTGAACGCCGATCCTCTCTTTCCCATGTTTAACCGCGCTCTGTCGGGCTCCTATGCCCCGGGTAAGCTGTTGCAGCTGTCCTCGGCCATGGCCGGTCTGAGCCAGGGCGTGCTGTCTCCCTCGACCTTGTGGGAGGACACCGGCGTGCTTCAAACCGCCGACGACGCGCTGCTCTGTCCCCTGATCTATACACAGAACAAAGGACACGGCACCATTGGCCTCTCCACCGCTCTGACGGACGGCTGTGACGTTTTCTTCGGTCGCTTGGGCATTGCCCTTGGAACGGACCGCCTGTCCAATTACGAGGCTTTTTTGGGCCTTGGACAAAAGACGGGAATTGAATTGAGCGAAGCGGAATGCAACGTCTCAAGTCCCAAAGGAAGCAGCGATACGGCGGCCATGAAGATGGCCAACGGCGACACCGATGCCCGCGCCACGCCCGCCCAGCTTTGCTCTATGCTGTCCACTCTGATCACGGGCGGCAAGCGTTACCGCTCGCATCTGTTGTACGAGGTTCGCAATTTTACGACGGGTGAGATCGTCTCCAAGACTCATCCCGAGGTTGTTTCCTCCTTCACTTTGAGCGCGGCCAATCAGCACCTGATCATTCGTACCCTGTCGCAAATGGCTCAAGCCGATGCCTCTCTTTCGCCCTTGAACGCAGCAATGGCCGAGCGAGGCGTCAGCATCGGTTGCTTTTCGGCCGTTACCCCCTCGGGCTCGGCCAATCCCAACCATGCCGTCCTTATGGCCTTTGGCACCCCCACCGTGGCCCTCACGGGGCAAAATAACGGCTCTGTTTGCGTTTGTGTCGTACTGGAAAACGGTTTGTATCCCCAGAATGCTTCGCCCGTTGCCGCAGCGGTGTTGGAGCAGTTTTATCAGAATTAATAAAAAATAAAATCGGCAGAGAAAACAATATCTCTGCCGAAATTTGTTTGTAGGGGCGAACATTGGTCGCCCGTTTTTTTGCGGTTGTTTGCGGGCGACCAATGGTCGCCCCTACAGATCAACATTCTTATGAGAACCAGCCTAAACCACTCTTTTTGTTTTTTGGCTGGGGTACTAGGATTCAGAACCCTGTTTTGCGCCGAAATATAACTAACGTTGTTACAACTTTTCGCGCAAAACTTTGCAAATCCTTGCGGATTTGCGTAGGTTCTCATGCTTTATACTCATCAAAAAAACAAAAAGAGTGGATAAACCACTCTTTTTGTTTTTTGGCTGGGGTACTAGGATTCGAACCTAGGTAATGACGGAGTCAGAGTCCGTTGCCTTACCGCTTGGCGATACCCCAATATTCAACGGGATATATTATAGCAGATATTTGATTGGATGTCAATAGTTTTGGTAAAAAAAATTGGAATTATACGAAAAATATTTTTTTATTCGTAAAGAAAAGTTTTAAGGGGTGAAAGGGGAACTTATTTCAAAAAGTTCCCCTTCCGTATTTTCTCGTTTTATTCCTTATTTTCTTCCAACACAGGCACCACGATTTCGGTGGGTTGCGTGTTTTCGGTGACCTCTTCTACTACTTCCTCGTCCTTCTTTTCGTCGGGCGAGACCTTAGTGAAGTTGACGATCTTCTGGTCATCGTCCAGTCTCATGACGATAACGCCCGAAGCCGAGCGGGAGTAGGTGTTGATGCCGGCGACAGGAGTACGAATGATGGTACCCTGGTCGGTAATGAGCATCAGGTCATCCTGCTCTTCGACCGCGCAAATGCCGGCCAGCTTACCCGTCTTTTCACTAATATTATGACAAATTACGCCACTACCGCCACGGTTCTTCATCTGGCGGAATTCATTGAATTCGGTGCGTTTTCCGTAGCCGCGCTCGGTGACCGTCATAAGCATCTTGGTCTCGTCAACCAATACGGCACCTACCACAACGTCGTCGTCGGCCAGGCGCATACCGCGTACACCGCGAGCCGTTCGGCCCATGACGCGGACGGTCTCCTCGTCAAAACGGGTTGCCGCGCCGCTCTCGGTCGCGATCAGAATATTCTCTCCGCCCTTGGTGTGAACGACAAACAGAAGCTCGTCGCCCTCGTCAAGCGAAATGGCGATCTTACCGCCCTTGCGCTGGTACTCAAACTCGGGCAGAGCCGTTCTCTTGATGACACCCAGCTTGGTTACCATGGTCAGATGCTCGCCCTCGTTGAAGGCGTCGATGCTAATGATGGTGGTCACCTTTTCGCCGTCCGCCAGCTGCAAAACGTTAGCCAGATACGTACCCTTGGCCGTGCGTCCCGCCTCGGGGATCATGTAGGCCTTGATGGTGTGGACCTTGCCCGTATTGGTGAACATCATGAGCAGCGAATGGCTGTTGACGGACAGTACTTTTTCGATAAAATCTTCTTCTTTGGTGGTCATGCCGATCAAGCCCTTACCACCGCGGTGCTGTGCCGTATACGTGTCGGCGGGCAGACGCTTGATGTAGCCTGCATGAGTGAGGGTAATGACGCAGTTGTGGCGCTCGATCAGATCCTCGTAGACGATCTCGTTCTCCGCTGCACATATCTCGGTGCGGCGCTCGTCGCCGTACTTCTGCTTGATCTCCAACATCTCTTGCTTGATGATGTCGCGCACCTTGCTCTCGTCGGCCAGAATGCCGCGCAGCTCCTCGATCAGAGCGTACAGACGATTCAGCTCTTCTTCGATCTTGTCACGCTCCATGCCGGTCAAGCGGCCCAGCGTCATTTCAACGATGGCCTGCGCCTGAAGCTCGGACAAGCCAAAGCGTTCCATCAAACGGGCCTTGGAATCGGGAATGGAAGCCGACGTCTTCATGATCTCGACGACCTCGTCGATGTTGTCGTTGGCGATCTTGTAGCCCTCCAGAATGTGAGCGCGGGCCAGCGCTTTGTCCAGCTCGAACTTGGTTCTGTTGACGATAACAGACTCCTGATGGGCAATATAATAATCCAAAATTTGGGGCAGGGACAGCACCTTGGGCTCGTTGTTGACAACGGCCAGCATATTGACGGCGCAGGTGTCCTGCAGCTGGGAATACTTGTACAGCTGATTGAGAATGACCTGACCGTTGGCATCGCGGCGGTACTCAATGACGATTCTCATACCGGCACGGCCCGATTCGTCGCGCATATCGGTAATCCCCTCCACACGCTTTTCGCGGTGCAGATTAGCGATCGCCTCACACAGCATACTCTTATTGACACCGTAAGGGATCTCGGTGATGATGATTCGTCTGTTTTCCTCATCCACCTCGGCCTTGGCGCGCACCATAATGCGGCCGCGTCCCGTCGTGTAGGCCTCCAGGATACCGTTGGTACCGTAGATGGTCGCTCTGGTCGGGAAATCGGGGCCCTTGACGTATTCCATCAGCTCGGGGACGGTACAATCGGGGTGATCCATACGGTAGACGGTAGCGTCGATGACTTCACCCAGGTTGTGGGGCGGGATGTTGGTCGCCATACCGACGGCGATACCCATAGCACCGTTGACCAAAAGGTTGGGGAAACGGGCAGGCAGGACGGTCGGCTCGTCGCGGCTGTTATCAAAGTTTTTAGCCATCTTGACGACGTTCTTTTCCATGTCGCGCAGCAATTCGTCCGAGATTTTGGACATTCTCGCCTCGGTATAACGGTAAGCAGCGGCGCTGTCGCCGTCCACGGAACCGAAGTTACCCTGACCCTCTACCAAGGGATAACGATAGGAGAAATCCTGCGCCATGCGAACCATGGTGCCGTATACGGCGGCGTCACCGTGAGGATGGTAACGACCAAGCACGTTACCGACCGTCGTTGCCGACTTACGGAAGGGCTTGGAATGCGTCAGACCGTCCTCGTGCATGGCGTACATGATGCGGCGCTGGCCGGGCTTCATGCCGTCGCGGACGTCGGGCAGGGCACGGGAGATAATGACCGACATGGAGTATTCGATGAAGGATTTTTTGACCTCCTTCTCCATGGGGATGGGAATGATCTTCTGGTCAGGAAATTCGATATTTTCCAGTTCGTGTTTTTTATCAAAGGCTTTCAATGGTCAAGAGTCCTTTCTTTGATATTTATGGGGATAGATTAGTTTTTCTTTTTCAAATACTTCACCAGCGCAGGAAGATAAACGATCAGCGAGCCAACGACACCGGCAAAAACAACGGCAAACAAATGCGAGAATTTACCTACATTCACCGCTCGCCAAATGCCAAGAATCAAATAAGCCGGCAGCGTCATCAAAAAATAAGTCACAGGGTGGTCAAACAGTCGCTTGGCGGCAAGAGCGGCATATACACCAAAGCCAAATAAGATCAAGGGAAGAAGCGAAATACTCTGCCCCATGAGCGCATCCAGCAAAAATCCGCCGATCATACCCAAAATTCCGCCCACCAGAGGGCCTCTTTTCCAGGCGATCAGCAAAACCAGTGCCGCGGTCAGCTCCATCGTCGCTCCAAAGAAGGGAACGTAGGACAAAAACGCCGCTTGCAGCATGGAAAACAACCACATCAAAAGGATCAACACCGCCCAGCGAAGCGGCGTAGGTTGCTCGCTTTTGACGCGATATTGCTTGATCTCATGATTCATCGCCACTCACCTCCCCGTCACTGGATTGTTGCCCCTGTACCTCCTTCTCACCCAAAAGGATAAGAAGCGTGGCAGGAGAGGAATAGTCAGCGTACAGGCGGACGTAGGCGTAGGGGGAGCGGTCGTATTCATCCACGCCCACGCTGACAATCTCGCCGATGGGAATACCGCCCGGATACTTTTCTCCGTAGCCGCTGGTGACGATGATATCACCCACGGCCAGCGCTGTCTTATAATCGGCGCCCGCATCGAGATATTGCAATTTACAATAGTCCTCGCCCTGTTTGCCGCCGCATAGGGTGGCGTTAATGCCCGAGCGCACCACACGCGCTCCGACAAAGGTCTCTTCGTCTTGCAGGGTAGTGACACGGCAGGTCGAGGCGGATACCTCGCTGACGGTGCCGTACAATCCTCCTGCGCTGATGACGGGCATACCGACCGATACGCCGTGGCGGCTGCCCTTGTTCAATGTGACCGTTTTGCCGGTCGGATCGTTGTTATATATAACCTCTGCATCGGTCAGAATCCACTCGGGGCGATCCCCCTTCAGATCCAGATATTCGCGCAGCTGTTCGTTTTCTTTTTTCAGTTGCTCAAGGAGTGCCAGCTGTTCTCTAAGCTGTCCGATCTCATCCAAAGCGTCGTTGTACTGATCCTCCAAAAGAGCGTATTGATGGCGGCTTGCCAACGCATCCGACGCGCTCTCGCCCGCTTTTGAAAAGAGCTTGGTGAAGGGAGAGGAGACGGTTTGGATCACTCCACGGATGGGATCTTTTGTTTTTGTCAAGGACAAGATCGTAGGGATGGCGCAAAGGAGCAGAGCGAAAACGGCGCAGAGAATGAGGGTTTTTGTAAGGGATGTTTTTTTTCGCATAGAGGCTCCTTTCTTTTTTATTTTTTGGGGATTAGCTTGGTTTTTAGCAACTGCTTCTACGGCCTCACACTGCACTTCGTGCGCGTTCGGTGTTTGCATGAATGCCATTTCTTTGTCATTCCACAAAGAAATGGCGAAAGAAAGGGAACCAAGGCGTTCCCCTTGGATTCCCCTTTCCGTGCCGCTCTTCAAAGAGGGCTGGGGAGAAAAATATCTGTTTTTTTCTTCATCTCACGCCGCAACGCCAACACGAGCGGCAGGCGAAGAAGGCAAGAATTTTTGCGTTCTGTTCTGTTTAAAATTTTGGTGGTGTAAGCCGCGGAAAGCAAAAGTAGAATTTTTTACTTTGTGCATTGCGTGTTACTTTCGTGTTTGCAAGTTTTTTAACTTGCAAACACAGAGGCTGAAGATGCTCGCTTTCGCGTCGTGTTGCGCGCTTGCGCGCCCACAAAGACGCGCCCTCGCGGGGTTCCAAGGGGGAGCCCCTTGGTTCGCAATGTTTGCGCCCGCGCCCTGCGCGATGTTCGCGTTTAGCGAACAAGCAAACTTGCGATTTCGGCTTGCCGAAATCTGTGTTCTTCGCCTATTCTTTGCGACAAGGCAAAGAATAGGCATAACACCGCACAGCGCGGCGCGCAGCTATATTTCGCAAGCGAAATGGCAAGTTTTGTTCGCCCGCTGAACACGGGCGTCATGCAAGCATGAACACAAAACTAGCAGTACGCGCGTCAAGTAGCGAAAATGTGTAAAATTTAGTTTATCACATTTCTCTCCGCATAGCTAACACGAGCGGCAAGTGGAGAAAGCAAAATTTCTTATTGTCCCTACGGTTAGAAAAAGTTGTTCTGATGAACCTTTCTTTTCCCTCCCATTAAAGTTTTCCAAGGGTGCAGGGGAACTTTTTTCAAAAAGTTCCCTTGCGCGTTCTCTTTTTTAAATATCCAAATTTTCCGCAAATTTGGCGTTTTGCTCGATGAAAGCGCGGCGAGGCTCGACCTGATCGCCCATAAGCAGGGAGAACATCTCGTCGCAAGCCATGGCGTCGTCGACGGTAACCTTCAAAATCGTACGGGTGGTGGGATCCATGGTTGTTTCCCACAGCTGCTCGGCGTTCATTTCACCAAGACCCTTATAGCGGTCGGTTTCAATGTTGGTACCGCCGCCCATAGCGGCAATGCAAGCATCGCGCTCGGCATCCGAGAAGGCGTACATGATCTGTCCCTTTCCGCTTCTCTTATAGATCTTATATAGAGGCGGTTGTGCCAAATAAATGTGTCCCTCTTCAATCAACTGCTTCATGTGACGGAAGAAGAAGGTCAAGAGCAAAATACGAATGTGCGAACCGTCAACGTCAGCATCCGCCATGATAATGATCTTACCGTATCTCAGCTTTTGAATATCAAATTCCTCGCCGATACCGCAACCCAGCGCCTGAATGATGGGAAGCAGGGAGGGGTTGGAATATACCTTGTCCAGTCGCGTCTTTTCGACGTTGAGAACCTTACCGCGCAAAGGCAAAATTGCCTGGAAGCGAGAGTTTCGTCCGCTCTTTGCCGAGCCTCCTGCAGAGTCTCCCTCTACCAAATACAATTCGGTCAGCTCGGTATTCTTTTCCTGGCAGTCGGCCAGCTTACCCGGCAGGGTCGATCCCTCAAGGAAGCCCTTGCGGCGAGTGGCCTCGCGGGCCTTTCTGGCCGCCTCGCGGGCGCGGTTGGCCGCCAGCGATTTTTCAATGACGTTTTTACCGACCGAAGGATTTTCTTCCAGATATTCCGCCAGCTTATTGCAGACCAGATTGTAAACAAACGGTCTCATTTCGCTGTTACCAAGCTTGGTCTTGGTCTGACCTTCAAACTGCGCCTCGCGCAATTTAACCGACACGACGGCCGTCAAGCCCTCGCGCACGTCCTCACCCGACAGATTCTTATCCGAATCCTTGAGCTGACCGATCTTGCGGCCATAATCGTTGAGCACCTTGGTCAGCGCGGTCTTGAAGCCTACTTCGTGGGTACCGCCCTCCATGGTGTTGATATCGTTAGCAAACGTCAGGACGGACTCGTTGTAGGTGTCATTGTATTGCAATGCCACCTCGGCCACGCGGTCCTCTTCCTCTGAACGCATATAGATAACTTCATTGTGAAGGCAGGTGCAACCCTTTTGCTCGTTGATATGCTCAACGAAGGAACGGATACCACCCTCGTAGTTGAGAACGTCCTCGCGCACGTTTTCCGTGTCGCGCTCGTCGCGCAGCTTGATATAGATGCCTGCATTGAGGAAGGCCTGCTCGCGCAGTCTCTTAAGCAGGGTTTCGTAATCGAACACCGTCGTTTCGAAAATGGAGCCATCGGGCTTAAAACGGACGTACAGACCGTGATTTTCCGTCTGGCCTTCACAGCGGAAGGGACGGGCTACCGCGCCGCGCTCAAAGCGTTCGGTATAACGCTGACCCTCGTAGCAGTTATCAATTTCAACCCACTCGGACAGCGCGTTGACAACGGACGCACCTACACCATGCAGACCGCCCGAAAATTTATAGCCTTCGCCTCCAAACTTACCGCCGGCGTGAAGGACCGTATAAACGACCTCCAACGTAGGAATACCCATCTTTGGGTGGATACCGCTGGGGATACCGTGGCCGTCATCCTGAACGCTGACACTGCCGTCTGAGAGCAGGGTAACTTCGATTTGATTACAGCGGCCTGCCATGGCCTCGTCAATGGAGTTATCGACGATTTCGTAGACCAGATGGTGCAAGCCACGCTCGCTGGTCGAGCCGATATACATACCGGGGCGTTTACGGACGGCTTCCAGGCCTTCGAGGACTTGAATTTGATTTTCATCGTAATTCACAGTCTCCGGGGCGGTGTTTTCCTCCATGATTTCAGTTTCGTTAACGATTTGATTGTCGGTCATTGGGGTAACCTCGCTTTTTTGATTTGTATGTAGAGATTATCGTTGTTTTACGGGGGAGCTAAGAGGGGGTTCAGCTAATTTTTTAACAACTGCTTCTTGGGGCTCGCACAGCTGCGCGCGCTCGCTGTTCGGCGTTTTATTGACACTTCTTGCTGCGCGGCAAGAAGTGTCCAAGAAACGCTCCAAGACGTCCCCTCTTGGATCTCCCTCGGCATTGCCGCTCTGCAAAGAGAAGGACGAGAAAAACATATATATTTTACTTTATCTCCCGCCGTTTGCTCACCACGAGCGGCAGGCAAAGAAAAATAAAATCGTTTTTGTTGAAAATTTAGTTGAACTAAGGTGCGGCGAAGGAAAGCAAAACTTTTTGCTTTCGTGCTTGCGTGCTACTTCCGTGAGCGTGGCTTTCTTTAAGCCGCGCTCGCAAAAATTGAAGTTGTTTGTTTTTGCGCCACAATCAGAAAAATCTGTGATTTTTCGTGGCGCATTGCGGGGTTCCAAGGGGTATTAAACCCCTTGGTGCCTTTTCTTCGCCTATTCTTTGCGGCAAGGCAAAGAATAGGCAAGACCAAACAGCGAACGCGCGCAGCTCGACAGAGTCGAGGTGTGCTGTGTGAGTGTCAAAAGGAGAAGATGTTTAAAAATTAGCTAAACTTACTCTTCACATCTTCCTAACAGTGCCACCGACGAAAGCTGAGAAAAACAGATTTTATTTTTCTCCTCCTCGCGGTACAGAACAAAGGCTCGCGGCAACTCCTCACACGCCGCGCTCACCTCGCCCCGGCTTTCTGCCCGGGAAAGATACTGCCGCGTTGTGCGGGATATGGTCGAATTATCGATATCAAAAATACCGATAATATTCTTTTTTCGGATATTTTTATTGCTTCCTATATGAAGATACATAAAGATCTCCTTTATCGATCAGAGCGTGGTAAACGTTCCGTTTTTGACCCGGATGACGTTAGCATCGTCCAGTCGCCGCGTCTCGCTTTCCTCGCAGGTCGTCAGTATTACCTGCTTGTCTCGAATGCGGCTCGTCAAATAATCCCGTCTTCCCACGTCGAGCTCACTGAGCACGTCGTCAAACAGATACACGGGATGCTCCGCGCAGCTCTCGCGGCAAATTTCGCCCTCGGACAGCTTCATGGCCAGCGCCAGCGATCTCTGTTGCCCCTGAGAGGCGAAAAGACGGGCACAGACGCCGTTGAGCGTGATATCAATATCATCACGGTGCACGCCCCACAACGTGTATCCCGCGCCAATTTCGCGGGCGTGAGAGGCAGTCAGAAGGTCGAGAAAAGCACGCTCCGTTTTTTGTACGTCAAGATAGTCCTCCTCGCACGACAAATGCGCGGTGCCGACGTAGTGAAAGTCGGGCGTCTCGCGGCCGGTCGTCATGTCCGAAAATACCTCGGCGGCGGCTTTTCTTATTTTTTGTATATACTGTACGCGGTAGCGAGCGATGATCGCTCCCTCGCGGGCCAGCTGCTCCGACCAGACGTCAATGGTATCTTGCATTACGCGGCGGGCAGACTCGTTTTCCGATGCTTCCTTGAGCAACCGATTGCGCTCCTTGAGTATCTTATTGTATCTCTGGAGCGAGGACATATAAACCGGTTTGAGCTGCGATATGGCAACGTCCAAAAAGTTGCGGCGCAGCTCGGGCCCGCTTTTGATGATCGACAGATGCTCAGGACAAAACAGCACCACGCGAAGCCCGCCGATCAGCTCGGACATTTTGGCCACGGGCAGACCGTTTTGCTCCATCCTTCGCTTTCTGCCCGCCATCAAGGTGGCCGACAACCGCATATTGCGGATATGATCGCAATAATCCAATTCCACGGTCGCGCGGTCCTGTCCGAAACGGATCAGATCCGCATCACGCGCCCCGCGAAAGCTCTTGCCGATGGCCATAAGCGACACAGCCTCAAGCAGATTGGTCTTTCCCTGGGCGTTGTCTCCCAACAAAAGGTTGACACCGGGAGAGAACGCTACCTCGGCGCGCTCAACGTTGCGAAAATTTTCTACTTTGATTTTGTTACATTGCATAGAGAAATGCGCTTATCATTCCTTCATGCGGACGGGCAGAAGGAAGAACAACTCAGAATGATCGTCCTCCTTATCCAGAGGCTCGATGTTGATGGAGGTCAGGGCGGAGGTCATGCTGATCTTGACGCGGTCGGCGGTGCAAGAGCGCAACGAGTCGATCAAATAGCGGTTATTGAAGGCAATGATTATATCCTCACCCTCGTGAACGACGGGCAATTCGTCATAAGTGCTTCCTGCCGTGCTGTTGGCAAAAATTTTGAGCAGATCGCCGTCCAACTGCAATTTGACGTGCGAGCGGACGCTGTTGGCGATCTTTTCCTCGGTGATCAGTGCCGCACGGTCCAGAGCAGACAGAAGAGCATTTTTGTCCGCCTCCACGCTGATGCGGTGAGAATTGATGATAACGCGGTCATAATCGATGTACTCGCCGTCGATCAGGCGGGAGAAGAAGGTCAGATCTCCCAGCTTCATGAGAATATTCTTGCGGCTGACGAAAATGCGGGCATCCTCCTCGTCGCTGTCGAGCAGCATTCTCTGAAGCTCTCCGACCGTCTTAACGGGAATGATAAAGGAATAGTTCATAGGAACGCCATCCGCGCCCGCGTTGGTCATTTCGGTGGAAATGGCGCATTTTGCGAGTCGGAAGCCGTCGCAGGTGACGGTGAGCAGGTTATTTTCAACGATCTTGAAGTAGCAGCCGTTGAGCACGGGACGCTGATCGTTGACAGCCATGGCGTGAGACACCTTAGCGATCATCTTTTTGAGCACGCCCTGGTTGATGACAAAGCCCTTATCGCCGGACAATTTGGGAATCTCGGGAAAATCAGAGCCGCGCAGAGCATTCATTTTATGGGTGGATTTGCCGGCCTCAAATACAGCGGTCAGCTTATCGTCGATGGTCAGGGTGATATCCTCACCGTCCATGACCTTGACGGTCTGATTGAATTTTTGGGCGTTGATAATGTAGCTGCCGCCCTCGAGGACTTCGGGGTGGATGGTGATCTTGACGCCTTTTTCGAGGTCAAAGGTAGTCAGGGTACAGGTATCGGGTTCAACTGCTTCGATCAGGATACCTTCGATACCGGGCATGGTGGATTTGCCCGAGACGGCGCACATTAAGGGGGCGATGGCTTCGCTGATGCTATGGCGGTTAAAGACGATTTTCATTTGTTTAGTCCTCCGAGTTTTAGATTATATTTTTTATTATTAGATAACTTAGTTATTGGATAGTTTAGATTTTTTACAACTTCTTCTTGGGGCTCGCACAGCGCGTCTTCGCCGCGCGCGAAGTTTTGTGCTCATGCTTGCATGATGCCCGCGTCCAGCGGGCAAACAAAACTGATATATTTCGCCTTGGCGAAATGGGCGTTCGGTGTTTTGTTTTGATGTTACTTCTTTGTCATTCCACAAAGAAGTAACCAAGAAAAGGAACCAAGACGTTCCCTCTTGGATCTCCCTCGGCATTGCCGCTCTGCAAAGAGAAGGACGAGAAAAACATATATATTTTACTTCATCTCCCGCCGCAACGCCAACATGAGCGGCAGATATGCCAAAGCAAAAAGTTTTGCGGGTTTCTTAAGGGCATTCGGCCCTTAAACTGACTTTCTTTCGCCATTTCTTTGTTCAGCGACAAAGAAATGGCATAAATGCTAAACAGCTCAGCGCGCGGCTTGCCGCGCAGTATGAGCGTCAAGTAACAAAGATGCGTAAAATTCAGTTTTTCACATCTCACATCGTTTGTTCACTTCCCACACGCGATTGAGTGAAAGAATGAAAGAATGAAAGAATGATTTAGTAGTAGGAGTATTAGACCGTGTTGAAACTGTGGAAATCCCAATATTCCTTGCCACACAACGCTTTTTTTGCCCCCGTTTTCCAAAATAAGGGTTGATAACCCTAGGTGTTTCGTGTGGGTAAAAAGTGGAAAACCGGACAGAGTATCTCAAAATACCCCAAAAACAATCCAAAAAAGCAGAAAATGTTCAAAATTTCTCAAAAAAAGTGCCAAATGTGTAAAATTGAGTCGTGCCATGTTGTTGAAAGATGAAACAAATATGAAAAAACACAAGGCACACCATGAAAAAATGAATGTGGAAAACTCTGTGGAAAGTGTGGATAACGTGGTGGAAAAGTGGAAAATACGCTTACTGTCCCACAATTTCCTTTTTCAGATCGGCAATCTCCAGGGCAATCAAATTATCCGCCTGCATCTTGCGCTCGACGGCGTCAAACGAGGACATGACCGTCGCGTGATCGCGGTTGCTGATGATTTTACCAATGCTCTTGAAGGGCATATCCGTGATCACACGAGTCAGATAAACAAACACGTGGCGGGCCCAGGCGACCTCTTTGGTGCGGCGGGATCCCACGATATCCTCCTTCTTGATTCCGTACTTTTTAAAGATAGCGGAAAAGACTTTGTCCACCGTAACGCTGACGGGCTCGGCACCGCCCAAAAGATCGGACAGACAGGATCTTGCCAGATCCATGTTCAGCTCTTTTCCCGACATAAAGGTCAGGGCCGCCAGCTTTTTGATGGCTCCCTCGATCTGACGAATGTTGGAGCGCAGATTTTCCGCCAAAAACGTCAAAACGTCATCGGGCAGAGTAACGTTGACCTGCTCCGCCTTCTTTTTGATGATAGCAATGCGAAGCTCAATGTCGGGCGGCTGAATGTCGGCAATCAAGCCCCATTCAAAGCGGGTACGCAGACGATCCTCCAGCGGCTTGATCTCATAGGGAGGACGGTCGGAGGTCAGAATGATCTGCTTGCTGTCCTCAAAAAGTGCGTTGAAGGTGTGGAAAAATTCCTCCTGCGTGGCCTCGCGGCCGGCGAGAAATTGAATATCGTCGATGAGAAGCACGTCGCATTTGCGGTACTTTTCACGAAACTGCTGGGGGGAGTTGCTCTTGAGAGACTCGACCAGCTGATTGGTAAAATCGTCGCCCTTGACGTAAACGATATTGAAATCGGGATGATTTTTTCTCAGCTCGTTGATGATCGCGTGCATCAGGTGAGTTTTACCCAGACCGCTCGGACCGTGGATAAACAAAGGGTTGTAGTTAAAGGCGGGGCGATCGGCAACGGCAACACAGGCTGCGTGGGCAAATTTATTGGACGCGCCGATGATGAAATTTTCAAACGTATACTGGAAATTGTAGTTTTGAGCAAAGTTCTGAATGTTCGGAATGGTCGATTTTTCCTCGGCTTGCTCGACGACGGGTGCCTTTGCGGGCTCCTTGCCGGTCAGCATATCGATCACCTTTTGAGGATCGGTCTTTTGACCTTTAAAAATAACGGTGACGTCGATATCAAATCCCAACAGATTGCAAAAGCCTTGTTTGATATCGTCAAGAAAACGCTTTTTGATGATCATTTCCTTGTATTCGGACATGGCGGACAGGGTGATCAGGCCCTTGCTGTTATCAAAATCGACGACGCTCAATTCACCAAACCAAAGATCGACCGTCTCGCGGCTCATGGTCTTATGAAAGGAATCGCGCACCATTTCCCAAATGGCGGAGATATCGTCAAGATAAGTTTTAGACATTCGGTTTTAGCCTCCTTATTTTTCAAAAACAGGGGATTATGGATAGAAAAAACGGCACTGTTTGGCACTCGTTTTTCGTAGTTATTATTATATATAATATATTATAACATATTATTGGCTGAATTTCAAGAGTTCGTGCGACATTTGTTTTTATTTACAAAAGAAAATTTATAAAAAGTTAACATTTGGCATAGGTGAAAAAAAGGAAAAAGAGGGATACAAATCTTTTTTTATCCCCTTTCTTGACAACAAAAAAAGAAAATAATATAATAGTCGTAGAAAATCAAGGTAAAAGAAGGGAGAAAACATTTTTGAAGCAAAAAAAATACCGCTATGAAATTACGGGTATGAGCTGTGCTGCCTGCGTCTCTCACGTCGAAGCCGCTGCCCGCCGTGCTCTTTGCCGCTTGCTTCCTAAAAATGAATCCTGCGAGGTTACGGTCAGCCTTCTGACGTCCTCTATGAGCATAGAAATCAATCGGGAAACCATGGAGAGTATCGGCAAGGATCGCATCGACAAGGCGTTGTCCTCGGCCATCGGCGCCGCCGGCTACGGTGCTTGCCCTATGACTCAGGGGCAGATCCACACCCGTAAAAACGAAAGTCAAAAAATGGAGCAGCAAAAAAAGGAGATCCGCGGCCATTGGTTAAATTGGCTCCTCTCCGCTCTCCTTACTCTGGTGCTGATGACCGTTTCCATGGGGCACATGATCGGCATCGTGCTCATCCAAAACGAACTGCTCTCAGGTATCGTTCAATTCATTCTGACTCTTCCCGTGCTGTATCTCAATCGCCGTTATTTTATCGGCGGTTTCAAGGCTCTTTTTCATTTGTCGCCCAATATGGATTCGCTTGTTGCCATCGGGTCGGGCGCATCCATGCTGTACAGCACCCTTCTGGTGGCCTACGTGGCGGCGGGGCAGAGCGGACACCATCTGTATTTTGAATCGGCGGCCATGATCGTGACGCTGGTCACGCTGGGTAAAAATTTGGAAAAGGGGGCGCGCATCAAGGCCTCGGCGGCCATTGAAAAATTGGCGGCCATGCTTCCCAAAACAGCAATTGTTGTCCGGGACGGTCAAAACAAAGAAGTTCCGATCGAGGACATCCAAGTAGGAGATATTGTGCTTTGCCGCGAGGGAGATCTCATTCCCGCCGACGGCGTGATTTTGTCGGGAGAGTGCAGTGTGGACGAATCCACTCTGACCGGCGAGAGCGTTCCCGTGGATAAAAGGGCGAAGGATAAGGTTCACGCCGCCTGTACGCTGGTTGAGGGAAGCGCGACGGTTGTTGTCGAGCAGGTCGGCGAGGGAACGACGCTGTCTCACGTGTTGGCGCTGCTTGAGGATGCGGCGGCGGGACGTGCGCCTGTGGCAAGATTGGCCGATAAAATCAGCAAATTTTTCGTTCCGGCCGTGCTTCTGATCTCGCTTGCCACCTTCGTTTTGTGGATGTTCATTGACCGAAATATCGCGTCAGCATTGAAGTTTTCAATCAGCGTGTTGGTCATTTCCTGTCCTTGTGCCTTAGGTCTTGCAACCCCGACCGCCATCATGGTAGCAACCGGACGGGGCGCCGGCATCGGAGTGCTGTTCAAGAGTGCCGAGGCGCTGGAGCGGCTGCACAGCGTCAAAACTGTCTATATAGACAAAACGGGAACCTTGACGCAAGGAACACCGGAGGTCACCGACTGCCTGCCATCGCCCGAGGCTTCCGCGCTCTTTTTTGAGCAAGATGCAAAACAAAATCTGATTCAATACGCGGCGGCGGTCGAGGCCAATTCCACCCATCCGCTCTCGCGTGCCATCTGCCGTTTTGCCGACAGACAAGGGGTGAATCTTTTGCCCTCCAGTGATTACAGATCGGTCATCGGAGAGGGTGTCATGGCAAAGGTAAATAGCAATATTTGTCTTGTCGGTAAACCCTCCTTGATGCAAAAAAACGGTTTTGACGAGCAACAGCTCCACTGGTTTTTACAGACGCAAAAGAGCTTGGAGCAAAAGGGAAAAACGGTCGTTTGCGTATCCTTCGGCGAGCATATTTTGGGTGCCATTGCCCTGTGTGACAGCATCCGAGAGGACAGCTGCGCTGCCGTGGAGAGATTGAAAAAAATGCGCGTCGAGCCGGTCATGCTGACGGGCGACAATGAAAAAGTAGCTGCCGAGACGGCAAAATCGGTCGGGATCGACACCTATTTTGCAGGTCTTTTGCCCGCAGATAAAGAAAATATGGTGGGTTCCATGAGTAAGCGCGGAGCGGTTGCCATGGTAGGCGACGGTATCAACGACGCCCCTGCGCTGGCTCGCGCGGACGTCGGTCTTGCCATCGGCGCCGGCACGGATATTGCGATCGACTGCGCCGACGTGGTGCTGACCAAAAGCACGCTGCACGGAGCGGCCGATGCCATATCGCTCTCCCGCCACACCCTGCGCGTGATTCGCCAAAATCTGTTTTGGGCGCTGTTTTATAACTCCGTTTGTATCCCGCTGGCGGCGGGGGCATTGCACCCGATCGGTATCGATCTGAACCCCATGATCGCCTCGGCGGCCATGAGCCTGTCTTCGGTCTGCGTGGTGTTTAATTCGCTTCGTTTGCGCCGTCTTTCCCTTGGAAAATGGGAAGAAAATGAGGTCAAAAAAGAAACGGAAAAAGTAATAAAACAACAAAATAATGCAACTAAAATAATAGAAAATAAAGAGGAAAAGGAGCCATTACCCATGCAACAGAACGAAAAACAATACGAGTTGAAGATTGGCGGTATGATGTGCAAGCATTGCGTTGCTCACGTCAAGCGCACTCTGGAGGCCATCGACGGCGTCATAAGTGCCGAGGTTTCGCTGGAAAATGCAAGCGCAACCGTCAAGGTCAAAGAGGAAACACAAAAGCAGGCTTTGATCGACGCCGTACGCGCCCAGGATTACGAGTGTGAATAAAACAAAATCGGCAGAGGAGAGAGCCTCTGCCGATTTTTATCATAGAAATTATCACTTTTTAAGCTTCACTTTTCTTTGCAAAATACCGCTTCATAAACAGGATCAATCCGATACCCAACAGCGGGAAAACGGCGGAAAGAAGCATACCCGTTTTCATGCCGAGCTGCTCGGGCGAAATGCCCAACGTCACGCTCATGTTCTGCGCCCAGGCGCTGACCGACACGGTATCGACGATGATACCCATGGCCTGCGGGGCGATGGATGCGCCGAAATCTCCGCCGGCGGCCATCAGGGCGTAGGCGACGATGCCGGGATTGGGCAGTTTTTCTTCCATTAAAATCAATGTACCGGGCCAGAGCATAGAGGTGCAAAAGCCGGTCAAGACACAGGCTACCAGTGCTACGATGGCAACGTCGCACAATCCCGCCGTCACGTAACAGATCACAGCACCGATCATGCCGGCCAAAAGAACGCCGGATATGTTACGTCCAAATTTCGCGTACAGCGTGCGTCCAAAGCCCAAAAGAAGGGCAAAGGCGGCCATACCAAAGATATCGCCGACGGTTTTGGCAACGCCCAGAGCAGTCTCCATGTAGCCCGAGATCCAGTTGGTCATGACGTTCTCGGCCGCGCTTCCCAAAAAGATGCAAGCCACACACAGCGCCATACCGATGCCTCGCTTTTTGGCGGCGGTAGGGGAGGCGGTGTCGCTGTGGGATATTTGCATGGGCGGCATGGGAGAAAGACAGAACAGAACGCAGGCAACGATGGGAAGAACGGCAAAAAACAGCGTCAGGTACATCCAATTTTGTGTGCCGCAGAATTTAAGAAACAGGGAACTGATGAGAACGACGATCAGCACGCCCCAAGCGTACAGCGAATGGAGCAGGCTCATGTCCTTTTCGGGATGCTCGGAGGGAATGGCAGCCACCACAGGGCTGAGAAGCACCTCACAAAGCCCTGCTGCGATGGAAAACAGCACCGTACCTATCACAAGGCCTACGTACGCGTAAGAGGGCGCAAACAGCGGGACAAGGGCATAGACAAATAAGCCTGCCGAGGTCAGAAGAGGCATGACGCGCACCGTCTTTTTGACGTTGAAATATTTGGTAAAGAAACTGAAAATAAGATCCACGGTCAGCTGAGTGCAGAAATTGATGCAGACCAGCGTGCCCAACAGGGTATAGGAGATGCCGTACATCTCGCGGAAGGTCATGAACAACAAGGGGGGCAGACTGAAAATGGAAGACATGGCCAAATAGGTGAAATAGCAAGCCCGTTTGGTGCGGGTGTAGTTAGGGGAGGACATAAAGGATTCTCCTTTTTACTTTATTGAGGAAAGTATAGCATAAAACAGAGAAAATTTCAATTGTTTTTTGAAATTTATCGCAAGGATGGAGCTTGCGCTCGTTTGCAGGGACCGACGTAATTTTGCTTGAAAGATAGGCTCCCGACGGTCCGCAATAAAGTGCGATTTCCTTGCAAACGGAAATATAAAAACACCGACCGCATTCCGAAGAATACGGTCGGTATTTTTTATGTTTCGATCAAATATTATTCGTAAGTATCGTTAACGAATGCGTTGACCTTTTCCAGCTCTTCTCTGGTTCTGTCGATGTTCTTAGCGATCAAAGAAGCGATATCGGAGTTACCGCTGTTGCACAGACGCAGCAGCTCGTTCTGCATACCGCCGGGGAAATCCCAATACTGACCGGGGTCGTAGGAACGGGTTGCGAAGATCAGCTGCAGGCAAGCCTTTGCCTCAGCGGTCTTAGCAGCACGGCCGTACAGAATGGTATCGTACAGAACGGGAGTTACGGAGTAGTAACCTTCCCAGCTCAAAGACTCCAGAATAACAGCGGACTTGATGGGATCGAGCGAACCGGCAGGAATACCCAGTACGCAGTCGTGGTGTACCCAAACGAGGGAGGAATAGTTCTCCTGATCCTCATCGTACAGAGGCATGGGCAGAATACCGTAGTCGGTAACCATGGTACGCAGCTTGGTGGTAGCGGTCTTAACGAGAGATGCACTCTTGAACAGAGCGTGGTCATCCTCGAACAGAGTCAACTTTTCACCGTCAGCGATACCTTCCAGAGCGTTGTCGATGCGGTTGGTGTTCCAATCGGCATAGTGGTAATCCTCGTGGATGCTGACCAGAGCCTTGACGTCTTCGCCGTCGTAGATCTCTTCACCCAGGTTGTAAACGATGTAACCGTCCTCATCGATGTGAGCGTAGCTAAAGCCAAAGCCATTGAACAGCATGTGAGTATCGTCGTCCGAACCGGCAACGCCCCACATATCGTTAACGGAGTTCATCAGCTCGTCGCCGTCCAGGGAGGAAGTAACGGTCTCTGCAGCCTCGATCATAACGTCGTACGTCCAAGCCATTTCGTCAACCAGGGCGTAGAAGTCGGGCAGATCGTAGTTATCTGCGATGGTGGGGTTGAAGTACAGAGCGGTGGTTGCGCCCTTGTCACGCAGCAGCATTTCGGTTGCGCACAGGAACAGCGTCTCACCCAGCGTGTAGGACTTAACTGCATCGGGAACCCACCAAGGCTGGTCGGTGTGCAGAATACCCTCATCGGCATAGGTGTTCATGTCGTACAGCATACCGTCGCTGACGAGCTGCCATGCTTCCAGAGAACGGATGGTAAGCAGCTGGAATTCGTCAGTACCCGAGTTGAGGTCCTGCAGAACTCTGGTAACGTAACCATTGTTAACGCCGACGTACTCAGCGGTAATGTCTACGTTGAACTGCTCTTCGGCCAGAGCGTTACGCTCCAGAATAGCCTTACTGATCAGGTCACCGTCATCCATTTCAACGGCGCCCTCTTCCCACGGGATCCAGTCGGTACCGGGCTCGTTCTGCGTGTCAACCGACCACTGCAGAATGTGGTACTTGCCCTTTTCGCCGTCGACGGAGAAGTCATAGCTTTCCTCGGGGAATACCAGGGGAATGCGGACAACTTCGCTCGGCTCTATCTTGGCGCCGCACTTGTCGCACTTCTGGTCACGGTTGGCATCGGTGTGATTGCCATCACACTCGTCGTCGCCGGGTTCCGTACCAGGCGTATCGGTGCCGGGCTGATCCGTACCGGGCTGATCGGTGCCGGGGGTATCCGTACCGGGCTGATCGGTGGGATCCTCAGGCTCGTTGCATGCAACCAGCATGGTGAAGCACATGGTCAGGACCATGAGCAATGCCAGTGCAAGAGATAAAAATTTTTTCATTTTGAGTCCTCCTTATAGAATTTCGGAACTATCTTCCGACAAAGTCTCAATTATATTGTACCATATTTTTGAGAATTGTCAAGGGGGTATTTTGGTATCCTGCACCAATATGGGTGCGAGTGATGGAGAAAATTTGTGAGGATTTATAGTTAATTTGCACAATAGACGATGTAAAATATCTTGACAATAAAACGAAAAACTGGTATAATAACCGCGTTCAAATGACTGCACGGTAGAAAGGAGGATCGCATGGACTTTTTGCATAGCCTACTTCATGCTCTGGCTCACGCCATCGAGCATACCCTGCCCCTGATCCCCTTTTTGTATCTGACTTATCTCGGTATGGAATTTTTGGAGCGTCGGGCAGGCGAAAAAACGGAAAATATCATTCATCGGACGGGCAAAGCGGGACCGGTGCTGGGTGCTTTGCTGGGTGTCTTGCCTCAATGCGGTTTTTCTGCCGCGGGCGCGACCTTTTACGCCGGCCGCATCATTACGACGGGTACGTTGCTTGCTATTTTTCTTTCGACCTCGGACGAAATGCTGCCCCTTTTGATATCGTCGGGTCAGTCGGCGGGCAAAATTCTGATCATCCTCGGCATTAAGGTTGCCGTGGCTATGATTGCCGGTCTTGTTGTGGATATCATCGGCCGCCGCTTGCACAAGCAGGACAAGCACGACCACCATATTGGTGAGCTGTGCGAGTCCGGAAACTGCCATTGTGACGACCGAAGCCTGTGGGTGGCTGCGCTCATCCACACGTTACAGATCACTCTGACCGTATTCGCCGTCAGCGCCGCGCTGGAGCTTGCTTTGGAGCTTTTGGGCGAGCGTGCGCTTGCCTCGTTTATGAGCTTGTCCCCCTTATTTTCCTGTCTCCTTTGTTGTCTTGTGGGACTTATTCCCAACTGCGCCGCGTCCGTGGCCATCACCGAGCTGTATCTTTCGGGGATTTTGTCGGCGGGGGCGATGCTCTCGGGACTGCTCGTCGGCGCGGGCGTGGGCGTTCTGGTCTTGTTCCGTGTCAACCGCCCCATCAAGGACAGCCTGCGGGTGATCGTCCTTTTGTTTGGCGTCGGCCTGCTGTTTGGTACGCTGTTCGATCTGTGCGGGCTTGGTGCTTTGCTCGGAATATAAAAAAAGAACCGACGGTTGTCGGTTCTTTTTTATTTACGCCTTTTTTCCTTTGATCCATTTTTTGATGCCCATGGCCGCGAGCAGCATGATGTACGAGGCCAGGGAGAAGGCGACGATGTAAACGATCAGGCAGAAGGGGAAGGGGATCAATCCCTGAACGATGGAATAGACGGGCAGGGTGCCTTCAAAATGGGGGCTGATGAAGAACATATTGAAGGTCTCGCCGTTCAATACGCCGCTGTGGAACATCACTTCGTTGAGAATGATGGCGATACTGACGGCTGCTCCAAAAACGGGCAGGGCACGCAGAATGGTCTTGTGCTCCGTCCCCACGTAGCCCGAGCCGTACAGATAAATGGCGATGGTCAGCATCGATCCGTGGCAGATCATGGTCTGGATATTGATGCCGATTTCACCGATAAACACGTCGTTGGGATAGAACATGACGCACAGTCCGGCGAACAAGGCGTAGGTGGCAAGGTAGGCCATCAGGCTATGATGTACTTTCCCCTTACGGAAAATTCCCGTCAGGGCGCTGACGTACATGGGGGTGGAGCAGAACTGGAAGGGGAAGGCGTACCACTGAAAGTCCCAGAGCAGGCGGTTGTCCTCAATATAAAAGCTGTAAACGAACATCTTGAAGATCTCAAGCAGGATGACGATGATGCCGGTGACGAACACGGCGCGCTTGACTCTTGCATCGTCGCCTTTTTTGTGCGTGACGCAAAGCAGGATGCCTGCGAGAATCGACAAGGCGAAAAACAGAAGGTGAAACCAGCCGTAGTTGCCGGGGCGGGGCATCTCGGTCTCACAGATCTGTTGCAGTTTTACCCAAAAATTCACGGTTTGAATCTCCTTTTTTGAACGATAGCGGGGCTGTAGGTTTTTGTCCGCCGCCATTATACAATAAGGAAGGGATTTTTTCAATGAAAGAAGGGAAATCTTTAAGAATTATTAAGAAAAGGGAGGGAGAATTTTAGGTTAGCTAAAATTTTTACAACCGTTTCTACAGCCTCACCCTGCGCACCTGCGGTGCGCGCGTTCGGTGTGCCGGTTTTTATGCCACTTCTTGGCGCGTCCCAAGAAGTGGCCAAGAAGCCAGATTTCGGCAAGCCGAAATCGCGCCAAGGCGTTCCCCCTTGGATTCCCCTCCGTTGCCGCTCTTCACATCTCGGCTTGCGCCGAGACACACGAGCATTGCTTGCTCGCTGAACGCGAGCATCGCGCAGAGGCGCGACCGCAAGGCTCCCGCCCTACGGAAAGAATCGCTCGCCGCAAAGCCAACACGAGCGGCA
>JAZLCA010000055.1:0-26061 GCA_045613985.1 Eubacteriales bacterium | reverse complement strand
TAAAGGAATGTGGGATGTACAAAATGTTCACCGGAAAGGGGTTCTCCATTTACATAAACGCGCTCTATCCACATTCTCCAGGGGAGATTTTTGGCGTTTTCTGTCCAGCCATAGGATTCCACATTCATAAAGTTGCCCCATCTGCCGATTGATTGTCCCAGCATTACAGCGGGAGCAAGGGCATCCAACATTGAAAGAGCACTGGTTTTCTTGTATTTGTTGTAAAGTACAACAGCAATCAAACCGAAAATTATACCGCCGTATATGGCAAGACCGCCGCCGCGGATGTTGATCATATCAACGAAATTTTCCCACGCACTTCTGCCGGGCAAAATATAATGGTCAAGCGACGTCAAAACATAATACAGACGGGCACCCATTACACCGAATATGATCATGTACAATCCCATATCCAACAGATTTTCGGCAGAAAACTGCTCTTGCTTGGAGCGATAATACGCATAGGCAAAGGCAGCCAGCATTCCCAGCGTGATGAAAATGCCGTACCAGCGCACCTCCAGCCCAAACAGCACAAACGCCGTATGATTCAGCTGAAAATTTTCAATCCCGAGTCCGGGAAACGAAACTTCAATCATAAAACAAATCCCCCTAATCTTGTTTCTCTTCAGGAACGATGGTGGAAAAGACCGTCGTTTTCATATCAAAACTGCGATAGAACAACTCTTCAACCTGCTCAAACGTAATCATTTCCAAGACGTCCAATGCATCAAATACCTCGCGGCCGTCGCCAAAGGCATCGCACATCAGATCGGCAATATCGTCGGGAAAATCGAATTGGGAAACGAATCCCGCATAAAGAACCCGCCGCATTCGTTCAAAATCCTCCCGGCACAATCCTTTGCGTCGGATATCCGCCAAGTATTGCTCATACGCGCCAAACACCACTTCCGCATCGTCCGCCTCGCCTTCAATGGAATGATACCCCAATGGACAAGGCCCGCCCTGCGAGGAATAGCCGTACGAGTACGTCGGCGCGATACTGCCGGCTTCAAACAACTCATCGTAGAACCTTGCGGCACGGCAAAACAGCATTTCGGACAAAAGATTCATGCCCGTCTCGCGCACCAGTTGTTCTTGTGGCGTCCGGCATATGACGGTATCCTTCCATGAAATACGGAAGATGGGGCGACAGACCTCGCCCGTTTTGCATATACGCTTATGCAATACCGTAGGAGCATCGATGCACGCCACCTTGGTCACCTTACCAAGATCTTTCGTTCGCTCCCTCCAGCGATTGAGCGGCTTGTCAACAGCAGCCAAAACCTGTTCCATCGTAACATCTCCGCACACGATCAGATAAGCATTATCGGGACGATAAAAAGCGTTGTAGCAGGTGTTCAACACCTCGGGCGTAATCCGTCCAATCGAAGAGACGGTGCCGCAGATCTTACGGCGGATGCCATGGCGGTGGTACATGGCCCGCATGGTGTGCTCGTACAGCCGTTGCCAGGGATCATCCTCCCCCATAGCGATCTCCTCTCGGATAATTCCCTTCTCTTTGGCTACGTTCTCCCGAGTGAAATACGGTTCTGAGACAAATTCTATCAGTGTACGCAACGCACCCTGCGGGGGCTCGCTCGTACTGAAAAGATAGGCCGTCTTATCGTAGCTGGTCCAGGCATTGGCATCCGCGCCATGCGCGGAAAACAGCTCGTTGGCATCACCGCCGTCGGGACACGCAAACATCTTATGCTCCAAAAAATGCGCTGTGCCGTCAGGGACCTTATATTCGGTTCCGTCGATACAAAATACGGTATCCTGCGCGCCGTAACGTATCACGAGCGTCGCATAGGTAGTGACACATTTCTTTTGAAACAGCAAAACAGAAAGTCCTGAGGCGTGCGTCCGGCACTCGTACTGCTCATTCAAGCGTTCGCTTCGGATGCATTTATTCATAGTCCACATCCTCCCGGCACTCGCCGCCCTTGCCTCGACAGAAATAGATCATTTCAAGCCGCAGCTTTTGCGCCGCCGCCATCACGTCCTCCCGCGTCAGCGCGTCGAAGCGGTCGATATATTTTTGTACGGTATGGTCGGGGCACAAGGGCAATCTGATCTTGTAAAAATTAGCAAGACCTCGGGTGGAATCCTCCAACTGACGAACCCCTCCAACAAGAGATTTCTTGGCCGCCAGCCACTCCGCCTCGGTAAATTCGCCTCGTTTGAGCACCTCGATCTGCGCAAGGATCGCCTCGGTCGCCCGATCTTTATTCTCTGCACTGATCCCGCAGGAAATCGTCAATTCGCCCTCCAGCATACTGTAACGCGACGAGCAGGAGTAGCACAGCGAATGCGCCTCGCGCACGTGAACAAACAGACGCGATATGGGCGACTGCCCAAGCAGCTCGTTGCACAGCATCATGGCGTAATAATCAGGAGACTGCAGCGTAATGCCGCAACGCAATCCCAAAATCAAGTGGCTCTGACCACCCTCGCTTTGCTCTTCAACGCGACGTACCTCCCTCCATAAAGGCGCAGGGACACAGGAAGCACTCGCCGAGCACACCTTACGGCCGACGGCATCAAAAGCAGGCTGTAATTTTTCTCTCAAGCAATCGATCAGCCTTTCGGGCGGCATACCGCCAATATAAAAACATTGCAAGGGGGCGTGTTTGAGCATATCGCGCCAAACCTGCGTCAAGCATTGGGGCGTCAGACAAGCCAAGCGCTCTTCCGCACCATCCAAAAGAGGGATTCTTCGAGTATCCTCACAGCGAAATGCATCCAGAAAACGAGCATAGGCATAGGAGGATGGCTCATTCTTGAGGGAGCGCAGCAGATCAATTGCATTTTTCTTTTCTTGTTCAACATAGCGCTCGCATAAGTTGCCATTACCAGCATCCTCGACCAAAGGATAAAACAGCATATCGCGCATCAGAGAGATCACCTCTCCGCAAAGATCAATATCCTCGGGAATATAACGCTCATCCAGCAATTCCGCGCCAAAACCAACGTACTGGCATCCCCCCCGTGTCGTGTCGATCACACGATAAGGCGTCGCATACAGCTCGTCCAATCGGCGATTGATCTCCGCAATAGAAGGATAATTGCAGCATCCCCGCCGCAATACGGAAAGCAACAGCGAACGAGCCGTGCCGTATTGCTTGGAAAAAGGAAGCGCAAAGGAAAGGCTAAACATTCCAACCTTGAAACGATCGGTCGGCAAAACAGTCAACGTTACGCCGGGGAAAACGTCATAGGTTTGTGTTTGTATTCCGTTATTTTCCATAAGCTCCCTCCTTCCGCATAGGTATACCTTACTATTTTACACCATTTCTCGGATAATTGCAATAACTGTTGATCAATTCTTGAAAAAACACCCTGCTTTTTTTGGATCCTACGAAATATTTTTTTTGCGCCCAAGAAAATCAGAAAAATTTTTTCAAAAAAGTATTGACAAACCAAAAACGGTGTGATATAATAGTCGAGCGTTCGGCAAAAACCGCGTTGTCGAAACAAAATATGGCGGGATAGCTCAGTTGGCTAGAGCAACCGGTTCATACCCGGTAGGTCATGGGTTCAAGTCCAATTCCCGCTACCAGGCCCGTTGGTCAAGCGGTTAAGACACGGCCCTTTCACGGCTGTAACATGGGTTCGATTCCCGTACGGGTCACCAAAAACAAAAGAGCATCGCATGTGCGATGCTCTTTTGTTTTTGCTTATTCGTATGGATGAGACCCCATACAAAAAAATATCGTCCTCGCTCCGCGAGGCGTGGGTGTCCAGCCCGCGAGATATTCTTTTGCCCTCGCACGTCAGCGCGAGGGCGGGGGTTCGACTTCCCGCACGGATCGTCACACTCAAAACGCGAAGCGTTTTGAATATGGGTTCGCATACGCCACGGAGAGCAGCGGCCGCTTGCGAGCCACCGGCGAGCGGCGTATTCTCACCGAAGGCAAGATTTCCGTACCGATGTCACCCTTCCCCGTGCGCCTTTTTCTCTGCTTCACTGACCCACTCGAGTGCGGCTTTATATTTCGGTGTTTCTCTGACAGAATCAAACCACGCCCAGCGGGGGTTGGAAAGAAGATCTCTGATCCCCTTCATATTGTAATTGGAGAATCGCGTAACAGCGAATAGCTTGTGTTGATTTCCGTGTTCATCCATAGCATACTTCCAATCCTTGCTGACCTTTAGATCGGCAAAAAATGATCCTCCGATTGAAAGCCATTCTTCTTTCATTGAGAACATATATTTGAATGTTTCGGTTGCCAAATCAAACTCTCTCCATCCCTCTTCTTCCTTTTCCAAAGCAAACAAACATGCGGCAAGCACCAGTTGTCTGCGAGCATAAAACATCTTCCATCCGTCAGGCACCTGTCCATCTGCACCGAAGGAGTCCATTATTCGCAATTCTTCTCGCAAATATTCTGCTTTTCTCTCCGGACCAAAAGAATCAGGACAAACAACTTCAAGTTGAAGGGCAATGGTTTCAACTTTTTCCAACCCACGCTGAATGTAAGCAGCTTCATATTCGCGCCGCTGGCCATAACGGACACACAAACAAATTCGCCGACTAAAAGGCGAAACATACGGCGCCATGGCCAACCAATGGTCAAGATCTTTCTCCTCACAAAGCGACGCCATATATGGAATCACCTCATATCGCCATCGCGTTGTCAACAGTCTTTCTGCGTTTTTCAATAAAGCAGGCATATACTTTGCCGTTCTTTCCTCATCACCGCAAGCATAATCAGCCATAGCACGGAAAAGCAGAAATGCGTATTCATCATTTTCGGGATATTTGCGGCAATATTCTTGCACAAACTCAATACATTCCTTGCCTTTCCCCTCACTCTGTCGATACTCCTTTAACTTTTTACAAAAGATCTCGTAATCCTTCTCTTTGGAATTCTTATCATTGGAAAGTAAGAGGTCTACACTAACACCAAAGAAGTTCGCTATCGCAGGCAGCATCTCAATATCGGGATAGCAAATACTAAGCTCCCAGCGCGAGACCGATTGCGCCGACACACCCAACACCTCGGAGAGCTTTTCCTGCGTAACGCCCTTCTCTTTTCGCAAGCACTTTAGATTTTCGGCAAAATTAAGATTCATATCGTATTTCCTTCCTAAAATAAAGTCGAAGTGCGCCCTTCTGCCTGTATTATATCATGCATGATCGAAGATATCAATATCACGCTCGTTGACAATAACTATTAAAATTAGTGATTTTTGAAATTTGCAAATTAAAAGCACAATTTATTTGTCATAAATTTAACAACCCCTCTTGCGCTCCTCCCTTTTCTGTGATATAATGGACCTGCACTAAAAGAAAGGAGTGTTTGTTATGTCCAACAGATTTGTACTTAACGAAACCAGCTACCACGGTAAGGGCGCAATCAAGGAGATTGCTGCCGAAATTTTAGCAAGAGGCTTTAAGAAGGCATTCGTATGCTCCGACCCTGATCTTATCAAATTTGAAGTGACCAAGAAGGTTACCGACGTTCTGGATGCGGCCGGCATCGCTTACGACGTATTCAGCGACATCAAGCCTAACCCTACCATTGAGAACGTTCAAAGTGGCGTTGCCGCATTCAAGGCGAGCGGTGCCGATTGCATCGTTGCCATCGGTGGCGGTTCCTCCATGGACACCGCAAAGGCCATCGGTATCATCATCGAAAACCCCGAATTTGCCGACGTCAGATCTCTTGAGGGCGTCGCTCCCACCAAGAACAAGTGTACTCCCATCATCGCCGTTCCCACCACGGCGGGTACTGCAGCTGAGGTCACCATCAACTACGTTATTACCGATGCACAAAACAACCGCAAGATGGTTTGCGTAGACGTTCACGACATTCCCGTCGTTGCTGTGGTAGACCCCGATATGATGGCTACCATGCCCAAGGGCCTGACTGCCGCCACCGGTATGGATGCTCTGACCCACGCCATCGAGGGCTATATCACCAAAGGTGCATGGGAAATGAGCGATATGTTCCATATCAAGGCCATCGAGATCATCGCTGATAGCCTGCGCGGAGCCGTTAACAACACGCCCGAAGGCAGAGAGGGTATGGCCCTTGGTCAGTATATCGCCGGCATGGGCTTCTCCAACGTAGGTCTTGGCATCGTTCACTCCATGGCGCATCCTCTGGGCGCACTGTACGACACTCCCCACGGCGTAGCTAACGCCATTATTCTTCCCACCGTTATGGAGTACAATGCTCCCGCGACGGGCGAGAAGTACAGAGATATCGCCGTTGCTATGGGCGTCAAGGGTGTGGCCGACATGACCATCGAAGAGGCAAGAGCGGCCGCCATCAATGCAGTTAAGCAGCTTTCCCTTGATGTTGGCATTCCCGCAGACTTGAAGGATATCGTCCGCGCAGAGGACGTTGACTTCCTCTCCGAGTCGGCTTACGCTGATGCTTGCCGTCCCGGCAACCCCCGCGAAACAAGCGTAGAGGAGATCAAGGCTCTCTATCTCAAACTGATGTAATCAAAAACGCTTGTTGTTAAAATATCGCATAATGTTCAATAAGAAGGGCAACGTTCAAGCTTGGTTTGAACGTTGCCCTTTCTATTGACAAATCCGCAATTTTCTGCTATAATATTATATTACAGATCCCAATATCCCTTAAGGAGGTTTGCATGGCAGTATACGAGCAAGTGATTACATATTTACGCGATTTTAATATGGTTTCCGTCGGACTTCGCCTCATTTTCTCCGTTATTTTGGGAGGTTTGATCGGCATGGAGCGCGGTCGCCGCGGACGTGCTGCAGGTCTTCGCACCCACATTTTGGTCTGCCTCGGTGCCGCCATGGCTTCCCTGCTCGGTGCATTTGCCACCTCGGAATTGAAAATGTCGTCGGATGCCACCCGTATCGCAGCGCAAGTTATCTCGGGCATTGGTTTCTTGGGTGCAGGTACGATTGTCATTAAAGGGCGTTTCCGCGTTTCAGGCCTGACAACAGCCGCAGGTCTTTGGGCTACCGCCTCGATTGGTCTTGCGCTCGGCTACGGCTTTTTCGAGGGCGCCTTGTTTGCCGCCTTCCTGACCGTGGTGACCATCACCATTCTCTCCCACTTTGAAGCAAGAATCTACCGCAGAAACGAACGTGCCAGTATTTATATTGAGCTTTCCTCGGTGACGGCGGTAAATGCCACCTCGTCTATGCTGGTCAAGGAATATCATGCCATTGACCTTCAGGTCACCCCTCCTCGCTCCGGCATTCAAAACCACGTCGGATTTGAGGCAACCGTCTATCTCGGTATTCTCAAGATAAGCGAGGAAGAACTGATCCGCCAAATTTCTCAAAAGCCGGACGTTGTCTTCGTGTTGGAATCCGTTTGACCAAATCACAGATATAAAAAAGGGATGTTAATGCATCCCTTTTTAATATTATTCCCCTTTGAGCTCGTGAAGCTCCTTCATAAAGGTATCCACGTCGGTAAATTCGCGATAAACCGAAGCAAAGCGCACGTAGGCCACGACGTCCTGCTTTTTGAGTTTGTTCATGACCATTTCGCCGATATCACGGGTGGGAATATCCTGACGCAACGCGTTTTGAATCTCAGCCTCGATTTCCTCTGTGATCTGTTCGGCGTTGACAGGACGCTTTTCGGTCGCCTTCATAATGCCCGCCAACAATTTTGCGCGATCAAACAGCTCTCTTGCGCCGTTCTTCTTGATCACGAACACGGGAACAGACTCAATCATTTCGAAGGTCGTAAAGCGCTTTTTACAGGAAAGACATTCCCTGCGGCGGCGTATGGTTGCGCCGTCTTGAGCGGAGCGCGAGTCAACTACCTTACTTTCTGCGAATCCACAGCATGGACATTTCATATCGATCGTTTCCTTTCAAATGAGAGAAATCCGGTTTGAAAACCAACATTTTGTGTTCACTGGTTGCTATTATACCACACCTTGACAAAAAATGGAAGAGGTTTTACAAAAAAAATTAGTTACCAGATCAATTTTCTTACCTGAATCCCTCGCATAGCGTCCGAAAGCGTCTCGCAAACGCGGGAAAAATCGGCAACCAGCGAGTGCGGCTTGCCGGCAGGATCGTCTTGCAACATGGGAACGAAATAGACGCTTTTGCGAGAAAGCAGAGTTGCAATATTTTTCAGATTAGCAGACATGGCATCATTGGAGGCCAGCGCCAAAATCAGCGGACGGTCGGTACGCAGATGCGCCTTGGCGGCCATGCAGACGGCCGTGTCGGTGATGCCACAGGATAATTTAGCCAACGTATTTCCGGTACAGGGGCTGATAATCAAAGCATCCAGCGGATGCTGCGGTCCCAGCGGCTCGGCGCAAACGATGGTATGGATGACAGAGTGTCCACAGATATCCTCCACGCGACGGATCAGATCGCGCGCCAAGCCAAATCGGGTATCGGTCGTGTAGACGGTCTCACTCATGATGGGCTGGATCTCGTATCCCTGCTCTGCCAGCTTTTCCAACTGCGCCAACGACTGCGCGTGGGTACAGAACGAACCACACATAGCATATCCGATCATATTTTATCATCCTCCTTCCGTGAAGAAAATATTGCCCGGGCAATAATATCACCCGCGGTTCGTGGCGCGTATTTTCCCGGTAGTCCCGGCGCATATACGGCTCTGTCACTGCTCACCAGCGCAGGATCCCATCCCCCGGGTGTCGATGCCAGCTCCACAAGCAGTGTTTTAGGGTGAAGACGCTCGATCAATGACGGGGTCAGTAAGCGATGCGGTACGGTGTTGAAAATCACGTCATAGCCCGCCGCCAAGGGTAACAGTGATTTTTCATCCTTGATGGGCAAAGCGCGGTAACCGGCAAGCTCAATACGAACAATGTCGCGGGGATTGCGAGCGGCGGCACTCACCTTGGTTCCCAATGCCTGCAAACGCTCGCAAAGAGCTGTGGCAATACGACCGTAGCCGAGCACGGCCACGTGCGCCCCATGTAATGTAATATCCAGCCGCTGCATCGCCAGACATATGGCTCCCTCTGCAGTTGGAATGGCATTGCGCCACTGTACCTCCTCCATTTGCATATAGTCTATCAAACAAATACCACGCTCACGGGCAAGCTGAGCAATACACTCTCCAACTCTGCCCGCAAATATCGTGGTATTCGTATTCGAATAGGTAAACAGCTGCTGTGCCGTCTGACCGATTTGTCCCTGGCCAAGATTGAGCCTCCCCTGTTCGTCAAAAGCAGGCGTGGGTAAAACAAGCGCACGCCCCTGCGCCGCAGCAGATTCGAGAGATTCCTCACGCGCAAGAGCGCATTGCCCCATCCATTTTTCCTGCCCCCATACCGTCACCTCGCCTCCCAGTGCAGCCAGACGTTCCGCTACTGCCAGACTGCGCGCATCCGATACGACGCAAGTCATCTTTTTTCGTTGCATTGCTTCGATGCCCCCTTCTTTTCGTCAAAATACGACAGCCCTGCCGTCATGCCAGTATATGCCGCACAAGTGTTTGACGTACAAACTTACCTGCATAAAAAAAGCGAATCGGCACAAAATAGGAAACAAAAGCAAAGGAGCATTTTATGGCAAATATTCCTCAGATCATTCATTGTCAAGGCCGCGAGATTCTCGACTCGCGCGGCAATCCGACCGTACTTGCCACCGTCACGTTGCAGGATGGCACACAGGCCTGTGCCTCCGTCCCCAGCGGGGCCTCGACCGGCATTTACGAAGCGCACGAGCGGCGAGACAACAACAAAAAGCGATACGGCGGACGAGGCGTTTTGCAGGTAGCCGCCGATATTAAGCGCCGCATCGAACCGGCGCTGTTGGGGGCACGCGCGGACGATCAAAAGGCGATCGACAACACCCTTTGCCAGCTGGACGGAAGCCGTGACAAGCACAACCTCGGTGCAAACGCTACGCTGGCCGTTTCTCTGGCAACCGCCAAAGCGGCAGCCGCTTACTATCGCCTGCCGCTATATCGTTATCTTGGCGGCACCCGCGCTGGTCGTCTCCCCATTCCAATGATGAACGTGCTCAACGGAGGAGCGCACGCCTCCAACAACGTTGAAATTCAGGAGTTTATGATCGTTCCTACAGGGGCTGACAGCTTTTCCGAGGCCCTTCGCATGGGCGCCGAGATCTATCACACCCTCGGCAGTATTCTCAAATCGGGCGGATTTTCCACGGGGGTGGGAGATGAGGGTGGCTTCGCTCCCAACCTTTCCTCGGACGAACAGGCACTGGATCTTTTGTGCGACGCTATTCGCAAAGCAGGCTACACGACCGATCAAGTCAAATTGGCTCTGGATGCCGCCGCTTCGGAATGGATGCCCGACGACTCCGATTTCACCGCGTATCACCTTCCCAAGCGCGGCGACCGCCTGACAAAGGAGGAGCTGATCGCATATTGGGAAACGCTTGCCGCCCGTTATCCCTTGATCTCCCTGGAGGACGGGCTGGATCAACGAGATTTTGCCCCTTGGAGCACCTTGACGGAGCGGCTGGGCAAGCGCATGATGCTGGTGGGAGACGATCTGTTCGTCACCAACACCGAACGCCTCAGCCAAGGAATCGAGGCGGGAGCGGGCAACGCGATACTGATCAAGCCCAATCAGATCGGCACCTTGAGTGAAACCTTGGAGGTCATTGCGCTGGCACAACGAGCGGGATACGGCACCATACTCTCTCATCGCTCGGGCGAGACGGAGGATACCACGATTGCCGATTTGGCCGTCGCTACGGGCTCTGCCTTCATCAAATCGGGAGCTCCCTGCCGCAGTGAACGAGTGGCCAAATACAATCGTCTTTTGGACATCGAGGCCGATCTGGGCCAGAACGCCCTCTTTGGCAATCGCGGATAAAGGTCGCCCCCGGCACAAACACTTTTGTGCCGGGGGCGATTCTGATATTTATTCTTTATTCTGTTTCACCAAGCACGGCCGCGACGAACTCGTCACAGGCGGCGCGAGCGGTCGAAATATCCAACAGCCGGGCCATAAACGAGCCGTCACCGTACGGTAAAGTATCGGCGTTCACAATCCATACAAACTGATACTCACCGACAAGAAAAGCAATGAGCTCCAGCTGAAACTTGCCGTCAACGTATTCATAATGATACTCCAGACCATTGGTCCATCCGGCCTCATCCTCAGAATCAAAAACGATAATCGCTTCCGAATAGGAATACCATAACGGATACACCCAGTAGCTCATTGATCCAAGGGCATCATACCAACGAATATCCAACGTTCTCATATCTGTTTGGCCTTCGGGAAGATCGATGTAGTCCTTCTCGGAATATATGCGGTAGGAATCGTTTACGATCAATTCTACGTTCGCGCCATTTGGCAAGGTAAGTCCGTAATAGCAGGACATCCTTTTTTCCGAGGCAATGTAAGACCATTGATAGATAAACTCCCCCGCCGAGTTGATCCGTTCGAAAGGAATATGGCGTTCCTTCTTCGGATGTGACGCGATCAGCTGTACGTGTTCTTCGTAATCGCGGGTAAAGCGATCGGGCGTTCCCTCGATTGTTATAGTACAATCAGCAAAGGGATCGCCGACGATCTGCATGACCGTTTCGGGCAATACGATACCGGAAATATGTTCCGTGCCGCGATCATAAAAATCGCGCAAAATACCATAATAATGCTGAGGATCAAAGGCTTCACGCTCCACGTATGGCTTAACAACATTGTATTCAGCCGCCGCGCAATCTTCGGCATCAAAATTTGCTTTGGTCATCAGAAAATCGGACAGCCACGCCATATCCTCGCTGCTTACGGATCGCAAAGCGTAATAGCCATCCGCGCAATACAGCACCAGCGGCCGTTCGGTAAGCATGACGTTTCTGGATTTTTCGCTTTTGGCATTTTTTAAATCGTAGCATTCATAATACGACAAAAACCTCTCTGCATCCGTCCCATTCACCGCGAGACGGAAAAGCAGCGCCTCAAAATCCGCCCGCGTCATTGCAAAAGGCACGTTATCGGGCGCACCGAGACGGCCAAAGCCATTCATATCGATCTTGGTCACGATTCCCATGCGAGAGGTCGCGGGAATAACGATCGTAAAGTCCTCGGTATAATCGGGATTGATAATGATATCGGAGACGTGACACGAGCTAAGTGAACCGTTGGACTCATAGCAAATATAATACGGCTCCCCTTTGAAATCAAAGGGCAGTGTATACGCTGTTGAGCTTTCGGGCGGTGTATCCTCGGAGGGAGTATCCGCGGGAGGCGTAGCAGGGTCACCTGACCGACAGGCGGCAAGGCTCAACAGCAGCACACTGCCTAAAAGAAAGAACGCGATCATACGAATGATACCGGAACGCTTCATCAATATCCCTCCCAAATTATATTTCCTTTCCAGGCTCTTGTCTATATTATACCATACCGCCCCCGCTGTTTTATGAACTTTTCGTTAATTTTACCATCTGATAGAAAAAATAAAAATCCGCACACGATTGTGTGCGGATTTTTGGAGCTGGTAATCAGAATCGAACTGATGACCTCGTCATTACCAATGACGTGCTCTACCGACTGAGCCATACCAGCAGCGCCGCGGACGATTGCCCTGCGACCTGCATATTATAGCACAGTTAATTCGATCTGTCAATACCTTTTTGAAAAATTATTTTAGATTTTTTGACATTTTTTTTGTTTGTTTGTTTTTTACGAAGCAAATCGAACAAAATCAACGATCACACCGTAATGATCGGAGACGTATCCGCCGTAGTCGTCACTGACAATACGGGCATACAAAGGCGTCCACTCTTTGCTGTAGAAGCAATAGTCAATGGTATCGCCCCGGTCGCGGTACAAATGACAGGTGTAATCGACATCGGAATCGTTCACCCATGCTCTCTTCTCACCGTCAAACAAACCGGCCTTTTGAATAGCCTTATACGGTGCGGAGGTCCGCAGCGCGTTGAAATCTCCCGTCATAAGGATAGGATAATATTTCAGATCCGAGGCAATGTAATCGAACAAGGCCTCCAGCTGCGCCGAACGGATACCATCGTTGGAATGATCCAGGTGGGTATTGCACACAAAGATGCGCTCACCCGTATGCAAATCCTTAAGAAAAGCCCAAGTACACACGCGATTACAAAGCGCACCCTCAATCTTGCCTATCTCATCAGGTTCATCGGTCAGCCAGAAGGTGCCGCTTTCCTCAAGCGAAAAACGGTCCTTGCGGAAAAGAATATAGTTGGCCTCATCGCCGGCGTGCCCCGTGCCGTCACGGAAAACACCGACTCTTTCGTATTCGTTTGAAAAATGCTGTTCCAAATACTGCGTCCACAGCGGCGTTGCCTCTTGAACACCGACAATATCGGGGGTGTATGCCTGCATCAGAGCCAAAAAACGCTCCGAACGTTCAGCCACGCTGTTACCGTCGGCATCGTTGGCATAGCGCAAATTCTGCGTCAGCACCCGAACGCGGCTGTCGTAGGCAGTCGGCTGTGCGGCCAGCTGTGCCAAGGCATCCTCGGTCACACGCAGCTCTTGGCCCGACGCAGCATCGGCGGGTAGATAGGTGTCAACAAAAGCTCGGACAAGACAGTATAATTCTGCGGTGTCCTTCATAGCAAAAAACAATTTCCCATCCTGCAAAAATGCAGCTGCAGAGATACTTTCATCAGCAATGCGATCGCAAAATCCTACGATGATCTCGCTCGCAGCAGGTTCTTTCTTGTCATTGACGACGGACAAGGACAGCCCCGTCACCTTCTTGATCTCATACTGAAGCAACGTCACGGCACGATCGACGTATTCGTCGTAGACCGAGGAACATACGATCACCGTGTCTCCGGTAATGGTGAAGCCGGGGATGGGCGGGGGCAATTCTTCCCCGCCCTCATCGTCGTCCGGCGTATCTTGTGACGGCAATTCAGCATCTCCCGGCAAATCGTCCACAGGCGGCTTTTGCGGCGTATGGGGCGAGCAGGCCACCGATACGAAGAGCAACAGGATCGCCAACAGACAGATCAAATACCGTTTTACCATGCAAGTCCTTTTTCTTTCGCCTCCTTGGCCAAGCGGAAGAAGTTATAGGGATCGACCAACGTGAAGTTTGCCTCGGGACGGGCAGCCTTCAAGCCTTCCAACAGGCGGTCGTGATCGGTGGGAGAAACCAGAATAGTACGGAAAATGTGGAACTTCTTTTCCTTAGGACAATGATCAACGAAGTGCAGCATCAAATTGACGCACTTGTCCACGTCAACCTTCTCTGCGCCCGCGTCGCAGGTCTCACGCATATAGACGGCACCGTTTACGATCGTCGTTTCCAGAGGACCGTTATTCATGCTGCCGCCGATGATGTACTCGGAAAAGTCGCGCATTTCCTGCTCGGTCGTGGGCTTGTGGCCGTCGATGATGAAGCCGATGATCTCAATATCGAACAGGTCAAAATATTTTTTGTTATGCGCGTCGTTGACCGCGTGACCGTCAGGCAGATTGGAGAACGGACGGGGCTCGTAAAGCAAGCGGGGATTGTTGTATCCTGCGCCGCTGTCACCTGCTTCGAAGTAGTCGTTCTTAGTATAGTTTTTATAAATGAAGTCAAACGCCATGGGAATACGGTCGGACAGGTTGGGGTTGAAGCACCACATCAGAGGGTTCTTGCCCAGCATAGGATCCTTGTACCAGATCGGAATATGTCTTGCCGTCCAAGCACCTGCGTCATAGTCACCAACGTAGAACAAGACGTAGGTCTTGTCGGGATCGTACTCCTCCATTTTCTCAGGACGGGGGTTATGATATTTCTTATCCAGCGGGAAGTGGGTGAAGGCAGAGGCATTCGCCAGACCGCAGTAGCCTGCCGCATCAGCATCCTTAACGCAGTTGTAGCAGGAAAGTATCTCGGTAAATCTCCACTCACTGTCAACACCCTCATGCTTGCCCTTGCCGCCCGCCTGGGTGTACTTGATGTGCCAGGGAATGAAGCCGCAGACGGTGGTCATCTCCTGACCGTTGGTCTTTTGGTACTGGCGCATGAAGACCTCTTGCATGATAGCAAAGTCGGCGCCGATGGGCTGATCGGGATCGTCGTAAGGTGCCTCGTCGTCCCAGCAAGATACGTCAAAGACAAACGCGCCTTTGGTGATGGCGTAGTCGTGGTTGGGAACGAACAGGTTTCCAAGGTCCGGATAGTAGGGCTCGCCTCTGCGATATCCGCCGCCGTCTGCCATGTAAACAAGCAGGGTGGGGTTGGTCTTTTCCATGTACTTTTCCAACGCCCAGACGTAAGCGTCGCACTTGGCAGAGCCGGTCGAGGGGCGGTCGGTGTCGGGAACGATTCCCTCGCCCGTAAACTTGCCTACGAGGTTGAGCTTGACTTCGACGCCGGTAGCCGCAACAACGCGGTTCATGATGCTGTTTTCCTCGGTGTCATAACGCACGGGGAGATAACCGTCCACACCGCAGGCGGTGGTGGCGACGTTCATGGTCGCAGGGACGGCAAATTCCCACAGTGCAAGACCACACTCACGGATGAAATCGGCGTACAGGGCGAGAAATTCGTCAAAGGTGGCAACGGGAACAAGCTCCATGCCGTGCATGAAGTTGCCTTCCTTGGTCATGTATTCGAGCCAGAAATGGTCGGCCTGTTGCCAAAAGAGATAGATTTCGGGGAAATCGCGGTTGCGCAGGCCCTGTACGGCGACAACGAGCTTGAGCATATCGTAACGCAGAACGGTGTTGCCTTGACACTCGGCAAGCATCTTTTCTACTTCAATGGTGTACAGTTTTTGTTTTGCGGGCATAATATGTCCTCCTTGGTGTTTTGTTACCACAATTATACAAAGAAACGATCTCAAAGTCAATCCTTTTTGGAGTTTTTGTTGATAATTTTACAAAAGAAAAAGCCCCGAGGGACTCTGATAAAGTTTACTGCTCTTGGTCGTTCTTATCTTCGTTTTGATTCAACTCCGTAAGATGTCTCAACATCAACCTTGTATTTTTAGAAGTTTAAACAACGCTACCAAATCTTTAACTTTTCCTCAACTTCTTTATTTTCATTTTATTCACCATCAACTCAAAATTAAAAAGTGCGCAGCTCAAGCCACGCACCGAAAAACACGCGACTCGATCGCTGTATCTTACCTAAAGTATAGCACTATATTCTCCCTTTGTATTTCACATTTTTATCGCAGAAGAATTTCCATTTGGCCGAAAGCAAAATACAGTATAAAAATATTTGATATTTTTTACAATTTCCTCTTGAAAAATAAAAAATATATGATATAATAATCGAAGTGGCTATGATGAAGTTGCCCTATCTTACCCCTGCTCAACAGAGAGTCCGACGTGGCTGGAAGCGGACGTGCAGCAAGATGTGGGCGTTTCCCTTCGGAGCTTGTTTCGTGAAGCGACGGTACGGTCGTGTCAGCGGGACACGGTGCGCCCCGTTATCGGCGAGCGAAGTGTTGGCTTTGTTTCTGTAATTTTGCGGTACAAGGCCGAAATTTGGGTGGTACCGCGGCATGCCTTGCATCTCGTCCCAGTTTTTGGGCGGGGTGTTATTTTTTTGCCGCTACAACGTCCGTCAATCAAATAGGGGACAAGCGATCCCCGACAAAACAATACAAGAAAGGAAATTTTCCATGAGAGAAACACTTGCAAGCATCAAGGCGCAGGCTCTCGAACAGATCGCGCAAGAGGGCGCAGATCTGGACGCGTTGCGCATCAAGTATCTCGGCAAAAAGGGAGAGCTGACCGCCGTTCTTCGCGGCATGGGCTCGCTGTCGGCCGAGGAGCGTCCCGTCATCGGACAATTGGCCAATGAGGTCCGTGCCATCATTGAAGAGGCTTTGACCGAAAAGGCTGCCGAACAAAAGGAGAAAGCACTGGAGGCTCAGCTCAAGGCAGAAAAGCTGGACGTCACCATGCCCGGCGCGGCTCCCGTTGTGGGTCATACCCATCCTCTGACGCTGGTTCAGCGCGATCTGGAGGATATTTTCATCGGCATGGGCTACGCCATCGCCGAGGGTCCCGAAGTTGAGTACGACTACTACAACTTCCAAGCACTCAACATTCCCGAAAACCACCCTGCCCGCGACACGCAGGACACCTTCTACATCACCGACAACATTCTTCTCCGCTCCCAGACCTCTCCCGTTCAGGCACGCGTCATGGAAGTTCAGAAGCCCCCCATCCGCATCATCAGCCCCGGTCGCGTTTACCGCTCCGACGCTATGGACAGCACCCACTCTCCGCTGTTCCATCAGCTCGAAGGTTTGGTTGTCGATAAGGGCATCACCATGGCGGATCTGCGCGCCACGCTTTCCACCTTTGCGCAGGCCATGTTCGGTGAGGAGACCAAGATCCGTTTCCGTCCTCACCACTTCCCCTTCACGGAGCCCTCGGCTGAAGTAGACGTTTCCTGCTTCGCTTGCGGCGGCAAGGGTTGCAGACTTTGCAAGGGCGAAGGCTGGATCGAAATTCTCGGCGCGGGTATGGTTCACCCCAACGTCCTGCGCAACTGCGGCATTGATCCCGAGGTGTACAGCGGCTTTGCCTTCGGCCTTGGCGTTGAGCGTATCGCCATGCTCAAGTACCACATCGATGACATCCGTCTTCTCTATGAGAACGACGTCCGCTTCCTCTCGCAGTTCTGATCGGAAAGGAGATATACGAACATGAATCTTTCTATGAATTGGCTGTCCGATTTCGTTGACGTCAAAGACATTGACATCAAAGCCTTCTGCGATCGCATGACCGACACCGGCTCTAAGGTCGAGGGCTATGAAATTCTGGGCAAGGATATTGAAAATATTATTGTTTCCCGCGTGGTCAAGATGGAAAAGCATCCCGACTCCGACCATTTGTGGATCTGTCAGGTCGATATTGGTGCGAGTGAGCTTTCCCAGATCGTCACGGGTGCGCAGAACGTCTTTGAGGGCGCCATCGTTCCCGCCGCCGTTCCCGTGGCAAAGTTGCCCGGTGACGTCACCATCAAGGCAGGCAAGCTGCGCGGCGTCCCCTCCAACGGTATGCTTTGCTCCTTTGGAGAATTGGGTCTGGATGCTCACGATTGTCCCGGCGAATTTGCCGACGGCATCTGGATTCTGGGCGAAGAGTACGCCGACCGCATCGGTCAGGATATCCGCGACGTTATGATGCTCAACGACCAGGTCGTCGAGTTTGAGATCACCTCCAACCGCCCGGACTGTCTGTCCGTCATCGGCTTGGCACGTGAAGCAGGCGTCTCCTTTGATCGTCCCTTCTCTCTGCCCACGCCCACCGTCAAGGGCTGCGGCGACGGCGACAAGGTGGAAAATCACCTGTCCGTCAAGATCGACTGCCCCGACCTGTGCTACCGTTACACCGGCCGCGTCGTCAAGAACGTCCGCATCGCTCCCTCGCCTCTGTGGCTGCGCCGCAGACTGCGCGCGGCAGGCGTGCGCCCCATCAACAACATCGTCGACATCACCAACTACGTTATGCTCGAATATGGTCAGCCCATGCACGCCTTTGATGCCGCTTGCCTGGATGGCTCTGCCATCACGGTACGCCGTGCAACCGAGGGCGAGTGTTTCCGTTCTCTGGATGACCAGGACCACACGCTGACGGCCGATATGATGGTCATCGCCGACGACAAAAAGGCCGTCGCTCTGGCCGGCGTTATGGGTGGTGCCAACAGCGAGATCACCGATGCCACGACCAAAGTCGTTTTTGAGAGCGCAAGCTTCAACGGCACATCCGTCCGCGTGACCGCCAAGAAGAACGGCATGAGAACCGAGTCCTCTTCCCGCTTTGAAAAGGGACTTGATCCCGAAAATGCACTGACCGCTCTGCAGCGTGCCTGCGAGCTGGTTGAGCTTTTGGGTGCAGGTGACGTAGTCGACGGCACCATTGACGTATATCCCACCAAGTCCGAGCCTGTCGTCCTTCCCCTGCAGGCTGAGCGCATCAAGGCATTCCTTGGCGTTGACCTGTCGGAAGACTACATGAAGGACGTTCTTCGCCGCCTCGATTTCACCATTGACGGTGACAACGTGACCGCGCCCTCCTTCCGTATCGACATCACCTGCATGAACGACCTGGCTGAGGAGATCATCCGTATCTACGGCTACAACGAGATCCCCACCGGAACCATGTGCGCCGATGCTACCCGCGGCGGCCGCACCGACAAGCAGACCTTTGAGGTCGCGCTGGAGCGAGCCATGTACGGTATGGGCTATTCTCAGATCCACACCTTCTCCTTCATCAGCCCCAAGTATTACGACAAGATCCGTCTGCCCGAGGACAGTTCTCTTCGCAAGTCGGTCGTCATCCGCAATCCTTTGGGTGAGGACACCTCGGTCATGAGAACGACGGCTCTGCCTTCTCTTCTTGAGGTTCTGGCCCGCAACAACAACTTCTCCAACGACAACGTCCGTCTGTTTGAGGTTGCAAGCGTTTACTATCCCAATGAGGATGAGAGCCAGCTGCCCGAGGAAAAGAAGATTCTGACCATCGGCGCTTACGGCAAGACCGATTTCTACGCCATGAAGGGTATCGTCGAAAATGTGTTGGCTCTGGCCCGCATTGAAAAGGCTTCCTTCGTTTCCTACAGCGAGGACGCGACCTACCATCCCGGCCGTTGCGCCAAGGTACTGGCTGCCGACGGCACCGAGCTTGGCATCTTCGGTCAGCTGCATCCGCTGACTGCCGCTAACTACGACATGGACGTTCCCGCATTCGTAGCCGCGCTGGATTTTGAAGAGATCTACGCTCACCGCGCACCCGCGTTGGAATACAAGCCGCTGCCCAAGTTCCCTGCCACCACCCGCGACTTCTCGTTCGTGGTAGACGAGGCCGTTGAAGTTGGCACGCTGATCGCCACGATGACGCGCGCCGGCGGCAAGCTGGTCGAGGGCGTTGCTCTGTTCGACATCTACCGCGGTCCTCAGATCGGCGAGGGTAAAAAGTCGGTGTCCTTGCGCGTCTCTCTGCGCGCCGCTGACCGCACCCTGACCGTCGAGGAGGCCGACAAGGTTTCGAACAGGATCCTCGGTGCTATGGAGCATCAGCTTGGTATTACGATCAGACAGTAATGAAATAAAAGAACGTGTGGGGGAAACTTCTTGAAAGAAGTTTCCCCCATACCCCTTTCAAGAACTTTATTTGCATTATAATATTTTTATCAAGCAAAGAGAAAAGCCACGGCTCGATGTGAACCGTGGCTATTGCTTATTATGTTATCTGCTCGACAAATTGGAATTTATTGAACCGCTAAAATTCTGATAATTCGATAAACTCTACTCCATTTTCATTCGTTACGCCTGCATATAACTTATTCGAAAATTGTCCCTTTTCACAATAATGTTCCATTACATACTTTGCTGTATATGGCATTTCTAATGTTTCAATATCTCTAATAGAAAACCATTTTACCAATCCTTCATTCGAATGCAAATCGTCACTAATATTTTCTTTCAGCTCTGCAAAGAAATAGTAATTCTGCCTTATTTCTCCCTTTGTTCTTCGTAAAGTTACGTATCTTAATGAAAGATTTTCAATATCATTTTCGCAAAGAGCCAATTCTTCATTTAATTCTCTTAATACACATGCCTTTGCATCATTCAATTCAAATTCTTCAAAGTGCCCACCAGCAGAGCCTGTCCAAACATCATTTACCACTTTTCCGCCCTGTCTATACAAAAGCAATACCTTATCGCCTTTTACTAAATAGACAGCAGTCATATTTCTTAACTTTCCTATCATAACCATACCTCTACAAATTCAAGTTTATCGATTAGATAATCACCCAAAGTAATTATACCATAAAATCCCCCAAAAGTAAACAGGACGGGTCAATTCTTTACAAATTGAGCCGCCCATCTATATTGAACCTGGTCATTTCCCGTTGAGAACAACAGAGAAATCGGTGAGCGGCTTCTATTGTTGACGGAATTATGAATTTTTTTCATTTTTCCCCTTGCCCTTTTCCCACTTTTATGTTATCATAAACATGTATTTTTATTTTTACCGACTTTCGGGAAATAAGGAGGTCATCATGCTTCAGCATCATATGTGGTACTGCTATCACGGTGCGGTCGATACCGAGCTGCGCCAATGCCGCGACGAGGGCCGCGACGTATCCGCTCTGGAAGAAAGAGCCACCGCGATCGGTGTTGTCGCTCCTGTCACAGAGGAGGAATACGACAAGGTCATGGCTATGGTGGACGAGCTGGAGGCCCTTCCTCTGCCCGAGCATCCCGAGTTCATCGAGCCCGACACCCTCGACGAAATCCACGTCTGCGCCGCTCCTCGCCGCGAGGCTGTGCCTTATGACAAGGAGGCGCTGACCGATCGCATCCACGGCGCCTGGATCGGCCGCGTGACGGGGTGTCTTCTCGGCAAGCCGGTCGAGAACCGCTCGCGCGAGTATATTCGCAAGATCGCCGAGGCGGACGGCAACTATCCCATCACCCGCTATCTGCGCGGTCAGGTCGAGAACCCGAACAACGATCCGTTTTTTGACGATCCTAACTTCAAATTCAACTGCTTTGCCGAAAAGCTCTGCGGCTGCTCCCCCTCGGACGACGACACCAACTACACTACGCTTGCCTTAACTGTCGTAGAGCAGTACGGCCGTGATTTTGTCTCCAACGATATCGTTGAAGCTTGGCTGCGCAATTTCCCTGCCTGGGTGCTTTGCACCGCCGAGCAGGCCGCCTTCCGCAACTTTTTGAACCATATCCTGCCTCCCCGTTCGGGCTACGTCCGCAATCCTTACCGTGAGTGGATCGGCGCGCAGATCCGAGGCGACTTATTCGGTTACATCAATCCCGGCGATCCCTGTGCCGCCGCTGACATGGCGTGGCGTGACGCTTGCTGCACTCACACCCGCAACGGTATTTACGGTGAGATGTTCGTCGCGGCTATGATCGCCGAGGCGGCCGTATCGAGTGACATCCGTCACATCATCCACACCGGTCTCGATTGCATCCCGCAAAAGAGCCGCTTGAAGAGAGATATCGACCGCGTATTTGCCATGTACGACGAGGGACTTGCATTCATGGACGCCATTGATCGCATCCACGGGCAGTATCCGCAAGAGGATCTTCACAACGCCGTTCATACCATTCCCAACGCCATGATCGTTGCGGCTTCTCTGCTTTGGAGCGAGGGCGACTACACCAAGGCCCTGGGGTATTCCGTCATGGCGGCCATGGACACCGACTGCAACGGCGCGACCGTCGGCTCCATCGTCGGTATGCTGTGCGGTGCCAAGGCTGTTCCTGCTCACTTTACCGATCCCATTTGCGATACGCTTTGCACCGATATCGCAGGCAACGCCCGCGTGTCCATCTCGGATATGGCGGCACGCACTCTCCGTTTGATCCGCTGAGCATGACCACAACAAAGAAAGGAAACCGAGGTTTATTATGAATCACATTGGCTTTGACAACGACAAATACCTCCGCACCCAATCCGAAAAGATCCGAGAGAGAATTGCCCGATTCGGCGGCAAGCTCTATTTGGAATTCGGTGGCAAACTGTTTGACGATTTCCATGCCTCTCGCGTGCTTCCCGGCTTTGCTCCCGACTCCAAAATCCGTATGCTGCTTCAACTCAAGGAGCAGGCAGAAATGGTTATCGTCATCAGCTCGTCGGACATTGAGAAAAACAAGGTACGGGGCGACTCGGGTATTACCTATGACCTGGAGGTGTTCCGCCTGATCGATGCCTTTGTAGGCTTCGGCCTGTACGTTGGAAGTGTCGTGCTCACCCGCTTCCAATCTCAGCCCAGTGCTGTCGCTTTCGAGAAAAAGCTGACCGATCGTGGCATTAAGGTGTACCATCATTACGACATCCCCGGTTATCCCAACGATATTTCCTTCATCGTCAGCGACAACGGCTACGGAAAGAACGATTATATCGAAACGAGCAAGGAGCTTGTCGTTGTCACCGCCCCCGGCCCCGGAAGCGGCAAGATGGCGGTGTGTCTGTCCAATATTTATCACGACTACAAGCAGGGCGTCCGCGCAGGATACGCTAAGTTTGAGACCTTCCCCGTCTGGAATTTGCCTTTGGACCATCCCGTCAACATTGCCTACGAGGCAGCGACGGCCGATCTGAACGACATGAATATGATCGACCCTTTCCACCTCAAAGCCTACGGTGAGACCACGGTCAACTACAACCGCGACGTAGAGATCTATCCCGTGCTTCGCGCCATGTTCGATCACATCATGGGCAAATGTCCCTATCTGTCGCCCACCGACATGGGCGTCAACATGATCAGCAATTGCATTTTTGACGACAACGCCGTCCGCCGCGCCGCCGAGGGCGAGATCATTCGCCGCTATTTTGCTGCACTGTGCAACCGCCGCCGCGACATGGGCAGCGACACCGAAGTGCAAAAGCTGGAAATGCTCATGCAGCAGCTGGATATCAAGGTGCAGGACCGTGCCTGCGTCCTCCCTGCCCGCGATCGCGCCGCCCTGACCGGCGGTCCCGTTGTGGCCATTGAGCTGAACGATGGAACCATCGTCACGGGAAAGACGACGCCGTTGTTAGGCGCATCGTCGGCTTGCTTGCTCAATGCCGTCAAGACGTTGGCCGGCGTTCCCAAGGAAGTCAAGTTGATTTCCCCCGAGATTTTGGAACCGGTGCAAGCCCTCAAGCTCAACCACCTGGGCAATCACAATCCCAGACTGCACACCAACGAAGTGCTCATCGCCCTATCCATTTGCGCGACGCGAGACGAAAATGCCGCTCGTTGCATGGAAAAGCTGTCCGAGCTCCGGGGGTGTGAGGTCCACTCCTCTGTTTTGCTCTCCGCTGTAGACGAAAACGTCTTCCGCCGTCTGGGATGCAATCTGACCTGTGAGCCTATTTATCAAACAAAAAAATTATTCCATGGGAATTAAAATGTCAAAGAGCCGATCAATTTATGATCGGCTCTTTCTTTATGTTTGAGCGACAACGATACGCATCGGTAATCCTTTGCTGTCGTAATGCACCTCTTTTTGTACTGACTTAAATCCCTGCTTTGCCGTCACGGCAAGGCAAAGTGCGTCCAGTACATCTTCCCTTTGGCTTGCAGCCGCAGACGATATCAATTCACGGACATTGAGAACGTAATTTGACAGAATAGCACACCTCTCACAAATCCCTTCTTCCGTATGTTTTGAATGAAGCAGGCCATGCCCGCCGTTCAATGCCTGAAATGCACATTCGGGGTGACTTTCGACCAAACGCTCCTTCCACTCGGGGTTGTTTTGTAAAAACTCATCCACCTGTCGAACACAAGGAAAAATCCCAATGCCAAACGAGGTGGTTTTCGCCCCCAGTTGCCGGCTCATGTTCCAAATGGTTTGTTTATCGTCCTGATATACCAACTGTCTAAACGGTACCGGAAACACCGAACTTTTCCGCGCGGAAACGTTCAAATAAGCTCTTGCCGCTTTGTCGGGACGTAACTTCGCTTGCTCGGCAGATTCGGGCAAGCCGATGGGAGCGTCGATCAAAATACAATCAATATCTTGATAAGCGTGACACACCTTTGCCACCGTATCAAACAAACGATAGGATGCCCTGTCATTGTCCAATACGACCGCCATCCATTTCCCCTTGAACCAGTCTACGCCAACGCAGGATTCTTTGGAAGATGATGCACTGGTTAATTTTTTAAACAAATGTAAAAACCGTTGTTCCACCGCATTAAATTCAAGTAATCCAACCTCCGGCACGGATTTCAGCGTTGGCTCCGGCATAGACAAGCGCAAGCCCATCAAGGACAAAAATTCAAAATACAGCACCGCGTCGTCTATGTCAAATATCTGCGTGCGCTCCTCTTTCGTCAAGGAGGGCATGATCCATTTATCAAATATTTGATTCTGCAATTTTTCCTCATACGCTGCATATCCGATCAAATGCGGCTTAATGGGGCGGGTTACATCCGAAAGATAGGCCTCACTAGCATCGTGCAAAAGGCACCCAAGCTGAACGCGCTCGGAATATCCTCTCGCTTTTGCCTCCAGCATACAGTTAACGCTGTGCTGACCAACCGAATAAAAATGCGGAAAATGACCGTTGGCACGACACAACAACGACAGCGCGTGAGAAATATCCGCGATGTCAATATCTTGCGGAGTGGCATTCAGCGGATCAAGCATTTTTCGGGTATACGTCATAATTTCACTCACCAGTTCCACCACCTTCTGCCAGTTCGGCGATCTTCATATCGTGAAAAAATCCATCCAACAATAAGAATAAAGGCGAACACAACGCCCCAAATCTTATCCAGTAAATCCGAAATCCATATTTTGCAGACGATGAAGCCGACTGCATATAAGGCACAACCGATCATTGCACACCAATGAAGGAAGCGTAAGCTTTTTTTACGACTCCGTTCGTATATCAACACCGCTACGACTCCGGCCGCACAAAACACTGTAAGCCAGGAAAAAATGACGGTCACGATGTGAAGTATTTTCAATATAAGCATAGCTTGTTCCTTTTCTTTCGGAGTTTCTTTCAAAAAATTATACCATTTTTAGACTGTTTTGTCAACAATCGCAAAAAGTATGCAAAAGCAAAAATCTTTTTTTCATTTCCCCCCTTTTCAAGCGGTAAAAATTGTGCTATAATACACTTGGATTATTATTTTCAGGAGTATACAATCATCATGATTCAAGAAAAAATCGACCGCATCAATGCCCTTGCCCGCAAGTCGAAGACCGCAGAGGGTTTGACCGAAGAAGAAAAGGCCGAGCAGACCGCTCTGCGCGCCGAATATATTGCCGAATTTCGGGCATCCTTTGCTAATCAGCTGGATCACACCGTTATTCAGCGTCCCGACGGCACCAAAGAAAAACTTAAAAAGAATGACGATTAACGGAGTCTATCATGTCTTTTGATCTCCCCTATCAACAAACGACCGTCTGTGTCGATGAAACTGAAACGCTGGGCGCACTGCTGGCACGGGCCCTGCTGCAAGATACGTCGCTTCCCCGCTATATTGCACTGCGCGGCGATCTTGGCGTAGGCAAAACGGCGTTCGTACGCGGATTCACACGCGCCATCGCCCCCGAAGCCCTCGTTCGCTCGCCTACCTTTGCGCTCGTCAACGAGTACCGTCCGCCCCGCGCGAAAGGTCTCCCCCCCGTGTTCCATTTCGATATGTAC
>JAZLCA010000054.1:0-77559 GCA_045613985.1 Eubacteriales bacterium | reverse complement strand
CGCGGAAAATGATCCGTCCGGAACGAAGGAAATATTACATGATGTCAGCTTGACCGTTGACGAGCGCTTTGTGGCTATCACCGGCCCCAACGGCGGCGGCAAGTCGACGCTGGCTCGTGTCATCGCAGGTATCGCACAGCCCACCTCGGGCGAGATCTGGCTGGACGGTCAGAACATCACGAACCTCGGCATCACCGAGCGTGCCCGTCTGGGCGTCAGCTTTGCCTTTCAGCAGCCCGTCCGTTTCAAGGGCATCACGGTCAACGACCTGATCAACCTGGCGGCCGGTAAGAAGCTGTCGGTGGCAGAAGCCTGCGAATATCTGAGCGAGGTCGGTCTGTGTGCTCGCGACTATATCAACCGTGAGGTGAATGCAAGTCTTTCGGGCGGTGAGCTCAAGAGAATTGAGATCGCAACCGTACTGGCAAGAGGCACCAAGCTGTCTGTCTTTGACGAACCCGAAGCGGGGATCGATTTGTGGAGCTTTGGCAACCTGATCAACGTTTTTGAAAATATGCACGAGCGTCAAGGCGGCTCTATTTTGATCATTTCGCACCAGGAGCGCATTCTCAATATTGCGGACAAGATCATTGTTATCGCTGACGGCAAGATCACGGCGGTCGGTAGCAAGGACGAGGTCCTGCCTGAGTTGCTCCGTTCCTCTGCGGCATGCCCCACGCTGCTGCAGAAGCTGTCGTAAGGAGGGAACCGATATGAGCTTGAGTGAAATCCAAAAGCTGCTTTTGCGTGAGATCGCAGATCTGGAGACCGTTCCTAAGGGAGCGTATAATATCCGTTCCAACGGTGAGAGCGCAGGCCGCTCCACTACGGCAAATATTGACATCGTCACCAAGACGGACAAGCCCGGCATCGATATCATCATCGCGCCCGGTACCAAGAATGAAAGCGTACACATTCCCGTCATCATCAGCCAGCATGGTCTGAAGGAAATGGTTTATAACGATTTTATCATTGGTGAAGACGCCGACGTGACCATCATCGCCGGTTGCGGTATCCACAACTGCGGCGATCAGGACTCCTCCCACGACGGTATCCACTCCTTCTTCGTGGGGAAAAACGCCCGTATTCGCTACATCGAAAAGCATTACGGCGAGGGCGACGGCATCGGCGGCAAAATCATGAATCCCACCACTGTCATCGAACTGGCTGAGGGCGCGGTCATGGAAATGGAGTCCACCCAGATCAAGGGAATCGATTCCACCTCCCGCAAGACCGAGGCAAAACTGGCAGACGGTGCTTCCTTGACCGTTCGCGAAAAGATCATGACGCATGGCGAACAGTTGGCCGAGACGGATTTTGTTATTGACATGGACGGTGAGGATTGCGCTTGCCACCTTATTTCCCGTTCGGTTGCCAAGGATAAGTCTCGCCAGATTTTCCGTTCTAACGTCAAGGGTAACAATCGTTGTACGGGGCACTCGGAATGTGACGCCATTATCATGGACGACGCGCTGGTCAGTGCCATTCCCGAGATCACGGCAAGCCACGTGGATGCAAGTCTGATTCATGAGGCAGCCATCGGTAAGATTGCAGGCGAGCAGCTCATGAAGCTGATGACGCTGGGTCTGACCGAAAAAGAAGCCGAAGAGCAGATCGTTAACGGCTTCCTCAAATAATTGAATAAAATTCTGGGCGGATGCACGTTTGTGCATCCGCCCTTTGTTGTGAAAATTATTTTGCTTCTTTGGTGTACTCCATAACGAATTTGTGAATGCTACCGCCCCAACCCTGCGTGGGATCGCTGTTGCGCAGGCGAATATAGACGACTTTGCCATCTTCGACAAAATCGAAGAGGTTAACACGGATATCAGTATCGTTGCCACCGGTCGTCAAATGGGGAACCTTGCCGCCCTGAGAGTAGTCGGCAATGATTTCATAGTTTTCACCATCCGCACTGGCTTCAAGGATGTAGTTCTGGGACAGAGTAAAGGTGTAAACGGCACTCAGCTTATCGCTGATATCAAAAGCGTAGACAATTTGAGCGTTGTGATCACAGTAACGGATGCCGTTGTTGACGCCCGCATTCGTGTATTCCAAAAATTCCATATCTTCGCCCGAGGAATTGGTTTTTACCGTTCTGCGATAGGTAGAAATACCGTTTTTGGTAGAAACGAGGTACTTACTTTCATCGTTGGAGCCTTGATTCTTCGAGGGAATATTTTCTTTGGATGTATTATTTCGGCCGGGGGCCTGATTGACCGGAGGCGCATCTGCTCCGTCAACGGTGTAGCGGATGGTAATTCTGGAGATTGCGCCGCCGTGGCCGCCTACCGTGGTAGTGTTGCGCAGACGGACGTAAAGCTCGCTACCAATCTCATTGTATTGCTCGGGATAGATGGTAATAACGGTTGCGTTATCGGCATTTGTAATGCGATCCACCTTGCCACCCTCGGAATAGTCGGCGATCAGTTTCCAGTTTTCTCCGTCACCCGAAATCTCGAAAATGTAGTTTTGAGAAATGTTGAAGTAATAGGCAGCCTTGCTGTACTCATTCAAATCAAACTTATATACCAGAACACCGGCGTTATCACAATAGCGGACACCGGAGTTTACGCCGGCGGTATTGGTGATGAGGTAGTTCTCATCCTGATTTTGATCGTTGGTCAGAATTGCTTTTTCGGCGTACTGTGTATTTTGAGATCCGATGGCGTTTTTATCGGTGCCGAAGGTGATGGTCACTTTCTGTGCCTTGGTGCTACCATCGAACATGACCAGTACCGTGTGGCTATCCTCGTCGTAAAGATACTTCAAAAGAGAAGTTCTAGTATTGGTTTCGGTATTGATTACTTCGACGCTTGCAGGATAAACGCCCTTGGGCAGTGCGATGCGATTGGAAATGATCGTGTTGCCGGCGCTGGTGACGGTATAGGTCATTTGATTGGCCGTTTCGGACAGCGATCCTTCTTGAATGCGTCCCGCGGTGTAAGCAAGATGAGGAATCGTAAGATCCAGGTCGGAAATGTCGTACAGTACCACGCTGTCGTCTTTGCGCACAACGGGGTTTTTCAGGATGGTCAGCTCGCCGCTGTAAAGATTGATGTAAGTGCCCTCTAACGTCTGATTCTTGTTATAGGCATGGGCGGCTACGAGGTTGCCACGGCGCACGACCATCATATCCTGCTGGCAATAGTCGTAATCGGTATACTGCAGAGCATATTCTGTCAGTGCGCGAATCATTTCGGGACCAAAGGCGTTAGCAGAATAGAAAGCGGAGGGAAGACCGATGGCAATGAAGTTACCCTTGCCGACCGATTCATCGATACCTACTACGCTGTTGCCAATCTTCAAGATGGGATACTCCGCGCCTTCGAATGCAATGGATGCCTTGCGATAGCCGGAGTTCAGACGCTCACCGGCAAAGCAGTCGTCAAGAATCGAATCATCCGAGCTGAAGTCTCCGGAGGAGACGGTCGTAGTTTTGATGTTCTCAAGACCCAAGTGCTTGAGCAGGTTGTTCAAGGGTGTACCGTCTTCCATCCAGAAGAAGTAGTCCTCGACGTTCCAATATTCATTGGCACCGGACAGGAAAAGCAGAGTTCCGCCCGCTTTGACCCAGTCGGCAACGGCAATGTTGATCTTTTCGCTCAAAGGCACATTGGAATCGAAACTTACGATCAGAACGGTAACGCCATCCAGGTCAGCCGCAGATTCGATCTGGTCCATGGATTTCATTTTTGCGGGAATACCGTCGCGGACCAGAGGCGCGAGAACACCGTACAATCCGTCGGTGGTGTTGAAGGCCCAACCGTCGCCCGTATTCATCCACGACAGTGAGTCGGAGATGAGGTAGGTGATGCCGGGAGTACCCGCTTCGATGGTTACGGGAAGGCCGCCGACGCTGTTGAGTGCTTCAAAGATCTGAGACTGAATGGTCTTGTAGTTGTTGGATACGTTGGCGTAGGCGCGATTGACCCAGGGAAGAATCTGGAAACGGTTGATTTCGGGCTGAAGCAGGGAAGCTGTGATGGACTGACGGTAGAAATACTGACAATCCTCTTCCGTTGCACTTTCATTATCCATCATGGGATCGGCCAGTGCGTAGAAGTTGAGACCTTCCACCGAATCGACGTAAGAAGAATATTCGATAAAGGCATTGGTGAAGTTATCGGTGAAGTTTGCGCCACGGAAGGGGAAGGCGGTGTTGTGGGTATCCGACCAGGTCTGGCCGATGACACCGTCCAGCGCGCCGGTTGCAACGTAGTGGTTCAAGCCGGCATCAATGCCCCAGTCGGAGTAGTTAACGGTACTGTGGGTGGCAATGTAGACCTGCGTAGTGGGAGACAGCTCCTTAACGCGTTCGGACAATTCCATGATAATACGCTCAAACAGGTAGGTCTTAAGCAGATTTGCCTTGAGCATATTTTCAGCGGAAGAAGCGGGATCCTGCCACTCTTCGCCATAGTAGGCTTCCCATTCTTGCTTGAAGGAGTTGGAATAACCGGCAGAAGCCCACATTTCGGGCTCTTCAAGCGCGATGGACTGGGGATGGCATGCCGTGATGACGGGAGCCAACATATAATCCCAGACGTACTCGATCCAGCGCTCGGTGGGAACCATATAATAAGAACCGCCGGCGGGATGCTCCAGATAATTGCCGGAAGCGTTCATCTGAATGTCATCCTGGCGCTTGTACTGATTGACATAGGCAAAGGTTGCGCGGTTGATGGCGATCATCATATCCACGACGTAGGTGCCGGGCTTGTACCAATCGGCGAAGTTCTTGTAGTCGGTGGAGTAAACCATGACGGAATCCGAATGAATGCCGTACAATTCGGAATACATGGTGCTGGTCTGGAAGGTGGTCATAACACCGTCGATCTTCAGTCCGGCGTAGTTCTGAATGTACATACCGTCCTTGACGGTATAAGTGGGTTTGACGTAGGAAAGCGGCGTTGTGGTAGGTTTGTTCTGATCCGGGAAGATAGGAAGGTTGGGATCAAAAGGATTGACCACGGGGGGCGTATAAGAGTTTTTGACGGCGAGGCTTTCGGAAATTTCCAGCGAACCTTCCTTGCCGCCTGCTTCCAAGATGGTAGCAATAAAATAGTTAACAGCCTCGGCGGTTGCCGCATCGTCGTAACCGACGATAACGAGACGGTTGTTTACAAAAGCAATGATGTACTCGTTTTCTCCCAACTGCGCGTGAGCATCAATGCTCTCCTGGCGGTTAGTAAGTCCCACCAGAATCTCGGGCGTATCGGTGGGAACGGACTCGCCTCGATTTACATAGTCTTCGTTGATGTTGACTTTGTTGAGCTGTACTTTGTTCTTGATCGCTGTACAAAGGCGAACAGCGGTTGCTTTCAATTCGACAGAGGCGACCTCGGGGCGAATTACAGTATAATTCAAAGATCCGTTTTCAATCATCTGAATCAAAACCTCCGGTTCCGGAATATCTGTTCCGGGGTCGTTTCCCGGTTCGTTTCCCGGATCATCGGTCGGAGGGGTATCCGGCGTGTCCGGTTTTTTGCATCCGAACGTGCCAAAGAGCACAAGTGCCGCAAGCAGCAGGCATAGGAGTCGGCACAAAGGTCGATTGTGATTTCGCATAAGCATTCTCCTTGTGACAAAGGGAGCGCGCGGGCATCCCTGAAATATTTATATTATTATACGAATAATTAAAAACATTGTCAATAGACTTTTGTCTTTTTGTAACTTTTGACGAATGCTTTTGAGTCGAGGAACTGCGATATTAAAATTTTTTGTGAAAGTTTGGTAATTTGTTTGACTTATTGATAAATTTGTGTTATTATAATATTTTGGAAAGGTATGATAGTTTAAGGGAAAGGAGCAAAGGCATGATTATTCTCGGAATCGACCCCGGAATTGCCATCGTGGGCTGGGGGATTGTGGACTATCGCGGGACGAAGTTTTCTCCCATAGCATACGGTTCGATTACAACGCCCAAGGAGATGACAACGCAAGAGCGGCTTGCGGAGATCTACCGTCAATTGACCGAAATCATTCACAAATATCATCCCGAGGAGATGGCGGTTGAGGAGCTCTTTTTCAACACCAACCAAACGACGGGTATCCGTGTGGCAGAGGCAAGAGGTGTCATCCTTTTGGCGGGCCATCAATGTGGGTTGCCCATTGCGGAGTATACTCCTTTGCAAGTCAAGCAGTCTGTCGTTGGTTACGGACGCGCCGAAAAAAAACAGGTCATTACTATGGTTACCATGATGTTGGGATTGGATAAGCCGCCCAAGCCGGACGACACTGCAGACGCGCTGGCCCTGGCTATTACCCATGCGCACAGCGGCTGTTCCAAACTGGCAAGATACTATAACTTGAAATAACGGAGAACAAGATATGTGGACGTCACAAAATTGGAAAGACTATGAATTGCTCGATACCAACGACGGTGAAAGACTGGAGCGTTGGGGAAAATATATTTTGATCCGCCCCGATCCTCAGGTGATCTGGCATGGCGTTGCCAAGCATCCCGCATGGAAAAAGGCGGACGGCATCTACCGCCGATCCTCTACCGGCGGTGGCCGATGGGTAAAAAACAATCTGCCCGAGAGCTGGCAGATCGGTTATCAGGATTTGGGATTCGTTTTGCGCCCGATGGGCTTTAAGCATACGGGACTGTTTCCTGAGCAGGCCGCCAACTGGGATTGGTTTTCCGGTCTGATCCAAAAGGCGGACCGCCCCATTCGCGTACTGAATTTGTTTGCCTATACCGGCGGCGCGACGGTTGCCGCGGCCAAAGCAGGGGCAAGCGTCGTTCATGTGGATGCGGCTAAGGGCATGGTTGCCCAAGCAAAGGAAAACGCGGCTTTGTCGGGGCTTTCCGATGCGCCCATCCGCTACATCGTCGATGACTGCAAAAAGTTCGTTGAGCGTGAGATCCGCCGCGGCAATCACTATGAGGGTATCATTATGGATCCCCCCTCGTATGGTCGCGGACCCGGCGGCGAGGTGTGGAAACTGGAGGACTGCGTAGACGAGCTGATCGGATTGACGGCACAGCTGTTGTCGGATAGCCCGCTGTTCTTCTTGGTAAATTCCTATACTACCGGACTGTCTCCCTTGACTATGAGCTACCTGCTGGATCTGAAGGTGAGATCCCGCTTTGGCGGCACGATTGAATCGGGTGAGCTTGGTTTGAAAGTTACACAGACGGGTGCTTATCTGCCTTGCGGCGCAAGCTCTCGTTGGACAATCTGATTTGAGCAAAACTTTTGCGAAAGGAAAGAGTATGATGGGACAATCATGGATCCGCACGGAAAATTTGTCGTATGCCTACGAGGATGATATGACGGGTGAGGACACCCCCGTTCTGCACGGCATCGACTTGTGCATTGAACGCGGTGAATATATTGCCGTGATCGGTCATAACGGCTCGGGAAAATCCACCCTTGCCAAATTACTCAACCTGGTCCTGGAGCCTACCGGCGGTGCTATTTACGTTGACGGTCAAAACGTTACGTCCCCGGATATGACGGACGAGGATGTGTTTGCCCTTCGCCAAAAGATCGGTATGGTCTTTCAGAACCCCGACAACCAGTTGGTTGCTACGGTGGTAGAGGAGGACGTTGCCTTCGGCCCCGAAAATTTGGGCGTGCCGTCGGCCGAGATCCGCAAGAGAGTAGACGATGCGCTTGCGATGGTCGGTATGACGGAATATGCCAAGCATGAGCCTCATCGCCTTTCCGGCGGACAGAAGCAGCGAGTCGCCATTGCCGGTATCCTGGCCATGATGCCCGAGTGTATGATATTCGATGAATCGACGGCCATGCTGGATCCTTTGGGGCGTCTTGAGGTGCTCCAGACGATGGAAATGCTGCACAGAGAAAAAGGAATTACGATCATTACCATCACGCACCATATGGACGAAGCGGCCCGCGCCGATCGAATCATCGTCTTGGATGATGGACGCATTATCAAGGACGGCGCGCCAAAGGAGATTTTCGCACATCCTCAACCCCTGATCGATGCAGGACTGGACGTTCCTCAATCTGCAGCGTTGGTTCATTGCTTACGACAGCGTGGACTGGATTTGCCCGGCGACGTCGATACCCCAAAGGCCTGTGTCGAGGCTTTGTGCCGCTTGTTTGAAGCGTAAAAAATAATTGTTAACAGGTTTGATATGTCAAAAATTACGTTAGAGAATATCAGTTACGTTTACAGTCCCGGTACGCCCTTTGAAATGCGTGCCTTGGACGACATCAATCTGAACGTTCGGGAAAATGCCATTACGGGATTGATCGGACATACCGGCTCGGGAAAATCCACGCTGGTTCAATTGCTCAACGGCTTGAGCCGCCCCACCAAGGGACGCGTTCTGTTGGACGGCAAGGATATCTGGGAAAATCCCAAGCAGATCCGCCAGATCCGCTTCCGTGTAGGGCTCGTTATGCAGTATCCCGAGTATCAGCTGTTTGAAGAAATGGTAAGAGCAGATATTGCATTCGGTCCCAAGAACATGGGGCTGAACGATGATGAAATCGCTCACCGTGTACAAGAAGCGGCAGAACTGACGGGGCTGGACCTCTCGCTTATGGACCACTCGCCGTTTGATCTGTCGGGCGGACAGAAGCGCCGCGTAGCCATTGCCGGTATTATGGCGATGCGTCCTGAGGTACTGGTTTTGGATGAGCCTGCGGCAGGATTGGATCCCCGCGGTCGCGATACGATATTGAGAATGCTGCGGGAATATCAGAACAAAACGGGTGCTACCGTTATCATCGTCAGCCACAGCATGGAGGATATGGCACGCTTTTGCGACGATATCGTCGTTCTGGCAGGCGGAAAGCTCGTTATGCAGGGAAGCGCCAGTGAGGTGTTTGCTCGTTCTGAGGAGCTCTTGGCGGTCGGATTGAACATTCCCGAAATCTCGCGTGTTTGTATGATGCTGCGCGAACGGGGGATTCCTGTGGACGAAGGCATTTTTACGGTTGAGCAAGCAGAAAAGTGCTTGCTTCGCCTGATGGAGCAACGTCGCGGCAAGGCGGAGGTGAAGTCATGAAAAGTATCACTCTCGGTCAATTTTATCCTGCGAAATCCTCCATTCACAATATGGATCCCCGCATGAAAGTCATTCTGGCGGTGCTTTATATTGTTTGTACTTTCATCTGCAAAAATGTTTTGAGCTTTGCCTTGCTTGTTCTGTCAGCCCTTGCGCTCATTCTTTTGAGCAGAATCCCTGTCAAGATTGTGATCCGCAGTATTCGTCCCATTTTGTTCATTCTGATGTTCACCGCTTTGATCAACGTCTTTTTCACCAAGGGAGAGGTGCTTTTGGTGGAATGGAAGTTCATTCACATCTATGCGGAGGGTCTGTATCAGGCAGGCTTTATGATGTTGCGCATTGCTGCTTTGATCATTGGTACGGGAATGTTTCTGACCTATACGACGACGCCCATTATGCTGACGGATGCTCTGGAAAGACTGTTGTCACCTTTACGTGTACTTCGCATTCCTGTTCACGAGTTTGCTATGATGATGACCATCGCTCTGCGGTTTATTCCGACGTTGGTTGAAGAAACAGACAAGATCATGGCAGCTCAAAAGGCCCGCGGCGTGGATTTTTCCAGCGGATCGCTCATCTCTCGTGCCAAGGCGTTGATTCCCATTTTGATCCCTCTGTTCGTGTCGGCTTTCCGCCGCGCGGACGAATTGGCAACTGCCATGGAATGTCGTTGTTATCACGGTGGCAAAGGCAGGACACGCATGACGGTCCTCCATTACCGTGTTGGCGATTTTGTTGCATTGTCTTTGATGCTGGCTTTCGGTGCCGCCATCATTTATCTCAACCGCGCAGGTATCGGCTATACCATGTAAGGTTTGATTTTCCAAATTTGAACGAAAGGAAACGGACGTATGAAAGCACTCATCAAATTCCGCTTTGTCGGAACGGCGTATAACGGCTATCAGGTTCAGCCGGGAAGCATCCCTACGGTGCAACGGGCACTGAATGAAGCGACGCGCGCTTTGTTTGGTTACGATTGCGATGTTATGGGCTGCAGCCGCACCGATGCCGGTGTTCACGCCAGGGCCTTTTGTGCCGCCGTTTCCAAAAAAGGGCAGACCGATCTGCCGACAAGCGTTTCCGCAGCTAACATCCCACGCGCACTTTGTACCTATCTGCCGAGTGATATCGCGGTGACGGATGCCTGCTTTGTTCCCGACGATTTTCATCCTCGCTACGCTGTGGAAGCCAAGGAGTATGAGTACAGATTTTATGCCTCGCCCATTCGAGATCCCTTTGAGGATAAGAGAAGCTGGCATATTCCGTGTCCTCTTTTGCCCGATGCGATCGAGCGTATGAACAGGGCGGCGGCCCAATTTGTCGGCACGCATGACTTTGCTTCGTATATGGCACAGGGGTCAAAGATCACCGTGCCCGTGCGAACGATCAAGTATGCTACGGTCAGCCGCGAGGGAGACATCATTTCGTTCCGTGTCTGCGCTGACGGATTTCTGTATAACATGGTGCGTATCATGGCGGGAACCTTGTACGAGGTCGCAGTCGGACGCCGCGATCCCGACAGCATCGCTGCCTCGATCAACGCCAAAAATCGTGTTGCCGCAGGCTTGACCGCCCCGCCTCACGGATTGTATTTATCCCGTGTTTTTTATCAGCGTCCGGATGTTTTACCGGCGCATTGGGAATAATTTGTTATTATAGGCAATCATTCTTTTGTGTAAGGGGGGAAGCGCGTGAAAAAAATGCCGTTGCTTAGCGTGTTTTCGCAATTGTTCAAGCGCACTCGCCCGGGCGGTTCTTCCAATGATCAAGATACGGTGCGACACGTGGATCTCTCCGAGCGTGTCACCGACGTAGGCTATCATCAGGAGATCTCCTTCCGTTACCATTCCGCCCAGATGATTACCATCATGCTGCTTGCGGTCTACATTGCCGTTTCCGTTCTAACCAATGCAGAGCTATTGTCGGCGGATAACCTGATTTATTTTACTAAAGATCTGACCTCCTCGCTTGCTCTGCAGGAAAATGAAGCCAAGCAAAGTATCATTTTTTCTTCGGACGCGGATAACGATTACGTGCTGTACCGCCAAGGTCTTGCCGTGCTTGGTAAGCAAAAGCTGACGGTTTTTACTGCCACGGGCAGAGAATCGCACTCTCATAGGATGGCGTATCGTACGCCTCGTCTTGTCTCCTCCGGACGCTATCTGGTCGCCTACGATCTTGGCGGAAAAAATATGAGCTTGTATAATTCATTTACCTGTGTCAAGAATATCACGACTGAAAACAATATCCGCAGTGTCGCAGCTTGTAATCAAGGCTATTATGCGGTCGTGACGGACGGCACCGAATATGCAAGTGAGGTTCTTCTCTACAATGAAAATCATCGTATGATCAATCGCTACCGCCTGGAAGAATATACGCTTCTGGCCGCACTGCGCCCGGATGGGAAGCAGTTGTCCATAATCTCGGTCTCCTCCGAAGGAGGGCGGATGCAAACGCATATTTCTCAAGTGTCTCCCAACGAACAGACTTGGGGGAACGCTTGTGTGATCAAGGATGCCTATCCGGTCGCTTGTCATTATACCGATGAGGGCGAGCTGTTTTTGCTCACTACGTCAGGCGCATATCGTCTGGATACGAAGCTAGAGATCGTGGCAAGCTGTGCTTTTTCGACAGAAAACGTGCTTTCTTTCCGCGTGGATGCCCAAGGCTGTGTTCTGGTTTGTCGTGACAACGTGTACGATAACGCCAGCCGCGTAATTGTATTTGACAAATCCACCGATCAGGTGTATAATATTTCCGTGCCATCTGAAGTACACGATGCGACGTATGCGTCGGGAACATTGGCTGTTTTAACTGAAAATGAACTTAACGTCTACCGCAACGGGCAAAGTGCTCCCTCTGCAACTGCTGCCTTCAATGGCGAATATACCCGTCTGCTGGCTTATGACGATGATGAATATCTTGTGTGCGGCTCGGCAAAGGCAATCGTGCTGCGGCCGGATGAGCGCACATAACTCCACAAGACGATTACAACTGTATTGCTAGAAAGGAACTGTTATGGGTTTGAGTCTGTTTCTCGATATATCGCTCCTGATGATCATCGTTGTGACGGTGTTATCCTGTTGGTTCAAGGGATTTATCCGTTCCATCTTTGGCCTTGCTAAGTCGCTTTTGTGCATGATCGCGGCGTATTTGTTTGGCCCTATGGCGTCTGCTTGGGTGTCGGAGCACCTGATCACGTCCCGCGTGACAAATTACGTGCATGATAAGCTCTTGTCTGTGTTTGAAGCGGGAGCAGAAACTTTTGATCTGACACAGGTGCTGGGCAATCTTCCTTCCTGGTTAAGTTCCTTGTTTGAGAGAATGGGAGTGGATCCTGCAGTCTTGGCAGGCGATCTTGCCAACGAGACACAAGCAGATGCAGGGGGACTGTCGCAATTGGCGAGTACTTTGGCACAGCCGATCACCAAGCTTTTGTCCGATTTGATTGCATACGCCGGCATCTTTTTGATTGCGATGCTGTTGTTCAGCATCATTGCTTCCGTCATGATCAAAATTGCAAAGCTACCTGTCATTCGTCAGATCGACCGTATACTCGGTTTGATACTGGGTATTGTTTGCGCTTTGATCTATACGGCGGTCTTTACTTTGCTGGTATATGCAATCATGAGTCTTGCCGAAGCGAGCTTTGAAGGTATAGCCTTCCAAGCGGCGTTTGAAAATACTTGGTTGTTCAGACACTGCTTCAATCTTAATATCCTCCGATGGATCTTTGGCATCGGAATGTAATTTCTCTTTATAGAAAGGACAGCTGTATCTATTTGGGAGACGGCTGAAAATATCCATATGATAAAATGTGCAAGATGTCGCAAGCGTCCGGCCATGATCTTCGTGACCAAAGTGGAAAACGGTCAGAAGACCAGCGAAGGACTTTGCATCGTGTGTGCAAAGGAGGTCGGGCTTCCGATTGAAAATATGATGGGCGGTGCTCTTGACAAATTGGGGCTTACGCCCGAACAGTTGGCCGGCATGAGCGAGGAAATGGAGCAAATGCTGGAGCAGGGACTGGATCTTGGCGGCGAGGCGGATGAAGCGGAGGATGCTGAGGAGACGGACGATAACCACGAGGGTGCCAATGCGGCCGAAACACGCAAAAAGGGAAGTGAGCAGGTCGTTCCTACGCTGGACTTCCGCAAGCTCTTTGAGCAGGCGGGATTGATCAAGGCGAGCGAATCCAACGTTCCCGCACAGCAAAACGAGCCCGGAAATGAGAAAAAGACGGGGCGCGGTGACCGCGCTTCCAAGGACCCGGAAAAGAAGTATAAGTACCTTCCGGCGTATTGCCGCAATCTGACCAAGAGTGCCAAGGAGGGCAAGCTGGACCGTATCGTCGGTCGCGATAAGGAGCTTGCTCGCGTGATCCAGATTCTTTGCCGCCGCCAGAAAAACAACCCCTGCCTGATTGGTGAACCTGGCGTCGGTAAAACTGCGATTGCTGAGGCACTGGCACTGCGCATTGTGCAGGAGGACGTGCCGTACAAACTGAAAAACAAAGTCGTATATCTTCTCGATCTGACCTCTCTTGTGGCGGGAACGCAATTCCGCGGTCAGTTTGAGGCGCGAATCCAGGGATTGATCAACGAGATCAAGGATGCCGGTAATGTTCTGCTTGTCATCGACGAGGTGCATAATCTGGTCGGTACGGGAAATTCCGAGGGTAGCATGAATGCGGCCAATATCCTCAAGCCTGCCCTCTCTCGCGGTGAGATTCAGGTGATCGGCGCGACTACGCTGAATGAATACCGCAAGTTCATTGAAAAAGATGCCGCACTGGAACGCAGATTCCAGCCGATCATCGTTGACGAGCCCTCCGTGGATGACACGGTGGATATGCTGCGAGGCATCAAGCATTACTATGAAAAATTCCACGGCATCGCCATCCCCGACGAGCTGTTGCGCCGCACGGTGGTCCTGTCCGAACGCTATATCACCGACCGCTATCTGCCTGACAAGGCGATCGATTTGTTGGACGAGGCCGCGTCTTATCTTTCTCTCAATTCTGCCGTTATCAACGAATCCTATGATATTCGCGACCGTCTGCTCAAGCTCAAGGCTGAGCGCGAAGCACTCGAAGCTCAAACGGGATCTTTGGAGGGTGCGGATGCACAGCGCAATTACGAGCAAATTGCTCAAGTGAAGGCCAAGGAGCTCAAACTGTCCAATCGATTGAGTGAGATCGAGCCCGCGTGTGCCAAGGTCGAACTGACCGTCGAAGAGTTGGCCTCTGTTATCGAAGTGTGGACGGGCGTTCCGGCCAGCACCATCAGCGAAAACGAATTTGAAAAGCTGTCCAAATTAGAGGATAACCTTAAGGCTCGCATAGTTGGTCAGGACGAGGCGGTGAGCGCCGTCGTTCGCGCCATTAAGCGCAACCGTGCAGGAATTTCTTATAAGAGAAAGCCGGTTTCCTTTATTTTCGCTGGACCTACGGGCGTCGGTAAGACCGAGCTTGTCAAGACTATTGCTGCCGAACTCTTCCATACGCCCGAGACGCTTATCCGTTTGGATATGTCTGAGTTTATGGAAAAGCATTCGGTCTCCAGAATCATCGGAGCGCCTCCCGGATACGTCGGATACGATGAAGCGGGGCAGTTGACCGAGAAGATCCGCCGCCATCCCTATTCTGTCGTTCTGTTTGACGAGATCGAAAAGGCTCATCCCGACGTTCTCAATATTTTATTGCAGATTCTGGACGATGGCCGCATCACCGATGCGGGCGGTAAGACAGTGAACTTTGAAAACGTCATTCTGATCATGACAACCAATGCAGGATCGGATCGCACTTCTTCTTCCATCGGCTTTTTTGAGGATGGAAAAACGCTGTCCGAGAGCAAGACAGAGAAAGCACTGTCGAGCTTTTTGCGTCCGGAATTTATCAACCGCGTGGATGAGATCATTACTTTCCGTTCGCTGAATCAAAAGGATTTTTCTCATATTGCAGGTATTATGCTGGGAGACTTGGCCAAGACGCTGGCAGAGAAGGATATGCATTTCTCCTACACGCCTGCCGCCGCCGCACTGATTGCCGAAAAGTCGTTTTCGATCAAATTCGGTGCTCGCAATATGCGTCGCTATATTCAGCGTGAGGTGGAGGATATGTTGGCAGAGAAGCTGCTGGCCGATCAAAAGCATGCGATTACTCAGATCCGTCTGTCGGTCAGCGGAGGACGCCTGACGCTTGACTGTATGTAATCCTAAAAAATAACAAAGAAAGGAGGACAGGTATGAAAATCAAACACCAAAAGTGGCACGCGATGTCGATTGACGAAGTTGAAAAACGCTTGAAGACCGATCGAAAGAACGGTCTTACTCCCAAAGTTAGTCGCACTCGACTGGAGCGCATCGGCCGCAACGAATTGTTCGTTCCCGAGCCCCGCAGCCTCAAGCTGTGCGCGACTCGCATCCTGTCCGACGTATCTTTGTGGGTACTTGCCTTCATTTGCGTAATTGCCTTCTGCTTTGGCAGAATAGAGACCGCTCTGACCGTTCTGTTCGTTCTGACAGTGAGCTGTGCAGTGAGTATCGTTGCTTACGTCAAGACCAACCGAATCAAAGAGGCTATGAGCAGCTATTCAGCCCCCCGCGTTCGTGTTCTGCGGGCCGGAAGAGAGCTTTTGTGCGATGCCGCTAACCTTGTGCCTGGCGACGTCATCCTGCTTCGTGCGGGAGATGTGGTGCCGTGTGACGCTCGCCTTGTCGAAACCACCCAGCGTTTTTGCGTTTTGACCTATCAATGCGATGAACAGGGAAAGGTTGCTTACTTCCGCGCTTTTAAGGATGCCGCCAAGCTTTACGATGAAAATGCCGAGGAATCGGTGCTGACGCGAGCCAATATGGTCCACGCCGGGTCGATCATTCATGGCGGGGAAGCGCGCGCGATTGTAACCGAGACGGGTGAGACCACCTATCTTTCCTCCTATCGCGGTGCGCATCCGTTGGCCATGCAGGTGGGCGATCCCTCCTACCTCAAGCCCATGCGCAAGTACATGAATCGATACAGCATCGTTATGTGTGCGCTGATCCTGCCCGTGACAATCATTGGCATTTTTACCGCCCGCGGCAAATTTGATATTTTGGACGTTTTGATGCTGACGCTTTCGTTGGTGGTTTCCTCCATGGGTGAACAGCTGTTGTCCATGGGGCGTATCGTCTGCGCTTGCGCCGTGATTCGCGCTTCCTACGGAACGAATCACAACAATACCGCTATCATCAAAAACTACGCGGCACTGGACGATCTGTGCCGCGTGGACGAGTTGTTCCTTTTGGGAAAAACCGCTTTGTCCGACGGACATATGCACCCCTATGCCGCCTATACAGCAGACGGTCTGTTCATTGGTCATAAAATGAAGAATAACGCGGTTGCACAGATGTATGAGACTGTCTACCGCTATGAAAAATGCGCTGAGCAAGGCCCGATGGAAGAGAATGGCGGTGTTTATCTACAGGAATGGGCGGATGCAGTCGCAGAGATGGGGGACATGCTTTCCTTTGACCGCGCATCTGCGGATATTCGTACGGTTGGTATGCGTCCCATGCCTGCCGCTCCTGAGTGGGTAGAGGTAGTTATGCGCCGTCCTTCTGACGGAACGGAACGCCGTTTCCGTATCCATAAATGTACGCATCCCGATCCGTTGCTGCGTTGCAATGCTGCCAACAAGGGCGGAAAAACGGTGGCATTGGATAATGCCGGCCGTCAAACGCTGTACGATATGTTCGTTCACCTGAAAAATCAGGGGACTCAGGTGTGTGCCTACGTGCGTGAGGAACGCGGATACGTCATATTTGAAGGAATTTTGTCCTGCCGTGAAGCGTTTGATCCTTTGCTCCGCCAGACCAGGCGTCGCTTGGAAGAGAGTCACGTCCGTATCTCGCTGTTTTTGCCTGGAGAGGACGATGGATGTATCAATTATCTAATGTCAGCGGGATGGATCGATTCGGAAAAAGAAACCGTTACCGCATCGCAGGCTGCCCGTTTGGGAAAAACGTTGGCGGATGTGTTTGAAAAACGGCGTGTATTCCTCGGATTTTCGGACGAGGAAATCGCACAGTTTATTGAGCGTTGCCGTGCGCAAGGAAAAACCACGGCAAGCTTGGGATTGCGTCACGATGATGCCCCCTTGATGAATCCTGCTAATGTTTGTTTCAGCTGCGAACCCCGCGATTATAATACCAACATCCAAAACGAGTCCGATGTTGAAGTAGCGACGGCGGCTGTCGAGGAATGCGATCAATCGGTGCGCCGTAATTCTGACGTGCTTATTCGACGCGCAGGTCCCGACGGCGGAGGTCTTTCGGGCATCGCTTGTGCGATTCATACCTCCCGGGCAATTAGCTTCCGTATGATGCTGACTATGCAGTATCTGCTGGTTGCGCAGATGCTGCGCGTTACGTTGGTTATTTTGCCGTTGCTGTTCGGATGGTTGGCCATTTCGCCCGCCCTCCTGCTCATCAGCGGCGTATGGGTAGATCTCGCGTACATTCTCATATGTGCTCTGCATCCTTGCGGAGAAGATGTCCTGCGCGCGGTTCCCGACCACGACCGGTTCTTTAAGGCTCCTTTGAAAATTCGTCCCGATTGGATCTGCGCGACGGTCATCTGCGGTGTTTTTACCGTTCTTACCGCATGGATTTTGATGGGAACGGGGGCAGCACCTCAAAAGGGAGGATTATTCCTCTATACCTTCTTAGCACTCTGGGAATCTCAGAGCTGTCTTTTGTGGTGCTTGCTGCGAACGACGGGCTCGTTTGCACTTAATTGGAGAAACCATGCTTCGTCGCTGCTGGTCATCGGTGTGCTGTTGGTGGTGCTTGCCGGCGTTATTCTGATTCCTCCGATCGCAGCCTGGTTTGGCGCCAACGGTCTTTCGCTTTTGCTGATCATTATGGCGGTACTGTCGCCGCTGTATTTGTTGGGTAGTTACTTTATATCGCAGTCGTATCGTCCCAAATTGATGCGTACATTCCGGCGGATGTTCCGGAAAAATCCCATCGAAGCGGGAAAGATTTCCTCCGACGATGAATAAACTGCATTGACGTCTTCGGACGAACAATCCGTTTTTGGAGGTAGGGAAGTGCCACGCTGTACCACGCTTTCGCTGCGAAAAAAAGAGATTATAAATTTATGCGACGGCTCAAGACTGGGCTTCGCAACCGATTTTGAGTTTGATCCCAAATGCGCCACGCTTACGTCTTTGATGGTGCCCCGGGGCGGTGGAGGCTTTCTGGGGTTGGGCAAAACGGAATACCTGTTTATTCCGTGGTGCAAGATCGAGTGCATCGGGGAGGACACGATTCTTGTGCGACTCACAGAGACGGAAGAACAATCATTGACCTCTCCTGTTTGTCACGATGCTTGCGAAGGCGGTAAGTGCAAATAAAATTGTTAATAATTTGTAAATTATAGCACATTCTGTTGAAAGTTGGAACGGAATGTGCTATAATCACTTGTAATTGCGGAAATTGCCCAAAGTGCGTCCGCAATACAAAAAAATACACACACATAACGGCGTGCGTTCGGTGCCCAACAGGGTGATGAGCACGAAAATTATGTGGTGGAAAAAACCGAAGGAGGACATTGAAATGTCTATCATTACCATCAAGCAGCTGCTTGAAGCAGGTGTTCATTTCGGACACCACACCAGAAGATGGAACCCCAAGATGCAGGAGTACATCTTCACTGAAAGAAACGGCATCTATATCATCGACCTGCAGAAGACGGTTAAGAAGTTCGAGGAAGCTTACATGTTTGTCCGCGAGCTGTCTGCGCAGGGCGGCACCCTTCTGTTCGTCGGCACCAAGAAGCAGGCGGCAGAGGCCATCAAGGAAGAGGCTACCCGCTGCGGTATGTACTATGTGAACAACCGTTGGCCCGGCGGCATGATGACCAACTTCAAGACCATCAAGAAGTCCATCGCTCGTTTGAACAGCCTGAACAAGATGCATGAGGACGGCACCTTCAATCTGCTGCCTAAGAAAGAGGTTGCAGGTCTGCAGAAGGAAGCTTTCGACCTGGAGAAGAACCTGGGCGGTATCAAGACCATGGATACTCTGCCTTCCGCTATCTTCATCGTTGACCCCCACAAGGAAAGAAACGCAGTTCTCGAGGCAAAGAAGCTGGGTATCCCGGTAATCGCTATCGTTGACACCAACTGCGATCCCGACGATGCTGACTACGTTATCCCCGGTAACGATGACGCTATCCGCGCCATCAAGTTGATCTCCTCCGTCATCGCTGACGCTATGATCGAGGGCAGACAGGGCGAGCAGAACGCTCCCGAGACTGCTGAAACCACCGAGGAATAATTTCCGTTTCCCAACAAAATAATCAGAAAAGAGGATTTTGAAAATGGCTAACATTACTGCAAAAGACGTAGCTGAACTGCGCGCAAAGACCGGTCTGGGTATGATGGACTGCAAGAAGGCGCTGGTTGAGGCTGAAGGCGATATGGATAAGGCAATCACCATCCTTCGCGAGAAGGGTCTTGCAACCGCTGCTAAGAAGGAAAGCAGAATCGCAGCTGACGGTATCGTTAAGCTGATGAGCAAGGGCGCCGCATACGCTATGATCCAGGTTAACTCCGAGACTGACTTCGTTGCAAAGAATGCATCCTTCCAGGAATTTGTTGACGGTCTGCTCGCTACCATTCTGGAGAGCAAGCCCGCTGACGTTGACGCTCTGCTCAAGGCTACCTACGCCGGTACCGACAGCGCAGTTGAGAGCGTTCTGATCGAGAAGATCGCACAGATCGGTGAGAAGCTGAGCATTCGCCGCTTCGTCATCGTTGAAGGCAACGCTGTTGCTACCTACGTTCACGGTAACGGCTCCATCGGCGTTCTGGTTAAGTTCGACACCGACGTTGCTGATAAGGATGGCTTCGCTGCATTTGCAAAGAACATCGCACTTCAGATCGGTGCATATCCTACCCCCTACCTGAACCGTGACGAGGTTCCCGCTTCCGTTCTGGAGGAGGAGAAGAACATTCTGTTGGCTCAGATCGCAAACGATCCCGCTAACGCAAAGAAGCCCGATGCCATCAAGGAAAAGATGGTACAGGGCCGTATCAGCAAGTTCTACGACAACAACTGCCTGGTTGACATGACCTACGTCAAGGACGAGGACATGAAGGTCGGCAAGTACGTCGAGTCTGTTGCTAAGGAGCTGGGCGGCAACATCACCATCACCGGCTTCTTCCGCTTCGAAAAGGGCGAGGGCATTCAGAAGAGAGAAGAGAACTTCGCTGAGGAAATCGCTAAGATGACCGCAGGAAAGTAATTTTCCTTCCATAAGAAAAAGGGCGCTTGCAAAAGCGTCCTTTTTCTATGCCTGCGGTTTCAAAAAATGAGAAAAAAAGAAGAGAAATTTACAAAATGCTGTTTACAAAAGAAAGGTTTTGTAGTAAAATATAGGGTAGAATAGCAAACGGTGCAGGCACGTGCCTGCTTTGAGGAGATTGTCTATGGAAATCAATCAGATCAAGCCTAAATATCGTCGCGTTTTGCTTAAGCTCTCGGGTGAGGCTCTTGCGGCAGGATCGAATGATATTTTGAATTTCGATTTTATCCGAACGATCGCGTCCGTTGTCAAAAAGTGTCAGGATGCCGGTGTACAAGTTGCCCTTTTGTGCGGTGCCGGTAACATCTGGCGTGGCAGACAAGGTGGCAAGATGAACCGCTGCCGGGCAGATCACATGGGAATGCTGGCAACAACCATCAATGCGCTGGCCATCAAGGACACCTTCGAACAAGAGGGGATGGATGCCGTCGTGTTGAGCGCGGTCAAGATGGATACGTTTGCGGAGTTTTATACCTCGCGCGAGGCCATTGCTGCCTTGGAGGCAGGTAAGATCGTCATTCTCGGCGGAGGTACTGGCCTGCCTTACTTTTCGACCGATACGGCAGCTGCTTTGCGTGCAGCCGAGATTGAGGCCGACGTCGTGCTGATGGCCAAGAATATTGACGCAATTTACAGCGCGGATCCTAAGGTCGATCCCACTGCAACCCGCTACGAAGAGCTGACCTACATGGAGATTCTTGAGAAGAATCTCAGAGCACTCGATATGAGTGCCGCCACATTCTGCCAGGATAATAACATACGTTGCTATGCCTTTGGCTTGTCCGATCCTGAAAACATCTACCGTGTCGTGATGGGCGAAAGAATCGGAACTGAAATTCATTGTTAATTAAAATTCAGACATAAATCGTGAGGCCTCGGCCCGCACATAAGGAGGATTATTATGAAGTATAACACCAAGCCCATGGAAGAAAGAACTGTGAAAGCAATTGCATCTTTTGAAACGACGCTGAGCGGCGTTCGTGCATCGCAAGCCAATCCCGGTGTGCTTGCTCGCGTCAATTTTGATTATTACGGATCTCCTACGCCCTTGAACAGCATGGCTGACGTTCGTGTTGCTGATGCCAGAACGCTGGTCATCACCCCTTACGACAACACGACGCTTAAGGCGATGGAAAAGGCGATCCTTGCCTCTGACGTTGGCATTACTCCCATGAACGATGGTAGAGTCATTCGCCTGTCTTTCCCCCAACTGACCGAGGAACGCCGCCGCGAGATCAAAAAGCAGGTACAGAAGTATGCGGAAGATGCCAAGGTTGCTATCCGTAACATTCGCCGTGATGCCAACGAAGATGCAAAAAAGCAGAAGAAGGACGGTCTTCTGACCGAAGACGAGCAGAAGGCTGCTGAAAAGTCCATTCAGGATATCACTGACAAGTGCACCAAAAAGATTGAGGAGATCCAGGCAAAGAAAGAAAAGGAAATCATGGAGATCTGATTCTCATACGGATTTCTCATAAGATGGGGCGAAATGTGATTTTCATGTTTCGCCCGCTTTCCTATATTATGCGGAGGAATATGATTTATGGGATTGTTCATCAAGCGTGAAGAAAAGAAAAAGATCGTACCGGATGAAAGACTCTCTCACATAGCTTTTATCATGGATGGTAACGGTCGGTGGGCAGTCATGCGAGGCATGGCCCGTGAGCAGGGACATCGTGCGGGTGCCAAAGCTTTTCAAAACGTGGCCCAGTACTGCGAAAAGCTGGGTTTAAAGGCTATGACCGTGTACGCATTTTCCACTGAAAATTGGAAACGGCCCTCCCGTGAGGTGGAATCCATCATGAATCTGTTAGAAGAATATATTGATTCCTGCGAAAAAGAATTGCGTGGACACAGCGTGCAATTTCATTTCATTGGGGATCGTACTCCTTTGCGCCCTCGCCTGCGTGAAAAGATGGATCACTTGGAGCGAGTGACTAAAGACAACCATATGATACTCAATATTGCCGTTAACTATGGTGCCAGAGCAGAGATTTGTCGGGCACTGGAAGAGTTAAAATCAACGGACGAAGCAGTGACTGAACAGGCGATCAGCCATGCGCTGTATACCTCACATTGCGCCGACCCCGATCTCATCGTCCGTACGGGGGGCGATATGCGTATTTCCAACTTTTTGTTGTGGCAAGCGGCTTACGCAGAGCTGTATTTTACGGATAAGCTATGGCCCGATTTCGGTCCTTCGGACGTGGACGAGGCCATTCGTACCTTTTATTCCAGACAGCGTCGCTACGGTGGCGTGTGATATCGGAGGTAAACGATGTTAAAACGTGTATTAACCGCGGTGGTGGCTATAGCCATCTTTTTCCCGGTGTTGTATTTTTCTGAACTTTGGATTTTTCCGGCAGTAATGGCACTGTTGTCCCTGATCGCCTGCTTTGAAATGCTGCGTTGCATCGGCGCCATCAAGCATTACGCCTACTCGATCGTATTGCTTGCAGTGTCGGCGGGAGTGCCCTTGTTGCCGTACTGGTTTGAAACGTCACAGGTTGAACATATTCTGACCCTCTCTTTGATCGTTCTTGCATTGTATCTGTTCGCCGTTATGACGTTTTCTCGTGGAGCGATCACCTTTTCCCACGCAGGAACGGCTTTTTTGACCGGTTTTTACATTATTGTTGCATTCACTGCGCTAACGCTTTTGCGTTACCGCGTTCCCGCCGGCAAATACGTGTATCTGATCTGTTTTATCGGTGCTTGGGTGACGGATACCTTTGCTTATTTTTGCGGATTTTTGTTTGGCAAGCACAAGCTCATCCCCGACGTTAGCCCCAAGAAAACCATTGAGGGAAGTGTGGGCGGTACGCTGTTTTGCATTTTGGCCATGCTTGGCTACGGATGGATTGTTCAAAGCATCAGCGGTGGCACCGTCTCGGCCAACTATGTCGTGCTTGGTATCAGCGGATTATTCATCTCGATCGTTTCGCAGGTGGGGGACCTTTTGATGTCGGCCATCAAGCGTACCTTTGGCATCAAGGATTACGGCAAGCTGTTTCCGGGACACGGCGGTGTGTTGGATCGTTTTGATTCGGTCATGGCGGTGGCTCTTGTTTTGCTTGTCATTTGTTCTTTGGGGAATTTGTTTGTGGTGGCGTGATGGAGACAGTACAGAAAAACCGTTCTTCCGTCCTGATCCTTGGCTCTACGGGTTCCGTAGGACAACAGGCGTTGGACGTCGTAAGACGCTGTGGCTTTCCCGTAGATGCTATTTGCGCGCATCAAAACGTTGATATCGCTGAACGTCAGGCGCGAGAGTTTGGTGTTCGCGCCTGCGCTATGAGTGATGAAGCCGCGGCGCAGGACTTGCGCGTGCGGCTTGCCGACACTCATACTCGAGTATATGGCGGGGCAGAGGGTGTCTTGGATATGATTCGTGACAGCCACGCACCGTTGGCTCTCAACGCCATTGTGGGCAAGGCAGGACTTCTTCCCACCTTGGCAGTTCTTGAAACGGACAAACAACTGGCTCTGGCCAACAAGGAATCTCTTGTCGTTGCCGGTGATATCGTTATGAAGCTGGCAAGAGAAAAGGGAATTGTTATTCGCCCGGTCGACAGTGAGCATTGTGCGATTGCCCAGTGCTTGTCGGCGGGAAGACAAAATGAAGTAAAAAAACTGATCTTGACTGCCTCCGGCGGCCCGTTCTTTGGCAAAACGAGAGAACAGCTTCAAGCAATGCGGCGGTGCGATGCATTAGCGCATCCAACGTGGCAAATGGGACAAAAGATTACCGTTGATAGTGCGACTTTGATGAACAAGGGCTTTGAGATCATTGAGGCGTCGCACTTGTTTGACATTCCCGAGCATCGCATCGAGGTGATCGTTCATCGTGAGAGTATAATTCATTCTATGGTTGAATATATTGACCATAGCATCATGGCGCAGCTCTCTCTGCCGGATATGCGTCATTGCATCCAGCATGCACTGACGCATCCTTTCCGCGAGCCGGGCGTGATCCATCCGTTGTCGTTGACACAATGTGCAAGCTTGACCTTTGCTGAACCGGATGAGCAAACGTTTGTCCTTCTGAGCCTGGCGCGCAAGTGCTTGCGAAAAGGCGGTGCTATGCCCGCGGTTCTCAATGCGGCCAACGAAGTGGCAGTCGGCTCTTTCTTGCAGGATAACATCGGCTTTTGCGACATTTTTGACGCGGTCGAAAGCACGGTTGAAGAGCTGGCGGACTCGCAAAAGGCAAATACTTTGGAGGAAATTCTGTATTATGATGTCGAAGCCCGTCGCCTGACGGCCGAGCGTTTAAGCCTTTAATGCGGCAAGCAATCTTATCGAAAATTAAAAGAAAGCAGGAGTAATCATTATGATATATGCTATCGTGGCATTGCTGATCTTCGGCATGTTGATCATGATACACGAATTGGGTCATTTTACGGTGGCGCGGTTGTGCGGCGTTTATATCGAGGAGTTTTCTATCGGTATGGGACCGAAATTGTTCCAAAGAAAAACCAAAAAGCACGGAACGCTTTTTTCGCTGCGAGCCCTTCCGATTGGTGGATACGTTAGTATGAAGGGTGAAAATGAAGATGCCGAGGGCGACGATTCCTTTGCCCGCAAAAAGGTATGGCAACGTATGGCTATCGTAGTGGCGGGTGCTGCTATGAATTTGCTGTTGGGCTTTGTTATCGTTTTTTTGATGGTGTGTCTGTCTCGGAATTTGTTAGCTTCCACTCAAATTCACAGCTTTGCAGAAAATGCCAGCAGCAATACAGAGGCAGGCTTGCAGGTGAATGACACCGTTATAAAGGTCAACAATATCAAAGTATACACGGGCGAAGAGCTCACCTATGAGATCATGAATCAAGGGCACGAGCCGGTTACCTTGACTGTCATTCGTGATGGTGAGACTGTTGTTTTGGAAAATGTTGTCTTCCCTCAGATCGAAGAGCAAGGCGTGGTCTTAGGGCAAGCGGATTTCGGAATTTGGGCATTTAAGGATCCCACTGTTTGGCAGTTGATACGAATCAGCTGGCATCGCTCCGTCTCCCTTGTGAAAATGGTATGGGATAGCGTTATCAATCTGGCGACGGGACGATTCTCCATTTCTGCTTTGTCCAGTCCCATCGGCGTGACGGCGACCGTCAAAGATACCATCGATAACAGCGGCTGGAACGGCAAACAAATTTTCCAGTACGTACTGAACATTACGTCCTTGATCACCATGAATTTGGGCGTTTTCAACCTGATTCCGTTTCCCGCATTGGACGGCGGCAGATTCGTATTTTTGGCGATCGAAGGCATTCGCCGCAAACCTATTTCCCAGGAAATTGAAAGCAAGATTCACTTTGTCGGTATCGTTTTGTTGATGATTCTGATGGTTTTTGTTTTGGGAAAGGATATTATCGCGCTTATATTTTAATGTCAAACGATAGGAGGATACCGTGAATTATCAGGCAATAAGAAGAAAAAGCAAGGCGGTCATCTTGCGCGGCGTCGGCATCGGCGGCTCATTTCCCCTTGCCATTCAATCCATGACCAATACGGATCCTCACAACGCCGCAAAGACAGCAGAGCAGATCGTTCGTCTGCAGCAGGCAGGATGTGATATTGTTCGCATCACCGTTCCCGATATGGAAGCAGCCGACTGTATCCCGGTTATCAGGCAAAAGGGTGTTACCATTCCAATCGTGGCAGATATCCACTTTGATTACCGTGTCGCTTTGCGTTGCACCGAGTTGGGGATTGATAAAATACGCATCAACCCCGGAAATATCGGAGATGAGGATAGAGTCAAGCAAGTGGTGGATGCTTGTAAGCAACGCCATATTCCCATTCGCATCGGCGTTAACAGCGGCTCGCTCGAAAAGCACCTGTTGCAAAAGCATGGAGGCCCTACCGCACAGGCGTTGTGTGACAGTGCCTTGTATCACTGCGAATTGCTTGAAAAATACGACTTTGAGGATATCGTTGTTTCGATCAAGGCTTCGGATGTGCCGACCATGATACAGGCCAACCGGTTGGTCGCCGCTGCTTGCCCCTATCCCATTCACCTTGGCGTGACGGAGGCAGGGGGCGGAGAGGCCGGTATGATCAAAAGCGCGATGGGCATCGGTGCGTTGCTGGTCGACGGCATCGGCGATACGCTTCGGGTGTCGTTGACAGATGATCCCGTCAAAGAGATCGCGGCGGCTCGCCGTATTTTGGATGGCCTGCAGATCGAAGGACAGAGAGGCATGGATATCGTCAGCTGTCCGACCTGCGGGCGTACGAAAATTGATTTGATTTCTCTGTGCGAGCGTTTCAAAGCAGCGGTCGCGCAAGAAGGATTGGACCGCTTACCGATTAAGGTCGCCCTGATGGGATGCATCGTGAACGGACCGGGCGAGGCCCGAGAGGCAGACATTGGTATCGCCGGTGGAAAGGGCGAGGGGCTTTTGTTCCGCCGCGGTGAAATCGTAGAAAAATTATCGGAAGATCAGCTGATCCCTCGCTTGATCGCTGAAATCCGAGAGATGGACAAGCAGTCCGAAAAATAACTTCCTCCGCGGTGTGCGGGACTAATATAAAGGAGACTATTATGGCCGATACGCAAAGATCGCTCTTACAAGTGTTAAAAAAATACCAGCCGGGCATGCGCTATCGGGAAATTTTAGAAAGTGCAACCGATTATACCGTTCGGGCGGATAAGGAAAAGCGTATGCTGGAGATTTCGGCTTGTTTTCCTGCACCGATCGATAAAGAGGAGCTGTATTCTCTGGAGGCGGAGATTTGCCAGGCGTACGAGCTTGCCCTGGTAAAGTTTTTGCCTCATTATCCCTCTCATTTCTTTACTAAAGCCTATATCCCCAATCTTTTGGCCGAAACCGAACGGGTCGGCATCGTTGCTCGTGGCTTTTTCCGCTATTATCAGGCAGAATTGAAGGACGATCAGTTGTTGGTCGAGCTTCCCTTTGAAACGGATGGTATTCGTTTGATGGAAAATGCCCACACGCCGCAGGTGATGGAAAGCATTATCAAAAGCGAATTCGGTTTGAATGTTCGGGTGATCATTCGTCATAATCTGCAACTACATAAATCGACGGAAACTTATTGGCAGGACCGTCGTTTAGAATTGATTGATCAGCAGTTGGCCAAGGCAGAAAGCGAATACGATCGTTCTTTGGAAGCGCGCCGGCAGGGAAGCGAATTTTCTTCGGCTCCCGCCGCCGAAGAGGAAGAGAAAAAAATGTTCCCGCGCACGCCATCGATTTATTTTGATACCATTCCGTTGCCCGAAATCGAAAACGGCCGTTGTCGCATCGGGCATCATATCTACGATATTACTTCTCCCGAACTTCTCATCGGGCAGGAATTTGAGATTATGCCTGTAACCATCGCCTCTTTGCAGCATCCTCAAAAGGGCGTTATCATTTTGGGCGAAATTTTCGGATACAGCGCGGAAGCGGCAAGAAACAGTGATAAGTATAACGTCGCTTTTGATGTTTTCGATGGTGTATCCTGTATCAGTGTGAAAAAATACGGCTTGACGTTGGACGAAGAAAAAGATCTTTCCAAGCTTTTGTCGAACGGAACGTCGGTTGCCATGCGGGGATATATCAAGAAAGAGACTCGCAAAAACTTCGTTGATATTGATTTTACCTTCTTTTACAGCGACGTTCTTAAGATCAAACGTCTTACCCGCATGGATCATGCCGAGAAAAAAAGAGTGGAGCTGCACTTGCATACCACCATGTCCAGTATGGATGCACTCATTCCCCCGGACGTAGCGGTAAAGACGGCCAATCGTTGGGGAATGCCCGCGATTGCCATCACGGACCACGGCAATGTCCAGGCCTATCAAAAGGCCATGCTGGCCTCGGAAAAGCTGGGACAGAAGGTCATCTACGGTCTGGAGGCCTACTTCGTCAACAATACGGCGGGTGCCGTTTCAGGTAACTATGCGGGCGGTCTTGACGAAGAAATGATCATCTTTGACATTGAGACCACAGGTCTTTCCACACAGACCTGTAAGCTGACCGAGATCGGTGCTGTGCGCATTCGAGGCGGCGAGGTGTTGGATCGGTTTGATACGTTCGTTGATCCCGAAATGCCCATCCCGCCCGAGATCACCGAGCTGACCTCCATTACCGATGACATGGTGGCAGGTGCCCCTAAGACCAAAGAGGCTCTTCAAATGTTCTTTGATTTTATCGGAGATGAAGAGGGAAAAGAGCCTAAGCTCCTCATCGCTCATAATGCCAATTTCGACATTGGCTTCATTCGATATTTCGCAGAGCAGTGCGGTCTTCCTTTTTCGAATCCTTATTTGGATACGCTGGCACTGTCGCGCTACATCAATCCCGACTTGAAGAATCATAAATTGGATACGATCGCCAATCATTACAAGTTGGGCGAATTTCATCATCACCGTGCATGCGACGATGCAGAAATGTTGGCTATGATCTATTTCCGTATGTGTGACCGTATGCGTGAACTGGACATTCACTCTTATCCCGCTCTGCAACGCGAAATGCTGGCCAATACCGACCCGCTCTCGCTCAGACCCTACCATCAGGTGTTGTTGGTCAAGAACAAGACGGGATTGAAAAATTTGTACCGTTTGATTTCGTTCAGTTATCTCAAATATTACCGCCGCCAGCCTCGTATTCCCAAGACAGAGCTGGAAAAGTATCGTGAGGGCTTGATCGTCGGCTCGGCCTGTGAGGCGGGTGAGTTGATCCAAGCGATTCTGGATAACAAGCCGGAAACGGCCATTGAAGAGATCGTCAATTTCTACGATTACCTCGAAATTCAGCCGATTTGCAACAACCGATTTATGATCGACGAGGGAAAGATCAAGGACGAAGAGGGTCTGCGTGATCTCAATCGCCGTATCGTTGCGCTTGGCGAAAAATACAACAAGCCTGTCGTTGCCACTTGCGATGCCCACTTTCTCAACGATGAGGACGAGCTGTCCCGCAAGATTTTGCAGGCGGGCATGAAGTTCAAGGATTTTGACCGTGACATTCATCTGTATTTCCGCACCACCGAAGAGATGCTGGAGGAATTTTCCTATCTTGGACAAGAGAAGGCATACGAGGTTGTTGTCGAGAATACCAATAAGATCGCGGATATGATCGATAACGATATCCGTCCGTTCCCTAAGGGCACCTTCACGCCTCACATGGAAGGCGCAGAGGAGGATCTTCAGCGCATTTGCTACGAACGGGCGGAGAAGCAGTACGGTAAACCCCTGCCCAAGATTGTCCACGACCGCTTGGATAAGGAATTGACCTCAATCATCAAGAACGGTTTTGCCGTACTTTATATGATCGCTCAAAAGCTGGTGTGGTACAGCGAAAGTCAGGGTTATCTTGTCGGCTCGCGCGGCTCGGTCGGCTCCTCCGTCGTTGCTTCCTTTGCGGGTATTTCGGAGGTCAATCCCTTACCGCCCCACTATTATTGCCCCAACTGCCAGCATTCCGAGTTTTTCACCGACGGTTCCGTCGGTTCAGGCTTTGACCTGCCCGATGCCAACTGTCCCAAGTGCGGACATCCTCTGTGCGGTGACGGTCATGATATTCCGTTTGAGACCTTCCTTGGATTCTATGGTGATAAATCACCCGATATCGACTTGAACTTCTCGGGTGAAGTGCAGGGCAAGGTACATAAATATACCGAGGAATTGTTCGGTGCGGAAAACGTCTTCCGTGCGGGCACCATCGGCGAATTGGCTGACAAAACAGCCTACGGTTTTATTGCCAAGTATCTGGACGAAAAGCAAGTGTCTCTTTCGCGTGCGGATATGAATCGTTTGGTTGCCTCCTGCGTCGGCGTTAAACGTACTACGGGACAGCATCCCGGCGGTATCGTTGTCGTTCCCAAGGAATACGAAATCTACGATTTTTGTCCGGTTCAGCACCCGGCGGATGACGCGACCTCCAATATCGTTACAACTCACTTTACCTTCGAATATCTGCACGACACTCTGCTCAAGCTGGACGAGCTCGGGCACGATATTCCCACCAAATATAAGTGGTTGGAACGCTATTCGGATACCAGCGTTATGGACGTCAAAATGAACGACACATCCATTTATGAGTTGTTTACCTCCACCGCTCCGTTGGGCATTCGCCCCGAGGATATCGGCGGATGTCAGGTTGGTACCTGGGGAATTCCCGAGATGGGAACCCGCTTCTTACAGCAGGTTTTGATCGATGCCAGACCCAAGAACTTTGCGGATCTTTTGCAGATCTCTGGTCTGACGCACGGCACGGACGTATGGTTGGGCAATGCACAGGATTTGATCAAAGAGGGGATCTGCGATATTTCCAAGGTTATTGGATGCCGCGACGGTATTATGCTCGACCTCATTCGCTACGGCCTTGAAAACGCTGTTGCATTCAAGATCATGGAAAGCGTTCGTAAGGGCAAGGGACTTACCCCCGAATGGGAGGCGGATATGCGGGCCCACGACGTTCCCGAGTGGTATATAGGCTCGTGTAAAAAGATCAAATATATGTTCCCCAAGGCACACGCTGCCGCTTACGTTATGTCTGCGATCCGACTGGGGTGGTATAAGATCTATATGCCTACCGTGTTCTACGCGGCCATGTTTACTGTTGCACCCAAGGGATTTGACGCCGAGATCATTCTTCGCGGCAAAAAGCATTTGGAGAACTATATCAAGGATATTGAGCAACGCGGCAAGGAAGCCAGCCCCAAGGAACAGGATTCCGTTCCTACCTTCCAGCTGGCCATGGAAGCTTATGCCCGCGGCGTAAAATTCTTGCCGGTAGATATCAATCGCTCCGATGCCAGATGCTATCGCCCCGAAGGAGAAAAGGCGATCCGACTGCCGTTCTCCTCGCTCGCCGGTGTCGGTGATAACGCGGCGGAAAATATCATGAAAGCAAGAGAAGAAGAACCGTTTTTCTCAGTTGAAGACCTTCAGACACGCGCTAAACTGACCAAGAGTGTTATCGAGGTCTTGCGCCGTAACGGCGTGCTGGATGGCATTCAGGAAACCGATCAGTTAAGTATTTTCTAATGAAACATCCCCCAAGCCAGGGCTGAAGCCTTGACTTGGGGGATGCTTTTTTGTAAAAGGAAATCCAAGAAAATTACTTGTTGTACGTGCCTGCGATCAACTGATTGATATACTCTGCGATTACCTGAGAACCGCCCAACTGGATGGGGTAATCCAGGAAATCAACGTTTCCTTCGCAGAAGGACCAGTAATCGAGATTACCATCGGGACGATACATGAAGGAATCACCCTTTGTGGAACCCGACAATCCGGGAATACCTGTCATGTATACAGCTACGCGATAGTTAGTTTTGGTCATATATGTCTCGATAGGAATAGAGTAGACGTTGTTGACAACACTCTGCCACAATTCGGAGATTTTAGCTATTTCTGCGGCGTTGTTGATAGAATCAAAACGAAGTCTGGCCATCAGTTTGCCGGTGTTTTGATCCCAAAGCTCGATGACGACGACGGCATCCGCGTTAGAGTCGTACTTGCTTTCGCCGCGAATGTCAGCAAAGATATCGTTGGAATACAGTTTGACCACGCCGCATTCGTTGAAGTTACTCAGATCACTGATGTATTCTACGCGCTCGGTAGCAAAAATAAAGGCACCACCGGGTAGATTTGCCAACTGACCTAAGGTCTGCTCACCTTTTTGTTCGGCGTAGAGATCATGATGCAGGGAAGCATACAAGCTCCATGCCCAAGAGTGATAAGTGTAAACATTATGGACGGTATTTACATCGGTAAACAGTACCATTCCAATGTACTTGTTGTCGGGTGAGTAACGGCACATCGACGTACACAATGCTTCGATACGATAGATCATCGTTTCGTATACGTCGCCCTCCAGGTCAAAAGAATCGTTCGTTTCCTGCGTAATGATACCGAAGGAATCGTAATATTCTTGAGAGGTGTAGAAGGAAATGCCGCGATAGGTATGAAGCGTTCCGGAAAGATCAACGATGCGGACGATATCATACATCTCAAACAGTTTGATGGTATCGTTGATGAGGTACAGAACCTCGTCGTTGGTCATGGGCAGTTGTTCACCGGCGTTACGGCGGCCATTGATCGCTGCGATCTGATCGGCCGTGTAAAGGGTGACGACCTTCTTTCCGTTTTCCTCACTTACGTGGGTGTACTCGGCAAACTTAGCTGCCAGTTGCTCTTGAGAGACGGGCTTGCTACCGTCGTCGATGACGATATCGGATGGCTTCTCTTCAACAGGGTGCTGTGCCGGCTCACTCGGTTCATCGGGGGTCTCGTCCGGCTTCTGCTCTTCAGAAGGCTGCGTGACGGGCTCTTGCGTTTCTGGAGCTTCCGGTGTGGGAGTCTCGAGCTGCTGTTCCGCGGCGGGAACGTCGGGAGCAACGTCATCATTGCTGACGGGCTGAGGGGCTACGTCGCTGGCAAAGATATAGACCATACTTCCGGACAGGACACACAGCGACAGCACCAAAGCCAACGCGGCTTTGATAATAAGGGAATTTCTCTTTTTCATGGTATTTCTCCTTTCTGCTAACACTTTTTTAGTGTTGCGCCTTATGATACCATGACAATATCATGGAGTTGTCATAGAGTTGTTATGGAGTTGTAAAAGTTACAAAAACCGTAGTTCCTTTGCCCGGAACCGATTGGAATTTCAAGTTTGCATGGTGCGCCTCGACAATTCGGGCGCATAACGACAGTCCCAATCCTGTGCCGCCCTCTCCCCGCGAACGTGCACGGTCGGTGCGATAAAACGGCTCAGTGATATGCGCCAGTTGATCCTCCGTCATGCCGATGCCGTTGTCACGGACAAATAGGATTTTATCCTCATTATGCTGAATGGCCCCCAATTCCACAACACGAGGGCGGTCGGTGACCTTGCGGGCGGCCTTGAGGGCATTTTCGGTGAGATTGGAGAGTAACAGTTCGATTAATACCTCATCCCCGAAAATGTCAAAATTCTGCTCACAGCAAATCTTTAATTCGATAGCGTTCGCAGATGCACGCTCGAAAAAATGCTCGCGGGTGCGTGCCATCATTGATTTAGTATCGATGGTTGCCGGCATGATCTTGTTTTCGCGCACAAATGCAGTGTCCAAAAGCGTCTCACTGATGTTTTTTAGACGCATAGATTCGCTCATGATGTATTGTGCCGCGTCTATTTTTTCTTCTTCCGAAATATTTGCACCGCCGATATATTCGGCATATCCGTGAATGCTAGTCAAGGGAGTACGCATTTCGTGCGCCAGGTCATCCAGCATCCTTTGCTTTTCGTCTGCCGTGCGCTGAAGCTCTTGCATATGCAGATCCAACTGGTCGGCCATATGATTGAAATCCTTGGCAAGCGCTGAAAATTCATCGTTTCCGGATTCATCTGCGCGAGCATTGAAATCTCCGTTGGCAAGGCTTTCCGTTGTTTTGCGCAGTTTTTCCAACGGGGTGTTCAAGCGTCGAAGCAGCAAATATAGCAGAATGGCAAGCAAGGTGGATGCTGCCAAGGAAACGCCGGCAAACAGAACGATCAGCTGTCGAAATTCTTCGTCCAATTCGCTGATATCTTTGGCATAAATTAAAACGTATTTGCCATCGCAGATACGCTCACTGATCAAAAGATAACGTATTCCGTCGTCCCCCTTAAAGGATTGCATCATGCCCGGCTCGGGAGAAGGCAGACCTTGGGGAAGAGTGGAATGAGTGACTTTACCTTCGGCATCCAAAAAGCAAAGACGAATGCTTTTGTTGCGGTAAAAGTCGCCGTAAGCCACCTGCAGAATATAATCGCTTCCGTTTCCTCTCCCATCCCAGTCGGATTTGAACGCTTGACTGAGCGTGTATTGCTCCGCCAGACAGATCTGTTCCGCCGCATCTATTCTTCGCTCGTGACTGTACAGCGTCAAGGTCAATACGGCTCCGTTAAGGAATACAAGAAAGAGGATCAGCGTGGTCAGGTACGTTCTCTCAAAAAATTTTTTTCTCATAATTTATATGTTTTTCGTCGTTACAATTCCAGTCGGTAACCTACTTTGTAGATGGTTTTGATCCGATCCTTTAGCCCTAATTTTTGACGAAGCTGTTGGATGTGGACGTCAACGGTTCGGGTATCCCCCTCATAGTCGTAAGTCCAGACCATGCTGATGAGTTTTTCTCTTGACAGGGCAAGATTGCGATGGGTGATCAGCACCTCGAGCAACGCGTATTCCTTAGGGGTCAGATTGATCTTTTCGTTACCGCGATATACTTTACGGCTGCCCATATCCACGGTCAAGCCGTCAAAGGAGATAACGTTGTCTTCCCGTTTGGTACGGCGCAACACAATGCTGACACGAGCTAAAAGTTCTTGCATGGCAAAGGGCTTGACAATATAATCATCCGCTCCCAGTGACAGTCCCTTCAGACGATCCTCCAACCCACTTTTGGCTGTTACAAAAATGACGGGAGTGTCACCGATCAGCTTGATAAGATCAAAGCCTGACAGCCCCGGTAGCATGACGTCCAGAATTACAAGATCTAATCGTGTGCTTTGTATCAGATCAATGGCGTTCAAGCCGTCATACGCAGACAGACATTCATGTCCGGTCAACGTTAGGTTCTTGGATATAAGGTTGTTGATCGGGTATTCATCCTCAACGATGAGAATTTTGGCCAATGTATTCACGCTCCTTGTATGTTGATGTACCCATTATAAAACAGAAATGTTATGGAGTTGTAATGAAAACGGGCAAAAAACAAAATTTTACAAGTTTTATATTTTCTCCCCTTCAGTATAGCAGAAATACGAGCAAAATGCAAGGCGGAAAGACCGGTAAAATTTGAGAGGAAACGTCAAAAAGTTTTTCCAAAGCTGTAATATTTCAGGGTGGATTGTTGTTGCATTTAATAAAGGAATATAAAAACGGAGGTGTTATGATGCGTTCATACCTTAAACATGTCAAAGGAGTGTTGTGCCTGCTGTTGGCGGCAGGATTGCTTGGCTGTGCCAACCCGGAGATGCCCTTCGAAGAGGATACGGAGCGGGAGGAGATCGTTGACGTTACTCCCATTGATACCGGAATTTTTCGTGAAGACGACGATAATCACTATCGCATGGGGCAGGACCGTTTTCTCAATCTTCCCGGCATGGTCATGTTTCAGAGAAATGGATGCTCGTTTGTCAATAAGGCTTCAAAGGTATCTAGCCTTTTCTGTTTTGATTCTATTTGTGATGGGGACATCGGAAGATGCTCGGCCTGCCTCTTTGGCCGTCTGAGCGACGCGGTATATCAGGTAACAGACGATGCGCTATATTTTTCTCGTACAGAGCCGTATATCGATCCGGGCACAGACGGAAATCTGTACGCGCTCTCTCTTAGCACCATGGAATATCAAAGAGTATTTCAGGGCAATGGCTCTGAATTGAGGTTTTTACAGGTGCATAACGATTTTGTTTACTTCGCAAGAGCCGGCGAGGGCGGGCTTGATTGGTTTCGATACTGCGTTTCGGACGGGAAAACCGAGCAGATTCAGCCGCAATTTGAAGGACTTAGCGACGTGATCATACGCTACGATCAGATTTTTGTCATACTTGAGGGAAGCAATCAGTTGTATCTGACGAACGAGCAGTTTTCGTCTTTGCAGGAAACGGGATTGACGACAGGGGACGCAATCGCTATACGTTATGGCAAGTGTTACATTTCGGAGAAAACGGGGAATGCCGGCACCGTGGATGTGTACGAGTATGATATTTCTACCCAAACGGAACGAATGATCGCTTCCAAATGTCAGAATTTTGGCGATATGTTAACGGTAACGCACGAATACGTTTATTACAGAAATCAAGACAAAACCAAACTGAGCCGCTGTCGGATTGAGGGCGGTGAGACGGAACTGATATTCGATTTTTCAACTCTCGGGGAGGCGGTTGTTCTTGACGGCTTTAAGGTGTACGACGGAGAGCTGTATGTCGGCTGTCTTGTGCAAGGGACGGAAGGAAAGAGTGATGCCATCAGACGCTATGGAAATCTTGTACAGGAGGGTGGAACGTGGACGTTCGTGGATTTTCTGAAGGGAGATGTGGTTTCCAATGACAAGATCGGTGACTAAGAAAAAAGGTATGAGACGCGGCATGAGAGAATGTTGCGCGATGATGCTTGCCGTGTCCGTCTGCGTGTCGCTGATGGGATGTATGGCGGGGGTAAGTAACGATCCCGCGGAGAACGAAGCCCCGTGGTTGGAAGATATGGAGCTGCCGGGGTGGGAGAAGGAGATATGGGATATCCCTTGCGCGACGGAGGTATACCCAATGAATATACGCTCTCTGATCCGGCCGCAGACGGCGGCGTTGGAAATTCGTCTTTCTTCTTCTCACATGAGTTTTGATTCGGTAAAGTATACGTTTTATCGCGGCTGTATCATGGTCATGAACATCAAACTCCCGGAAAGCGCGGGCGCGCGAGAGCGTGTACAAGAGTATTTTATTGGTCCGTATAATGACGTCTACCGTTGCTATCAGAGGGAATATCGTGTGGGTGAGGAGAAGGAACCGTTCGAAGTGATACGGGAATTTGCCAACTATTCTCAGGTGGAAGAGTATTTGACGTATTGTGCCGACGGAACTTTTCCGAGTTTTGCATCTTTGGTGGGCATTCATCGGCAGGCCTCGTTTGAGGGGGAATTTGAGTACGATTGGAAAAACCCCCAAACGGAGGAGATCGAGCAAATCAAATTTGATACGTACTTGCTCCGATTGGAGGACGAGCGGGAAATTTTAATGTTTGCCAACACCGAAACCAATCTTTTGGAGCGCGTGATTTTTCCTGAGGAAGTGACAGATGAAAATCTGCCGTCTGATTGGAGAAATTGGAGCGAAAAACAGCTATTCGAGCAAATGCTCGTGGCGGATCGTATATATATAAGCCACATTCGTCAGATTCCCGAGGAATATCAGGCAGAGTGGGATGATCTGGTGGCGGGATTGTCGACGGTACCTCTTGATTGATAAAGAGAAGGATTGACTATTTGCCTTTCGTAAGGAGATATTATGGAAAAGAAAAGATATTGCGCGCTATTTAGTGTGATTTGTTTGGTGCTTGTCTTTGGCTTATGTGCTTGCGCGGCCGCGCAGAGGGAACCGACCTATACCGTTGAGCTTAATTGGAATTATCGTGGCTATATCACAACAAAAGTCGTGCCTGTGAACGGTCTGCTGGAGGCGCCGCGACTCCTTGAACGTGTTGGCTATGAGTTCGTGGAATGGCGCATCACGGAGAATGGACAGGAGCGCCCTTGGAATTTTGAAAAGGACGTCGTAACCGAGGATACGGTGCTGACGGCAGTTTGGGTGCCCATACAATATCAACTGTATCTGCATCCCGAAAACGGTGAGGAGACTACCGTTTTGATGATGCAATACGGGCAGCCGTACGATCTACCCATTCCCACAAAGGAAGGGTATGAGTTCTACGGTTGGATGTGGAATCAGGAGTGGCAACCTTCCAGTGGGGATTCCTGGGGCTTTGACAGAAACATGAACTTCTATGCCAAGTGGGTCAATTTCGAGCCGGGGACGACGGTAACGCTGGGCGAATACGAGCAGGACAACAATCAAAGCAACGGGGCGGAGCCGATCGAATGGATCGTCTTAGCCAAGGAGGACGACAAATTTCTGATTGTCAGTAAGCACATATTGGATTATCAGCAGTTCCACGATACGACGCAGTTGGTACCGTGGCGGGAGCGGACGTTACGTCTGTGGCTGAATGAAACGTTTTATTCGACCGCTTTTACTGAGGAGGAAAAGCGGGCCATCTCCCTGACACGTCTTACCGACGTTTCGGGTGAGGACTATGTTTTTCTCCTGTCCTATCAAGAGTGCGGATATTTTATCAGCAAGGAAGACAGAGTAGGAACGCCGACTGCTTACGCAGAAGCGCAGGGATGTGTCGAGGAAGGATATGTCGGTTCGGTTTTTACGTATCCTTATTGGATCCGAGGCTCCAAATATATAGTGTGTAGAGGCGTGGGCGCCGGCGGTTCCGGCAATGGATACAAAAAAGAAGGCGTCCGCCCTGCCATGTGGGTGGACGTTGCGACATTGGAGGAATGGGGGATCGTTGATACACCGCAAATAAAATGAATGTCAAAAAAGAGGGCGCACGGCACCCTCTTTCTTGATGCTGTCATAAAATTTTGTCAAAAAAAGCGGAGGTGAATAGAATGGTAGAGAAGGGAGTCGTATGCGTGCAAGCAGGGACTTCATTCAAAAATGATCAAGGAGGATCCTACCATGGCAGAAAACAAATATCCGTGTACCGCTTCTCCCGGAGGCGGACGTGAAATGGTTTGTATCGAGACCAATCGCATTTTGGACAGCTGCCGCGACCGTGACTGCTTTGAAAACGTTCGGGTGTTTCTGACCGATTTTGGAAACGAAATTTTGGAGCGCACCGGGAATATCCGGGTAAAACGTGCCGTGATTTGCTGGACGTCCATCCATATCGATCCCGTGCAGTTCAATCGCGGCTTTTACTCCGTCAATATTCGTTTCTATGTTAAGCTTGATTTTGAGGCTTGCATCGGCGGTGGCAGAAGCCAGGAATTTGACGGTGTGGCGGTGCTGGAAAAGCACGTCGTTCTTTATGGCAGCGAAAGCAGCGTCAACGTTTTCAAGAGTAACCCCGAGGCTTCCGATTTCTGTGCCGAGCCCGGTCCCTGCGGACAGAGCCGCAACGTTCCCGGCGTGGTGGTGGAAGTTGTTGATCCCATCGTACTGGGTACCCGTATTTGTGAGAAGGAGACGGAGTGCTGTTGTTGCTGTTGCTGCTGCGAACTTCCTGAGACGGTTTGCCACCGCGTCAGCGGACCGCTTTCCGATCGGGATAGCGGACGTTATCTGACGGTTTCGCTGGGAATTTTCTCGGTGGTTCGCATCGTTCGTCCCGCACAGTATCTCATTCAGGCGACGGAATACTGTGTTCCCGACAAGGAATGCGTGCAGTCTTGCGACGATGATCCCTGCGCGATGTTCCGCCGCATGGCCTTTCCCGTAGGGGAGTTTTGTCCGCCCGGTGCACCGCATGGTCATCCTGGTGGTCGGGAAAATGACCGCAATCGTTGCGGATGCTGAGAGGAATACAAAAATGGGGAGCGAGTGCTTCCCATTTTTGTATGGTATTTTAAAACAAATTTATGTATAAATATTGACAACCAAAGTAGCTTGTGGTATACTTGTATACAATTATACAAGTGGCAAAGGAGATCAATGATATGATCGAAATATCTGACAAAACAAACCTGCTGGAACAAAAATCCTATCGCTATCAATTGCAGGATGTAGCCGAGCCAAATTTGTACAGAGAAGTATATCCGTACGATGAGGTTCCGAAAATGACGTTTAACCACCGTCGTGTTCCTATCAATATGCCCAAGGAGATCTGGATCACAGATACCTCTATGCGCGACGGTCAGCAATCGGTTGAGCCGTATACGGTTAAGCAGATCGTTGATCTCTACAAGCTTCTGTCTCGCTTGGGTGGTCCGAAGGGCATCATTCGTCAGACGGAATTTTTCATATACAGCAAAAAAGACATCGAAGCTCTGGAGGCCTGCCGCGATCTTGGCCTGAAGTTCCCGGAAATTACCACCTGGATCCGCGCCAATCGAGAGGATTTTAAATTGGTAAAGAGTCTGAATATCAGAGAAACGGGAATTTTGGTCAGTGCATCCGACTATCACATTTTCAAAAAGATGAAAATGACGCGCTCGCAGGCGATGAACTATTACCTGCAGACGGTTTCCGATGCATTTGAAGCGGGCGTTATTCCGCGTTGCCATCTGGAAGATATTACTCGCGCCGACTTCTACGGTTTTGTCGTTCCTTTTGTTAACGAATTGATGAAGATGAGCCGTGATGCAGGCATCCCCGTTAAGATTCGCGCCTGTGATACCATGGGTTATGGTGTTCCGCTTCCCGAAGTGGCGCTTCCGCGAAGCGTTCCCGGTATTATTTACGGCTTGCAGCATTACGCCGACGTTCCCAGCGAACAGCTCGAATGGCATGGCCACAACGATTTCTACAAAGCGGTCAGCAACGCTTCTACTGCATGGCTGTACGGTGCGAGCGCTGTCAACTGCTCGCTGCTTGGCATTGGCGAGAGAACGGGTAACATTCCCGTAGAAGCGATGGTGTTTGAATACGCCTCCATGCGCGGTACGTTGGATGGCATGGATCCCACGGCTATCACCGACATCGCCTACTATTTCAGAGATGAAATGGGCTACCGTATTCCCGAAACGACGCCTTTTGTCGGCCGTAACTTCAACGTTACCCGCGCTGGTATCCATGCGGACGGCTTGATGAAGGATGAAGAAATTTACAACATCTTTAATACCAAGAAATTGCTCAACCGCGACGCGAGCGTTATGGTCACCAAAACGTCTGGATTGGCCGGTATCGCATATTGGATCAACTCCAATTATCGCCTGGAGGGCGATGCCAAGGTGGATAAGCACGATCCTTTGGTTATTGCCATGAAGGAGTGGGTAGATCAGGAATACGAGGACGGCCGTAATACTGTTCTGTCCAACCATGAGCTCGAGGAAAAGATTGCCGAGCTTTCGAATCACCGCCTGTTTATTCCTCATTCCCCCAAGCAAAACGACTGATTTTAGCCAAATAACTGAAACGGAGAAAAGCAATGAACGGTTCTCGTGCCGATTTCGTATTTGAGACATTGGAAAATGATATTCTCAGCGGTGTTTATCCGCGAGGAGAAATATTGACAGAATTAAAGCTTTGTGAGCGCCTTGGTGTCAGCCGTACGCCTGTACGCGAGGCATTGAACCGACTCAAGGAACAACAGTTGGTCGAGGAAACCTCTTCACACAGTGTGGTCGTTCTCGGTATCAGCGAGCAGGATCTCTTGGACATCTACGACATCCGCCTTCGCATAGAAGGCTATGCTACCCGATTGTGCGCGGAGCGGATTACGGAGGAGCAGTTGTCTGAATTGCGAGAAATCGTAGCCCTGCAAGGTTTTTATACTGAGCGTGGAGGAGCCGCGCACATCCGGGATACCGACAGCCGTTTTCATGAATTGGTGTATCAATATTGCGGCAACCGTGTTTTGCAGGCAACACTGTCCGAATTGCACCACAAAGTACAACGATATCGCAAAATTTCGGTGGAGCATCCCGATCGCGCTCGTTTTGCCGTACAGGAGCACGCGGATATTCTGCGGGCTTTGGAACAACACAATGGCGATGAAGCCGAGCGTCTGACGGTTTTGCATATTCAAAACGCAAAGAAATGTATCGTTCTTGCGACTGCGCAAGAAGCGGATTCAAAAAATAAGGAGTAATTTATGGGATTGACAATCGCACAAAAAATAATTAAAGCGCATCTGGTCGAAGGCGAAATGATTGCAGGACAAGAAATTGCGCTCCGCATGGATCAAACGCTGACGCAGGATGCGACGGGAACGATGGCGTATCTTGAGTTTGAAGCGATCGGTATTCCGCGTGTACGCACGGAACTCAGCGTTGCATACATTGACCACAATACGTTGCAGTCCGGCTTTGAGAACGCGGATGACCACCGTTATATTCAGTCGGTTGCTAAAAAGCATGGAATCCGCTTCTCCCGCCCCGGTAACGGCATCTGCCATCAGGTGCATCTGGAACGTTTCGGCAAACCGGGCAAGACGCTGATTGGCTCGGACAGTCATACTCCCACGGGCGGAGGCATTGGTATGCTGGCCTTTGGTGCGGGTGGTATGGACGTAGCTGTTGCCATGGGTGGTGGCGCGTATTATATCACTATGCCCAAAATGATCAAGGTCAACCTGACGGGCAAGCTTTCCCCCTGGGTGAGTGCCAAGGATGTCAGCCTTGAGATCTTGCGTATTCTGTCCGTCAAGGGCGGTGTGGGCTACATCATCGAATGGGGCGGAGAAGGCATCGCTACGCTGTCTGTCCCGGAAAGAGCCACCATTACCAACATGGGAACGGAACTCGGTGCTACGACCTCTATTTTCCCCTCCGACGAGGTCACTCGTGCCTTCCTTGCTGCACAAGGCAGAGAAGAGGACTACGTTCCGCTTTCCAGCGATCCTGACGCCGTGTACGATCGTGTGATCGACATCAACCTGTCCGAGCTTGAGCCTCTCTTGGCCTGCCCGCACAGCCCCGATAACATTAAGTCGGCGCGTGAGCTGTCTCATATTAAGGTCGATCAGGTTTGCATCGGCTCTTGTACCAACTCCTCGTTGCGCGATATGCTGCGCGTGGCTGCCATTCTCAAAGGCAAGAAGATCGACGATTCGGTCAGCCTTTCCGTGTCCCCCGGCTCCAAGCAGGTCCTGTCTATGCTGGCCGATTGTGGAGCGTTGTCCGATATTATTGCTTCGGGCGCCCGCGTGTTGGAGTGTGCCTGCGGTCCTTGCATCGGTATGGGCTTTTCGCCCAACTCGGCCGGTGTATCTCTGCGCACCTTCAACCGTAACTTTGAAGGCCGAAGCGGCACGCGTGACGGTCAGGTATATTTGGTCTCTCCCGAAGTTGCAGCTGTGGCAGCCCTGACGGGCTATATTACCGATCCCAGAACGATGGGCGACTATCCCGAGATTACTATGCCTGAAGAATTCCTCGTCAATGACAGCGCAGTTCTTTTGCCTGCAGACGAGACCGAGGCGGCCGACGTTGAAGTTTTGCGTGGTCCCAACATCAAGCCGCTGCCCGATGCATATCCCTTGACGGATACCATCAAGGCACCTCTGACGTTAAAGGTAGGAGATAACATTACGACCGACCACATCATGCCCGCAGGCGCCAAAATTTTGCCCTACCGTTCCAACATCCCGTATCTTTCCAAGTTCTGCTTTGCTGTTTGTGACGAGAGCTTCTCGGAGCGTGCCAAGGCAGCAGGCAACTCCATCATCGTCGGTGGTGTTAACTACGGTCAGGGCTCGTCCCGTGAGCATGCGGCTCTGGTTCCGCTATATCTTGGCGTCCGCGCTGTCGTAGCTAAAAGCTTTGCTCGTATTCACGTGGCCAACCTTATCAATGCCGGTATTCTGCCGCTGACCTTTGCTAACCCCGACGATTACGACAAGGTAGAGCAGGGCGATGAGCTTGAAATGAGCGGTTTAATCGAAGCGCTCGATACCGGCCGAGCAACACTGAAGAATTTGAACAATGGTGCCGAGATTGAGCTTGTTTGCCAGTTCTCGCAGCGTCAAAAAGAAATGCTGCTTGCAGGCGGCCTGCTCAAATATACCGCAAGATAACGAAAGGAAGAGAGTATCATGCAGAAAATTCAGATGAAAACGCCGCTGGTCGAAATGGACGGCGACGAAATGACCCGCATTCTTTGGCAACAGATCAAGGACGAGCTGATCCTTCCGTTCGTTGACCTCAAGACCGAATACTACGATCTTGGTCTTGTGGAACGCGAAAAAACCAAGGACGAGGTAACCATGCAGGCGGCACTTGCCAATAAAAAGTATGGTGTTGCCGTCAAATGCGCGACCATCACTCCCAACAAACAGCGTGTTGAGGAATACAATCTGACCGAAATGTGGAAGAGCCCCAACGGCACCATCCGCGCCGTTCTCGACGGTACCGTATTTCGTGCCCCCATTTTGATCGACTCCATCAAGCCCGCCGTTCGCAACTGGAAAAAGCCCATCACTATTGCTCGCCACGCCTATGGTGACGTGTATAAGGCAACTGAGTACCGCATCCCCGGCGAGGGCAAGGCGGAGCTGTTGTTTACTGCCAAGGATGGCACGGAAATGCGCCAGACCATCTACGATTTTGAATGTGCAGGCGTTTTGCAGGGGCAGTACAACAAGGACAGCTCCATTCGCTCGTTTGCCCATTCCTGCTTTAAGTATGCCATTGCCACCAAGCAGGATCTGTGGTTCTCGACCAAGGATACTATCTCCAAGCAGTACGACCAGACCTTCAAGCTTATCTTTGAAGAGATCTATCAGAATGAGTATAAGGACGAATTTGAAAAGCTGGGCATCGAGTATTTCTATACCTTGATCGACGATGCGGTCGCTCGCGTCATTCGCAGTGAGGGCGGTTTTATCTGGGCTTGCAAAAACTACGACGGTGACGTTATGAGTGATATGGTTTCAACGGCCTTTGGATCTCTGGCTATGATGACGTCTGTTTTGGTGTCTCCCGACGGAAACTATGAGTACGAGGCGGCACACGGCACCGTCACCCGCCACTATTACCGCTACCTCAAGGGCGAGGAGACCTCGACCAACCCCATGGCAACCATTTTCGCCTGGACAGGCGCCCTTCGCAAGAGAGGCGAGTTGGACGAGCTGCCGGATCTTGTAGCTTTTGCCGACAAGCTAGAGGCCGCTTGCATCCAGACGCTTAACGACGGCATCATGACTAAGGACCTCGCAGGTCTTGTTGAGGATAAATCTACCGTCACGTCCGTCAATAGTATGGGCTTTTTGAAGGCGATCAAAGAGAGAATGGAGTAATTCAAAGTAAACAAGTAAATCAAAAAAATTATTTTGTGTTACAATGTGAATAACATTTGAGAATCTAATGTCAAAGGAGAAAAGGCATGAGAAAAATCGTTGTCATTTTACTTGCGTTGACAGTCGTTTTTACGATGTTTATATGCTTCACAGCTTGTGGTGATCCTCAGGATAAACCCGATGAGGATGCGCCTCAGGACATCCCGGATGAACCTCAGGATGAATCCGATAAGCCACAGAATGATCCCGACGAGAAGGACCCCGACGAGAACGACCGGCAGGGTACAGAAGGACTTGAGTTTATGTTACTGCCAGATGACACCTATAGTGTGGCAGTAGGAAGCGCAAAAGAAGAAAGAGAGATCGTTATTCCCGCAACGCATCAAGGAAGGGACGTCACGCTCATTCGCGCGGGTGGATTCTTGGGATGCACAAATCTTGTTAATATCGTGATTCCGGACAGCATTGTGAACATTGGCAATCAGGCCTTCTGGGGGTGTACAAGCCTTGCGAGCATCACGATTCCGGACAAGGTCACGAGCATTGGCGAGGCAGTATTTCGTGAATGTACAAGTCTTGCGAGCGTTACGATTCTTGACAGTGTAACAAGTATCGGTGATCAGGCGTTCCATGCATGCTATAGCCTTGAGAGCATCACAATCCCGGACAGCGTCCAAAGTATCGGCAATAGTGCGTTTTGGGGGTGTACCAGTCTTACAAGCATCGCTATCCCGGATAGTGTTACAAGCATCGGCCATTCGGCGTTTAGAGAATGCACAAACCTTGAAAGCATCACAATCCCGAATGGCGTCACGAACATCGCACGTTATGCGTTCGCGAGCTGTTTAAGCCTTAAGAGCGTCGTCATTCCTGATAGCGTCAAGAGTATCGGTGAGCGTGCGTTTTTGTGCTGTCAAAGCCTTGAGAGCATCACAATCCCGGACAGCGTCAAGAGTATAGGTGAAGAGGCGTTTGAAAGCTGCGATAGTCTTGTTAGCATCACCATCCCAGATAGTGTTACGAGCATCGGCAATAGGGCGTTCTGCTCCTGCGAAGGCCTTGTGAGCATCACTATTTCAGACAGTGTAACAAGTATTCGAAAGGAAACATTCCGAGGGTGCAAAAGCCTTGTCAGCATCGCTATCCCTGATAATGTCACGAGCATCGGCGCTTGGGCATTTTGGGGCTGTACCAGTCTTGCAAGCATCGCTATCTCGGATAGTGTTACAAACATCGATGATAGGGCGTTCTCTGGTTGTACCAGTCTTGCAAGCATCGACATCCCGGATAGTGTCACGAGTATTAGCGGAGGGATGTTCGATGGATGTGAAAATCTTGTGAATATTAGCATCCCAGATAGCGTCACGAGCATCGAGAATTCCTCCTTTTCCGGTTGCACAAGTCTTGTGAGTATCACGATTCCAAATAGCGTCACAAATATTGGTGGGGTGGCGTTTTCTGGTTGCACAAGTCTTGAGAGCATTGTTTACAACGGCACAAAAGCACAATGGGAGAAGGCAGCAAGGCTACTTATCCGAGAGGATACAGATAACTACATCATTATTTGTACTGACGGAACTATAACCTCATAATCAAATATCAACAAACCCGCCGCATCCAAAATGGATGCGGCGGGGTGCTATTATTGTTTTATCTCTTCTAAAAATTCTCCAATTCTACGGAGCGCCTCATTGATATGCTCAACCGAGTAGCAATACGACGCGCGGATGAAGCCCTCGCCGCCCTGACCAAAGGCAGGGCCGGGAACCACGGCGACCTTTTTGGAATACAACAGCTTTTCACAAAATTCCTCCGAGGTCATGCCCGTCGAGGCAATCGAGGGGAAAGCGTAAAACGCGCCCTTGGGCTCACGGCAAGTCAGCCCAAGCTTATTGAAGCCCGCGACGATCAAACGGCGGCGGGTGTCGTATTCCTCAAACATTCGTTGCACGTCGGCATCACAGCTGCGCAGTGCCTCAATGGCGGCGTACTGCGAGGTTGTGGGGGCGCACATGATGGCGTACTGGTGGATCTTACGGATCTCGCGCATAATGGGCGCGGGACCGCACGCATAGCCCATGCGCCAGCCTGTCATGGAGAAGGATTTCGAAAAACCGTTGACGACAACGGTTCGCTCTGCCATGCCATCCAGCGAAGCAATGGAGACGTGGCGTTTGCCACCGTAGGTCAACTCGGCGTAGATCTCGTCCGAAATAACGAGAAGGTCGCGCTCGCGCAAGATTTCTGCGATTTTTTCCAAATCTTCTTGCTCCATAATGCCGCCCGTGGGGTTGCAGGGATAGGGAAGAATAACTACCTTAGTCTTTGGAGTCAAGTGAGCGAGCAGAGCCTCGGGTGTCAGCTTAAACTCATGTTCGGCATCCGTCTCGATAATGACGGGAACGCCGCCTGCCAGCACGGTCATAGGCTCGTAGCAAACGTAGCTGGGCTGGGGAATGATGACCTCATCTCCGGGGCATACGACGGCACGAATGGCCGCGTCGATGGCTTCGCTGCCGCCGACGGTGATAAGGATCTCGTCGCGGTAGTCGTAGTCCAGGTGATACTTGTCCTTGACGTAGCGTGCAATCTCACGTCGCAACAGCTCCAAACCGGAATTGGAGGTATAACGCGTCTGGCTGTTTTCCAGCGAGGAAATGCCGGCACGGCGAATTTTCCAGGGGGTAGGGAAGTCGGGCTCGCCCACGCCCAAGGAAATGACGTCCTTCATAGTTTCGGCAATATCGAAAAATTTACGAATGCCGGAGGGCTTGATGCCCGTGACGTCGGGGTTTAAAATGCGATCGTAATTTACGGTACTCACAGCGAGAAGTTCCCCCGATCATCGCCATCGTCGCCGAACAGTTCAACGTCCAGCTCCTTGTAGCGGCGCAGTACGAAATGGGTGGAAGTGGACAGCACCGAGTCGATGGTGGACAATTCCTTTGCCACGAACAGAGCAACCTCCTGGAAGGTCTTGCCTTTAACCACAACGGACAGATCGTATCCACCCGACATCAGATAGACCGACTCAACCTCGGGATATTTCATGACGCGGCGGGCAACCTCTTCAAATCCGAGGCCGGCCTTGGGTGTGACCTTGAGCTCAATGATGGCCGATACGGTAGAGCTATCCATGCGCTCCCAGTCAACGACGGCCTTGTAGCCGCGAATCAGTCCGTTTTTCTCCATTTGAGCGATTTCCTGCTTGACTTCCTCTTCGGTCATCCCCGTCATAACGGCGAGATCCTCAACGTTGTAGCGAGCGTTTTTGCTCAACAACTTCAATAATTTCATGTTCACTGTAGTATATCCTCCGAATTTAAAATAAAAAAGCCCCCAACATGGCAAATGCCATGCTCAGGGCGAAAAGTTCCGCGTTACCACCTGAATTCGATTACATTTGCAGTTGCATTGTAATCGCACTTAGCCGGCACTGTCATGCCGATCCCCGCTAACGGAGGGAATCCGTTGAAGCCTTGCAAAATTGCTCGGTTCAAAGCTCAAAAACTGCTTCACAAGGTATCCATCGGTGCTCACACCAACCGCACCGTCTCTGCAAAGGACTCACCCTGCTACTCCTTTTTCTCATAGCTGTTGTATCTATTATACTATGTAAGGGGATACTTGTCAAGAAAAAATTTGATTTTTCCGATTCCTGTATCGAATAAAATTATTCAAAATCCGCAAAAAATATTGACATATGATCTTTTTTATGATAGAATTACAGGGTAAATATAATTTTATCCAAACGGAGGGTTTTACGATGAAGAGAATTCAGACTATTGAAACGAAGAACATTGCGAAGACTGTTGAAAACGGTGGTTGCGGTGAGTGCCAGACCTCTTGCCAGTCCGCTTGCAAGACCTCTTGCGGCGTTGCAAATCAGCAGTGCGAGAACAATAAGTGATTTTCGCTAAATGATAAAACGCTGTCCCATATGGTGACAGCGTTTTATTTTTGATATTGATACACGCCAAATTATATTTTTAGTGATACAACCGAAAGGAAACTACAAAAATGGTACATCAGTACAAGCTTAACGGCTACAATATCGTGCTTGACACCTGTTCCGGATCCGTCCACGTTGTAGACGAGGTGGCGTATGATATTATAGAAATGTTCAAAACGCACACGGAGGACGAAATCGTTTCCGTTATTTTGGAAAGATATAAGGACGCTCCTGACGTTACGCGCGAGGACATCCTTGATTGCATCCGTGATATCTGTGAACTTGAAACAATGGGTAAGCTCTACTCGGAAGATAAGTACGAGAATCTTGCCACTACATACAAAAACAACAGCAAGGTCATCAAGGCTCTTTGCTTACACGTGTCGCATACCTGTAACCTCAACTGTGCGTATTGCTTTGCAAGCCAAGGTAAATATCAGGGTGATCGTGCCCTGATGTCTTTGGAAGTTGGCAAACAGGCACTTGATTTTCTGGTCGCAAATTCGGGAAGCCGCAGAAATCTCGAGGTGGACTTTTTCGGCGGCGAGCCTGCATTGAATTTTGATGTTGTAAAGCAGCTGGTCGAGTATGCACGCAGTATCGAAAAAGAAAAGGAGAAAAATTTCCGTTTCACGTATACAACCAACGGTATGGTGTTGACGGATGACATGATTGATTTTCTGAACAAAGAATGCCACAACGTCGTATTGTCTTTGGACGGTCGTAAATCTGTCAACGATCGTTTCCGTGTGGATTATGCCGGACGCGGCAGTTATGATGTGATTGTTCCGAATTTCAAGCGCCTTGTAGAAAAACGCGGCGGCAAAGGGTATTACGTTCGCGGTACCTTCACACATCATAATACGGACTTCACCAACGATATCATACACATGGCGGATCTTGGATTCACCGAGCTTTCGATGGAACCTGTGGTCTGTTCTGCTGACGATCCCTGCGCTTTGACGGCGGAGGATTTGCCGATCATTTTGGAGCAATATGAGATTCTTGCCAAAGAAATGATCAAGCGCAAAAAAGAAGGCCGTCCGTTTACGTTCTACCATTATATGCTCGATCTTAAAAACGGTCCCTGCATTTATAAGCGTATCACGGGCTGCGGCTCGGGTACCGAATATATGGCGGTCACACCGTGGGGCGAGCTGTACCCTTGTCATCAATTCGTAGGAGATACCAAATATAGTCTTGGCGATATCTGGAATGGTGTCAAGAATACAGAGGCACAGGATCAATTCAGATCCTGCAATGCCTACGCGCGTCCCGAATGTCGTGATTGTTGGGCACGCTTGTACTGTTCGGGCGGCTGTGCGGCCAATTCTTATCACGCCACGGGAAGCATCAACGGAATTTATGAATACGGATGTGAGCTTTTCAAGAAGCGTATCGAATGCGCTGTTATGATGCAGGTCGCGGAGAATCAAGATTGAATTCTGTAGGTCTGTAAGCCTAAATATCTGTCAGAGGTATAAGATGAAAACGCCGATATACGATTTTGTTCAAAATTACATACAATCGAATACGGTACGGTTTCATATGCCGGGGCACAAGGGAAAGCCTTTTCTTGGTTGCGAGCCCGGAGATATCACGGAAATCGCAGGAGCTGACGTTTTGTATGACGCTTGCGGGATCATCGAAAAAAGTGAGCAAAATGCGACAGCACTTTTCCATACGGCACATACCTTTTATTCAACGGAAGGATCTTCGCTTGCAATACGCGCTATGCTTGCGCTTGTCAAAGAGAATGCTCGGGGAGAGCAACCGCTGATTCTTGCAGCAAGAAATGCGCACAAAGCGTTTATATATGCTTGCGCATTGCTTGACCTGCGGGTTGAGTGGCTATATCCCGATCAGATGAATCACATTTGCAATGCCACCATTTCTCCGGATCAGTTACGAGAGCGATTGGTGGAACAAAAGGAAAAACCAAGCGCGGTGTACGTTACTTCGCCGGATTATTTGGGAAATATCTCGGATATTTCGGGGTTATCTGCCGTGTGTGACGAATTTGAAATCCCGTTGCTTGTTGATAACGCGCATGGAGCGTATTTGGCTTTTTTGTTGCCAACCCTTCACCCGATTTCTCTGGGAGCTACCCTTTGCTGTGATTCAGCACATAAGACGCTCCCCGTTCTTACCGGCGGGGCATACCTTCACGTTTCTCCCAACGCTCCGAAAGAATACATGGAAGGGGCGAGAAAGACACTTTCACTTTTTGCATCCACGAGTCCTTCCTATCTGATATTGCAATCTTTGGATCTTTGCAATGCATATCTTGAAAATGGATATCGCGACCGTTTATCCGAGTGCCTGCAGAGGGTGAACGAAACGAAAAAGTATTTGAAAGATCGAGGTTTTTGTGTTCTCAACGGTGAACCGTTAAAAATCGTAATTGATGCTAAGAAAAGCGGATTTATCGGAACGGAACTTGCAAAATTGTTGAAAGAGCAAGGGATTGAATGTGAATTTGCGGATCCCGATTTCCTTGTTTTGATGGTAACTTCGGAGAACAGTGCCGAAGACTTTGAACGCCTTACCGCTGCCTTGACAACGATCGAACCTAAGGAGTCTTTATCATGCGAACGAAATTTGGAACGTGTGTCGGAGGTTGTTTTGGGTGTGAGACAGGCTGTGCTGGCGCCAAGCGAAATGATTCCGATCGATTGCGCAGTTGGCAGAATATGTGCATCCCCGACAGTTGCTTGCCCACCCGCAGTACCGATTGTGATCAGCGGTGAAAGGATAACCGAGGCACATATCCGTCGGATGAAATATTACGGCTACGAAAGCATCAATGTTGTAAAGCAATAATTTATGAAAGAGAATTGTCTCTGAAAAACGCAAAATAATAAAAAAGAGTCAACATGGAAATTCATCCATGTTGACTCTTTTTGCATTAGAACAGCGGCGAAGGATACACACCGTCCGTGATCAGCTTATTGATAGCTGCAACAACAGCGGGCTTATCTTCCTTGTAGGTTACGCCGAACCAGTGATCCGCAGTGGGAAGAACCTTGACGGCTGCTTTGCCTTCCTGTAAAAGGTCGTCCACGATGCCGGGCAGCAGATACTCTGCTTTGATGTCACCCTCCTTGACGTTGGACAAGAAGATGGGGAAACGTTCAGCCAGCACTTCGATGAAGGCGGGGGTAAGGCCCCACATATTCATGGAAACGTAGGACTTGGGGTCAAGTGCCTTCCAATCGTTATCACCGCAGGGAATGGCAGCGCCGTCTGCGGTCTTGGTGATATTGTGAGTTTCGGTGACTTTAATCAGATCCAGGTTTTCATTAGCGGTGCAGACGCCGCGAGAGACGCCGCCGTTGTCACTCAGGGTATGATCCAAAATATAACCGGCCATACAGAACTTGAAAGGATCGGCTTCGCTGTTTGCGACCAGATAATCGTGGATCAGGCGGAAGCCCTCCTTGCCATAATAGTCATCTGCATTGATGACGATGAAGGGATTGTTCACAACGCCACGGCAGGCCAGGAGCGCCTGTCCCGTACCCCAAGGCTTGGTGCGTCCTGCAGGCAGAGAGAAGCCATCGGGCAGGTCATCCAACTCTTGGAAGACGTACTTGCAGGGACAAACTTTTTCCATATCATTTCCGATAATTTCACGGAAATCCTGCTCGATATCCTTGCGGATAATAAATACGACTTCGTCAAAGCCGGCTTGCAATGCGTCGTAAATAGAATAGTGCATAATAATCTCGCCATTGGGGCCCATGTGTTCCAGCTGCTTGATACCGCCGCCAAAACGAGAACCGATGCCCGCTGCGAGTATAACGAGAGACGTTTTCATACGTATAACTCCTTTTGAATATGTAAAAATCTACCCTATTATTCTATCACGAGACGGCACATTTGTCAAGGGAATTTTTATTCCGGCGTTGACAATTCGCTGTGCGCATGATATACTGAAAGACATATGAGGAGGTGACGGTATGAAATCTTGGTTGGAACAACATTTTGTTGACGAGGCTGCGCATTGTCGCGTTTGGTCGTACGATCATCTGCCATCAACGAATACACTGGCCAAAGAGCTTGCCGCTGCGGGAGCAGCAGATGGGACGATCGTGATAGCCGGTGAACAAAGCGCGGGACGGGGAAGGATGCAACGTTCCTTTTTTTCGCCCGGCGGAACGGGACTGTATATGAGCATTATCGTTCGCCGCGATCTGTTGGCAACCGAGGCATTACGCCTGACTACCACAGCTGCTGTGGCAACCGCCCAAGCGATTGAGACCATGGGACGAACGGCGGACATCAAATGGGTAAATGATATTTATCTTGATGGCAAAAAGGTTTGCGGAATTTTGACCGAAGGGGCTGTAAAACCGGGAACACAATGCTTGGATTATGCAGTGATAGGCATTGGTGTTAACGTCGTTGCGCCAAGAGAAGGCTTCCCGGAAGAGATAAAATCGATTGCCGGAGCACTTTTTTTACAGACAGAAGATGCCGGCTCTGTTCTCCGTGAGCTTGCACTTGGCATTATTCAGCGATTGATGAAGTATTTGCAATCAGGCGCAGAACAGGAAATTTATAGCGAATATTGCCGTCGGTCGATTGCTATCGGAAAGGAGATTACGGTGCATCAAGGAGACGGCAGAGCTTATCCTGCCCGTGTGCTTTCCATAGATCCTTCCTATCGCTTGATCGTAAGAACTCCGGATGGAAAGGAAATTTCTTTGGATAGCGGAGAAGTCAGTATCAAAATATAGATGAAATGAACAGCCGACGGCAGTTATCAAGTGCCGTCGGCTGTGATTTATTCTTCAGGATTTTCCTTTATTTCCTGGGTGGAAACAGGTGTGTGTTGTTCTTGTTTTTTCTTTTTTCGTTTGATCTTTAGAACAATCCATCCCGCGCTAAAACCAATGATGGCAAGAACAAGCAGCGTAGGGAATGCGCCGATAAACCAAACGGCAAAATTCTGGCTATTGATGGCAAACTTGCGCCAGCTGGTGACGAAAGCATTGGAGATGCGTGACCAGAAGGAATCGTCGGGCGTTTTGATTTGAGAATATTCAACGACCTCACTTAAATTGAGGGTAACAGTGGAGTAGGATACCTGACTTTCCAGTACGCGAAGGCGCGTTTTGAAAGCCTCGATTTCACTAATGACATTATACAAGCGATCTTGAATGTTGAGCATTTCGGAGGTGTTTTTAGCGTTTGCCAACATTTTTTCGTACACTGCCCGCTCACTCTCCAACACGTTCAAACGCGCTTCAATGTCGTAGTATTCGCTCGTTACGTTTTCTGCGTTGGAGTTTTGAGAGGTGACGTGGATCATGCCACCGATCTCATTTAGAAATGCATCCAGTTTTTCTGCGGGAATACGAAGCACCATATACGCGGTGCGGGCGTAGTAGTCGGTACTGCCATAGGTGCGGTTGGTGGTGCGGAAGGTCTCTTCAAAACCGCCGGATTGCTTCAATGCCGTGCGGATTGCCCCGATTGCTTTGTCAAATTCTTTGGCCTGCGCATCCATATAAACGGTGCGGATGATCTTCTGATCCAGTGCATCTTGTGCATCGTCAGAGGGCGGTACGTTGCCTTCGGGCAACTCAACATTGCCGCTTCCATAGCCGTAATCGGGATCGATGGATGGTGCCATACTGTCTCCGGGGGTATAGTTATCATGTTTACTGCTTGCTTTGCAGGAAGTAAGCATGAGACAGAATACTAGGGTCAAAAAGAGCGCGAGAACAACTTTTTTTCTTAACATAGCAATCCTCCTTTTGGTAAAAAACTCCTCCGTGCATATGAGTAAAAGAGCTTCTACTTATATAGACGGAGGAGCAATGGGAAAGGTTACACCTTATCGGAAATTATTTCATTTTTTCGAGTGCCGCGACGACGCCAGCGAGGTTTTCGCGGTATTTTTCCAGCTTGGCACGTTCTGCTTCAACGACGGCGGCAGGCGCCTTGGCGACAAATCCTTCGTTGGAGAGTTTGCCGGAAAGGCGGGCGATCTCACCCTCCAGTTTTTTCTGTTCAGCGGAAAGTCTTGCCTTTTCCTTTTCCAGATCGATGATGTCAGACAGGGGAAGCAGGATGGTTGCGGCGGAGGTAACGATCTGTACCGTCTCGTCGGCGTTCAGCTTACCCTCAAAGTTGTCGGCAACCTCAACTTCACTTGCCGATGCCAGACGCTGGAAGAAGACGTGGCTGGAGGCAGGGAAGAATTCGGCGTGGGCGGTGGCAATATATACCTTGGCGCGGCGGGAGGGAACAACGTTCATCTCACTGCGGCGGTTTCGGATGGCACGAATGGCGTCGATGATAACATTCATGCGCTCGGCATCTTCAGAGAAGGACAATGCCGCATCGTAAACGGGATAGCGTGCGATCATAATGCTCTCTTCATTTTCGTTATGAGGCAGCGACTGATAGATCTCCTCCGTGATGAAGGGCATGAAGGGATGCAACAGCTTGAGGATGCCGGTGAGTACATGGCAGATAACCTTTTGCGCGACCAGATTTGCGGCAGTATCCTTTTCGTTGAGTCTTGCCTTGCAAAGCTCAATATACCAGTCACAGAAAACGTCCCAGGTGAAGTCGTACAGCGTGCTCAGAGCAACGCCGACCTCAAAGCTTTCCAGAGAATCGTTGACGGACTTGACTGTCTGATTGTATAGAGTCAGAATCCACTTGTCCTCGGTAGCCATATCCTCGATGGCGGGCAGAGTGGCGTCATCAATCGTCAGATTCATACGGACAAATCTAGAAGCGTTCCACAGCTTGTTCGCAAAGTTACGGGCAGCCTCGATCTTTTCATCCGAGAAACGCATATCGTTTCCGGGGCTGTTGCCCGTAGCCAGGGCAAAGCGAAGAGCGTCCGCACCGTACTTGGAGATGATTTCGAGCGGATCGATGCCGTTGCCAAGAGATTTGGACATCTTACGGCCCTGCGCGTCGCGCACCAGACCGTGAATGAAGACGGTGGAGAAGGGTTTTTCGCCCATGTGCTCCAGACCCGAGAAAATCATACGGGAAACCCAGAAGGTGATGATGTCGTAACCTGTAACGAGAACGCTGGTGGGATAATATTTAGCGAGATCTTCGGTCTGATCGGGCCATCCAAGAGTAGAGAAGGGCCACAGAGCAGAAGAGAACCAAGTGTCAAGTACGTCCTCTTCCTGACGGACGGGAGCGCCGCACTTGGGGCAGACGGTAATGTCTTCTTTAGAAACGGTCATCTCGCCGCAATCGTCGCAGTAGAAGGCGGGAATGCGATGACCCCACCACAGCTGGCGGGAAATGCACCAGTCAAGGATGTTATTCATCCAGTTGAAATAGTTCTTAGAGAAACGCTCGGGGATGAAGTTGATCGAACCGTTCTCAACGGCCTCAATGGCAGGCTCTGCCAGGGGCTTCATCTTGACGAACCACTGATCGCTCGTCATAGGCTCAACCGTCGTTCCGCAACGATAGCAGGTGCCGACGTTGTGGTCGTGAGGCTCTGCCTTGATGAGATAGCCGTCTGCCTCCAAATCAGCGACGAGAGCCTTGCGGCATTCATATCTGTCCATACCCTCGTACTTGCCGGCGTATGCGTTCATGGTCGCGTCATCGTTCATGACCTTGATCTGCTCCAGGTTGTGACGCTGACCGACCAAGAAGTCGTTGGGGTCGTGAGCAGGGGTGATCTTCACACAGCCCGTACCAAAGCCGATCTCAACGTAATAGTCGGCAATCACGGGAATCTCACGGCCAACGGCAGGCAGAATGAGAGTCTTGCCGATCAGATGCTTCATATCCTCGTCCTCGGGGTTGACGGCAACAGCGGTGTCACCGAACATGGTCTCGGGACGGGTGGTAGCGACGACAACGTAGCCGTCCTCACCCTTAATGGGATATTTGATGTGCCAGAAATGACCGGGCTGGTCTTTATACTCAACCTCGGCGTCGGACAGTGCGGTCAGGCAGTGAGGGCACCAGTTGATGATGCGGTAGCCGCGGTAGATGAGACCCTTGTCGTAAAGGTTAACAAACACCTCGCGAACGGCTCTCGAGCATCCTTCGTCCATTGTAAAACGCTCGCGGGTCCAGTCGCAGGAGGCACCCAGCTTTTTGAGCTGGCTGATAATTCTGTCACCGTACTTATTCTTCCAATCCCAAACGCGCTCCAAAAACTTTTCGCGGCCGAGATCGTAGCGGGTCAGGCCTTCATTGACGCGAAGCTGCTCTTCAACCTTGATCTGGGTTGCGATACCCGCGTGGTCGGTACCGGGTACCCACAGCGTGTTGTAGCCCTGCATTCTCTTGTGACGAACCAGAATGTCTTGCAGCGTCTCGTCAAGGGCATGTCCCATGTGAAGCTGTCCCGTAACGTTGGGAGGGGGAATAACCACCGAGAAATGTTCGGCATCCGATTTGGGATCGGGCGTGAAATAACCCTTGTCGCACCAATTTTGATAAATACGCTCCTCAAAATCGGCGGGGTTGTAGGTTTTTGGCAGTTCATGATAAGATTGTGCCATGATAGTCCTCCGTATACTATGATTGGATAAATTAAAACGTTGCTCCGACTCGATGAAAACAAAAAATCCACCATCCCGAAATATCAGGACGATGGACGCGGTACCACCTGATTTCACACTCCAAGAGTGCGCACTCACAAGAAGCCGACAACGACTTCTAACCCGATAACGGCGGGCAGCCGATCCGCACTACTGCGCACACAGCGGTTGGCACGGACAGCTCAGGGGCGACCTTCCGAAAAATGCTCGCGCGAACTCACACCAACCGTCCGCTCTCTTGGCCGAACAAACTTTCGTACTCTTCCTCATCAATGCTTTTGGCAACGTTTATATACACCGTTATTATATCCGAAAAGGATAGGATTGTCAAGCCTTTTGGAAAAATATTTCGACAAGTGGATAGGAAAGGGTTTACAAAGGGGGAGCGGGTGTGGTATAATATAGCAAATCTTGCACAGGAGGATGTTGTATGCGCGCACCATTTCAAATTTTAGTTCTGCCGTACAAAATAGTGGATGGAACGCCGCTGTACTGTGTATTTCACCGCGCTGATTACGACCAGTGGCAGTTTGTTGCAGGCGGTGGTGAGGATAAAGAAACGCCGTTCGAGGCTGCCCGAAGGGAGATCTTCGAGGAGATCGGTGTTCATTCGGAGAATATATACGCATTAAAAAATACCGCCTTTGTTCCAAATACTTGTTTTTCTCAAATTCATCGGCAACATTGGGATGAAGATATGTATGTTATTCCGGAGTATTCCTTCGCATTTGAATGTCAGCAAGAAATAACGCTTTCGCATGAGCATAAAAAATACGCTTGGCTGACCTATGGTCAAGCGAGCGAACTGCTTCGATGGGATTCCAATAAAACTGCGTTGTATGAACTGGATTGCAGATTACGCAGTGTTGATGCAAGAAAGTAAGCATGAAGCAGAAATGTAAGCTGAAGTATTTCCGCTACGGAAATATGGACTATCCATATGAATTATACATCGGCGGTGTTAAGCGTATGAATTTGCGTGTGCGTGCCGACGGAAGCATACGGCTGTCCGTACCTCGCCTAACACCGCAATGTCGGATCGACGCTTTTCTCGCTCGCTACGGCGAAAAAATTGCGCAAGCGGTCCGTCGAAATCGCGATCTTCCGACGGTACCCGTAGAGGAAAGTCTTCCGACGGAACAGGCGGCAAAACAAGAACGGCTGTTGGCAATTATTCACGAATGCCACAGAGATTTGATCTTGCCTCGTTTTCTCGCTCTGTCCTTGACGGAGGAGCAACGTCGGTTTATCACCTCTCCCACGGCGATCCGTATTCGCCCCATGAAAACTCGATGGGGAAGCTGTAATTTCAAAAAAGGAACGCTTAATTTCAATTTATACTTGCTCGATCAACCGCGGGAGTGCATCGAATACGTAGTGATGCACGAGTTTGCTCATTTTCTCCAGCCCGATCATTCGCCGGCATATCACGCTTTGATGACGGCACTGATGCTCGATTGGAAAGAGCGGAAAAAACGATTAAATTACTGAAAAATAATTTCCACGGAAATAAAAACGAAAGGGAAATATTATAATGAATACACAACAAACCAAACAAATTGCTTATGAACTGTTCGATTTTATCAAGAGATGTCCCACGGCTTATCAAACCACTGCAACGCTGGAGGGGATTCTTGCTGAAAACGGATTTGTCAAGCTGGAAGAGGGAACAAGCTGGAATCTTGTCGCCGGCGGTAAATATTATGTCAATCGCAACCAGTCTTCGCTCATTGCGTTCGCAATGCCTTCGGATCTGGAACAAGCAACCGGCTATCAGGTCATCGCGGCGCACGGAGATTCCCCTTGTTTCAAGCTTAAAGCAGACTTTGAACAATCCTCCGCGAAATGCGCCAAATGGAACGTCGAGCGTTATGGCGGTATGATCTGCTCTTCTTGGATGGATCGCCCTCTGTCTGTTGCCGGCCGTGCCGTGATAGCCGACGAGAATGGTATTCGCTCCGTGCCCGTGCATCTGGATCAGGACATCGCTTTGATTCCCAATGTGGCGATCCACATGGACCGTACGGCCAATGATGGCAAAAAATACAATATGCAGGTGGATATGCTTCCGCTTGTCGGTTCTGCCGCCGGAGAAACGCATTTGCTTGATCTGATTGCGGATAAGCTCGGCTGTGATAAAGAATCGATCATCGGTCACGACCTGTTTTTGTACGTCCGCGATGAAGGGAAACTGTGGGGATTGCAGGAGGAGTTCATTTCGGCTCCTCGCTTGGACGATCTGATGTGCGCTTTTGGTGCGCTGAAGGGCTTTGTTGCGGGCGCCCATCCGAATGTCGTACCCGTGCTGGCCGTGTTTGATAACGAAGAGATCGGAAGCAGTTCCCGCCAGGGTGCGGCGTCTTCGTTCTTGGGCGATGTTCTTTCCCGCGTGGATGAGGCCATCGGTGTAACAGACGTCGGTACACAAGGCCTGTATTGCCGTTTTGCAAACAGTTGTATTTTGTCGGCAGATAATGCCCATGCCCAGCATCCCAACCATCCGGAATATGCGGATGCCCAGAATGCACCTCACATGAACGAGGGTATTGTCATCAAGCATCAATCGGAGCAGCGTTACGCGACGGATGCTATCAGCGGTGCTATTTTCAGTACAGTCTGCAAGCGTGCCGATGTCCCAACTCAGACCTACCTGAACCGCTCGGATATCCGTGGTGGCTCAACGCTGGGCAATATCGTGGTATCTCAGATTCCCATGTTGACGTTGGATATCGGCCTCGCTCAGTTGGCGATGCACTCGGCCTATGAAACGGCAGGGGTGGAGGATATTTTGCACATGATCAATGCAGCAAGAGCCTTTTATCATACGTCCATCCGCTCGGGAGACCAGGGCCAATACGAGATCGATACGAAATTTTAATTCATCCAAAAACAGGCAAAGCCGTCCTTGAATAAAGGGCGGCTTTGTCCGACAATACTCTTTTTTGACGGGAAATGGCAAACGTATCTCCTCGTCAGAAGGGGTATTGTATGTATTATAACAAAGTTGAAATATGCGGCGTTAACACGTCGGAGTTGCGTGTGTTAAACGATGCGGAAAAAAGGGCGCTTTTGTTGCGTACGAAAGACGGCGACCGTGAAGCGAGAAGCGAGTTGATCTGTGGGAATTTGCGATTGGTTCTCAGTATTATTCAGCGATTTACCAATCGTAAAGAGAACATGGACGATCTGTTTCAGGTCGGGTGCATTGGACTCGTCAAAGCGGTGGATAATTTCAACGTTGATCTTGATGTTAAATTCAGCACGTATGCTGTTCCGATGATCATTGGCGAAATTCGGCGGTATCTACGGGACAACAATACCATTCGTATCAGCCGCTCGGTGCGGGACCTGGCATATCGTGCGTTACAGGCAAGGGAAGAATGGATAAGAGAAAAAGAAAGCGAGCCGGATTTGGAACACTTGGCATCGATACTTGGGGAAAAGAAAGAGGCAGTATTACGTGCCATGGAGGCGATCGTGGAGCCGATCTCGCTGTATGAGCCCGTGTACACGGAAGGCGGCGATTCTGTTTACGTGATGGATCAGCTGCGCGATAGCAGTGCCGACAGCTCGGATGAAGCGTGGCTTGAGAACATTTTGCTGCGTGACGCGCTACAATCCTTGAGCGAACGCGAGCGTAACATTATCATGAAGCGCTTTTACCAGAATAAGACTCAAATGGAGATCGCCGAGGAGATCGGCATCTCGCAGGCCCAGGTGTCAAGACTTGAGAAGGGCGCCTTGGAGCATATGAAAAAGAGAATGTAAAATAGCGCCGAGAGCATATTTTCGCTCTCGGCACTTTTATTATAGATTAATTCACAAATTTATGATATAATAATTTAGAAAAGTTCCAACCTTTTTCAAAAACCGTGTCTATATGGGTGAAAGCTTTCAACGAGGTACAAACAAGTGACAAGACAAGATGCCGAAAAAATTATAACTGAATATCTAAAGCCCATATTCGGTTTTGCGCTGAAACGGTGCAAAAACGAGCAGGATGCGGAGGATCTATCGCAGGATATCGTATTAAAGGCGTTCCGCGCACTTTTGATCAAAGACGATATCGGGGATGTTAGCAAATTTATTTGGACGATTGCACATAATACGCTCAGCAATTATTACCGAAATTCAGCCAAAAGCGTCATTGGTGTATCTATTGATGAGGTAGCAGAGATCATTGCCGATCCCGACTCTATTTTTGATGACGACGACAACGCCGATGCTATCCGTAGATTGCAGAGCGAAATCGCATATCTATCAAAGCTCCAACGCAAAATCGTGATTGCATACTATTTTGAAAACCGTAAGCAAGCCGATATTGCAAACGAGCTGGATATTCCTCTAGGCACTGTTAAATGGCACTTGTTTGAAGCTAAAAAAGAATTGAAGAAAGGTATGGATATTATGAGAAAAACAAGTGAGTTGAAATTCAATCCTATTAAATTTCATACATACGGTATTGACGGCTCTATCGGATCGAAATCGGTTGACGAATTTTTCCGTTCCGCTTTGGCGCAGAACATTTGTTATTGCGTGCGTAACGAAGCGAAAACCGTCAGTGAGATTGCTGATGCCCTTGGTGTTTCACCTGTATATGTGGAAACCGAAGTAGACTTTTTGGAGGAATACGGTTTTCTGAAGCAAAACGTGGATAAGTATATCGTTAATTTTATCATAAGTGAGCCGACAGCCGAGCTTTTGACTATGCAGGACGCAATGTATAAAAAAGCGGCTGGATTATTTGCAAATGAGCTGTACGAGGAACTAATGAGCAGTGGTGTTTTGGACGATGAAAATATTTTCTGCAATAAAATGCTTCAAGGTTCCACAAAAGAAAATCCCTTGAGAGATAAAAACTTCCTTTTGTGGTCGCTCATACCGTATATAGCCGCAATGTCGGGTGAAAAACTGATGGATAGTACAATCACCTTTGAAGAAGTTGCTACCATTCGCCCCGACGGAGCGCATAATATTGCCCACGCTGCGGTTGTGCCGGATGATTTGAAATTACCGGACGATTATGTTTACATGAGAGATTGGTGTGGACCGTATTATGACACTAATGTAGATCATATGCTTTGGAAGGTCGATACCGAGTGGTCGGGGCGTCGCATCGGAGTAAATCAATATGAACATGAAGTTGCAGAGCGTGTTCTCTCGCTGTATGAGCACGAGGAAGAAAATCTTCTTTCGAAGGAGGATTACGCATGGCTTTCCGAACGCGGATATATCAAAACCTGGGGAGATTATGACGGACACTTCAAAACAGCATGGCAGGCCATCGTTTTGAGAAACAAAGAAATTCAAACAAAGCTTCTTGAAATAGGCGAAAAGATCAAGGAAAAATACAAGAATTTATTTGAAGATATAAAGGCTCCTTATGTTGAGGCGGTCTTGAACTCTGTACCTACCCATCTTCGCAAAGCAAAGGCATATGAACTGCAGTTTGTTTTCCACGCTGACGGATGGTTTTTGCTTCACTGCATTGTTACTCTCCTGAACAATGGTAAGTTAACGCCTCCCACAGAAGAACAGAAAAAAGCTTTGACAACAATTATACTTAAAAATTCATAAGAAACACCGCCGAGAGCATATTTTCGCTCTCGGCGGTTCATTTATTCTGCTGTGATTTTTCTGTTTTCGTCAAAGACGATGCGGCAATCTCCGATTGCTGCATCCTGCGCGTCGTGCGTCACGATCACCGTCGTTTTTCCTTGGCGGCACCCATGAATCAGATCGCGCATCCCGGTATGCAGTTGCTCGTCCAACCCACGAAAAGGCTCGTCCAACAGCAACAGCTCGGCATCCGTTGAGAGCGCGCGTGCCAGGGCCACACGCTGGCGCATACCGCCCGAAAGAGAGGCGGGATAGGTGTCAGCCTCATCGGCTAAGCCCACGCGCGCAAGCCATTCTTTGGCCGTAGGAAGCGTTTTTGCGGTGTCCGACAAAACCAGATTGACGTTCTCGGCTGCCGTCAGCCAAGGGAGCAGAGCAGTGTCCTGAAACAGATAGGAAATATCCTTCGTTTCACACGTAACATTTCCCGAAGCTGGAGAGATCAGACCGGACATCAGGCGTAGCAGCGTGGTTTTGCCGCAGCCCGACGGTCCCATGATGACGGTGGTCTTGCCACTGGGAATTTCAAGCGAAAGATCGTCAAACACGGTTTTGACGGTTTTGCCGTTGGGGTAGGTAAGTGACACGTTTTGCAGTTGTATCATATTTGTACCTCCCGTGCGTTGGTTGCCTCATCGGTCGATTTTTGTAAGCGACGGAAGGCATATTTTGCAATCATTTCCAAGAAGAGACTTAAAAAGATGACGACAATAGTCCAGGCGAACAGATCGGTTGTTTCCAAGTAGAGTTTGGATTCATTGAGTTGCTTTCCGATGGAAAGCGCTGGAAGAGCCAACACTTCGGCGGCGATGCCCGCTTTCCAAGCAAGACCGAGCGAGGAGCGGCAGGCTGACAGAAAATAGGGAAGTGCGCTCGGGGCATAAATACGGCGGATGCGTCTCGGGAGCGGTAAACGGTATATTTTAGCCAGATCGTGATACGGCGCGGGAATGGATCTCAGTGCCGTATGCAAATTGGCCCATACGACCGGAAAGACCATCAAAAATGAAATAAACGTGGGCAATTTATCATCAGCGATCCACAACATAGCCAAAATGATAAAGGAGGCCACGGGCGTGCTTTTGATGACGGTAATGACGGGCGTGAGCAATATCTCGGCGGGACGGCTGGCGGCAGTCAAGGCGGATACGATCAAAGCTCCCATGACGCCCGAGACGATGCCACCCAACACGCGAAATAGTGAGTGAAGGGTATATCGCCAAAATGGGCCGGTCCCCATCAGCTCACCCAGACGGTTTGCTACGGATAAGGGTGTCGGCAAAAGCAAGGGCTTTCCTAAGCGGACGGAGGCAAGATGCCAGATCGAAATCCAAAGCACAACGGAGCAAACGATTGCCACGGCTTTGCCGACACCGGTATGGAACACACGACGGTAAAGTGAGTTCGGTTTCATTTTATACCGTAATAAAAATCGTCACCGGGCAATTTGCCACCAATGGAGGTTGCCTGAACCTGCAACATGATAGACAAGAAGTTCGACATGGCGGTTTTCATTTCTTCGCCCGTCATGTAACAAATATTGCAGTTGGGAATGGCCTTGGCGGCGATGGCTGCCTTGGCAAAAATACCCTGGGCGGCTACCATTTCTGCAGCCTCGTTAACGTTGTTCATAAGGAAGTTGACCGAGGCTTCGTATTCTTTCAAAAAGGCGGCAACTTCGGCAGGATGCTGTTCAGCAAATTCGCGACGGACGACGATACAGCCTTGTACAAGCGAGTTTTCGGGAGATACCTTGTTCCATTCTGCGGTCAGATCCATGGCTACCTTGACGTCAGCGTTGGAGCTTTTTACGATGGTCACCAGAGGCTCGGGAAGTACTGCTAACGTGACGTTACCTGCGGCGACGTTTGCCTGCAATTCTGCGGGACTGGTATAGCCGTTGTCAATGATGACGTCAGCGTCGGTGTCTCCGACTTTTCCGACCTTCAAGCCGTTTTGCTCACACAGATATTGGAAGATGAAGGTGGGATTCTGTGCGGGAGCCGCAACGGTCTTTCCGCGCAGATCCTCAAAAGAGGTAATATTGTTGCCGTTATCCAACAGATACAGAACACCCAGGGTGTTGACGGTCAAAATTTGGATTGCACCGTTGGTCTTATTATAGACAACACTGGCGGCGTTGGTGGGAAGGGCGGCGATATCGACGGTGCCGTTGATCAGAGCCGCGTTGACGACGGAAGCATCCGACTCCACCTTGAAATTGTAATTGAGCGTTGCTTTGCCGTCAGCTTTGTTCTGCATCAAAGGGGCCATGCTAAAGCCTGTTGTGCCGCTGAGAACGGTCACGTTGATTTGCAAATTGGTATCAAGAGCATCTGCATTGTCATTATCATTATCATTATCCAAGGGTGGTTGCTCATCTTTGGGAGAGCAAGCAGCTAAGACGAAGATCATGCTTAACGCCATCAAAAGAGCGAAGATACGTACAAAAAGAGTCGATTTTTTCATGATAGATTTCCAACCTTTCAAAGTAGATATATTCGAGCGACAGTTGAAGACAACGGTCGTAGGAATTAAGAATAATACAAGAGCATAGCCTCTCGGTTATGCAGAGTATACGTGTGACCGTCACGGATCAGAAAACCGTCAGCGGTCAATTTGTCCAGCGCGCGATACAAAGAGGCGCGCCCGAGATCCAAAAGATCTGCCAGGGACACGGCAGAGACATCCAAACGATGCGGGACATCATCCTCTGGGATCTGGGATAATAAATATAAGGAAAGCCGTCGTTCGGCGCTTCCTGCCGTCAGGTATTGCACCTTGCGATTGAGAAATTCGATTCGTTGGGTGAGAAAAGACACGTAATGGGCCATGGTTGGGCTGTGAGAAATCAATATTTTTTCCCATACTTCAGCGGGGACCAATGCTACGCGACAGGGGCCTTGGGCAATGATGGAACTTTGCGGCGGAATATCCGAATTGAAAATGCAATGTACGCCGAAAATTGCTCCTGTTTCCATGGTGCGCAAAAGCGAAGAATGCGCCGGTGTGGAAGACTTGGAATAAACGCGCGCCCGACCGCTCCACAGCACGCAAAGGCACTGTTCAGTATCGTCGGAAGGGAACACGGTATCCCCTGCACTGAAGGATCTCCATAGCATCTTGCTTGTTAGTATTTGCCATAACTCATCCGGCAAGGAAGCCCAAAGATGAAATTTTCTCAAAGCTGCGATGTTCACTTCTTTTTCCATTCGTCCCTCCAAATGTGTCTCATTTGAGACACATGATTATATCACAAATCGGAAGTATTGTCAATAGTTATATAGAAAATAAAGAAAACGATAATCAAAAATGGAAGGATGTCTTGATTTTTGTTCCGTATTGTGCTAATATATATGGTAGTATTTATGCCAACATGGCATCACATGGAGGAAACAAATGGATAACGCCTTGCAAAGTTACATTCTTGAAATCACAAAGCAATTTAGTATCACCGAAAACATTGTTCGAGTGGAAGAAATTACGACAGGACATATTAACCGTACGTATCATCTGGTTACGGATGCGCCGCGCTCTTATATTTTGCAAAAAGTTAATACAGTCATCTTTAAGAACACTGCTGGCTTGATGAATAATATCTCGTTGGTAACTCGCCATTTGCAGAAGAAGTTGGTGGAGAGAGGAAGAGATGCGGACCGCGAGGCCCTGCAGCTGATCCCTACCAAGCAAGGAAACGTCTACCTTACGATGGAAGATGAAGTATGGCGTATGTATTTGACCATCGAGAACGCCAGAACCTATGACAGAGCCACTTCGGATGAGATGTTTTGTGAGGTTGGCGGCGCATTCGGCGCATTCCAGCGCGAGCTTGCGGATTTCGATGCCTCGCAACTGACGGAGACCATCCCCGCTTTCCACGATACCGTAAAACGCTATGAGTATTACGAACAGGTCGTTGCAGCGGACGTTGTCGGCCGTCGCCAAGAGGTTGAAGAGGAAATTGCCTTTTTCAACGAGCGTAAGGTACACGCAGGCTTTATCATGGACGGCATTCGTGACGGTCGTTTTCCGTTGCGCGTTACTCACAATGATACTAAGCTCAACAATATTATGATCGATGACGAGACGGGCAAGGGCATTTGTATTCTTGACTTGGATACCGTCATGCCCGGTTCCGTGCTGGCAGATTTCGGCGATGCTATCCGCTTTGGCGCGTCGACGGCTGCCGAGGATGAGACCGATCTTTCGTTGGTCAACATGGATATTGACAAATTCGCCGCGTTTGCCAAAGGCTTTGTCGGCGGTCTTGATGGCTCCCTGACGGTGGATGAAGTCAAGGCACTTCCCATGGGCGCATACATGATGACGCTGGAGTGCGGTCTTCGCTTCCTGACCGACTATCTGAATGGTGATACCTACTTCCGTATCAAGCATCCCAAGCACAACCTTGACCGTGCCCGCAATCAGATGAAGCTGGTACGTGATATGGAAGAAAAAATGCCGCAGATGCAGGCGATCATTGAAAGTTATATCTGATTTTGTAAGGAGAAGAAATATGGCAATTTTGATCACGGGCGGTGCCGGATTTATCGGCTCTCATACCGCTGTTGAGTTTTTGAACGCAAACGAGGATATCGTTATTCTGGATAATTTCTGCAACAGTAAGCCTTGCGTTTTGGATCGCATCCGTACCATCACGGGCAAAGAAGTTACGCTGTGCCGCGTCGATCTTTTGGATCGCGAAGCAGTGGAGAAGGTGTTCCAGACCTACGATATCGAAAGCTGCATCCATTTTGCAGGTTTGAAGGCAGTGGGAGAATCCTGCGCTCAGCCTCTGCGCTACTATCATAATAACATTACGGGTACATTGATTCTTTGTGAAATGTTGCAGAAATATGGTGCCAAGCGCATTGTATTCAGCTCCTCTGCGACTGTCTACGGCAAGCCGGAGAGCGTGCCGATCCGCGAGAATTTCCCCTTGTCGACCACCAATCCTTACGGTGAAACCAAGCTGATGATCGAGCGCATTCTTAAGGATCTGCACACCGCAGATCCCGAGTTCAGCGTCTCTATCTTGCGCTATTTCAATCCCATCGGTGCTCACGAGAGCGGTCTGATCGGTGAGGATCCCAAGGGCATTCCCAACAATCTGTTCCCCTATATTACCCAAGTTGGCCAGGGCAAGTTGCCTTATCTGCGCGTGTTTGGCGATGATTATGCTACTCACGACGGTACGGGTGTGCGCGACTATATTCACGTGGTTGACCTTGCCCGCGCCCATCTGAAAGCTTTGGATCGTGCCAGAACCGTTACGGGCGTCGAATATTATAACGTAGGAACCGGTAACGGCTACTCCGTTTTGGACATGGTTAACGCTTACGAGCGCGTGACCGGTCTTAACATTCCTTATCAGATCGTTGAACGCCGTCCCGGCGATATTGACGAGTGCTACGCAGATCCTTCGCTTGCCGAGAAGATGCTGGGCTGGAAGGCCGAATTTGATCTGGATGATATGTGCCGCGATGCTCATCGTTGGCAGTCCCAAAACCCTGACGGCTATCCCGACGAGGAATAAATATGAAGAACATTGAAATTCAACCGCTTGGTACACTGTTGGATGAACGCAAGGTCACAGGTTATTGGTTGACTAATTCTTCCGGAATGCGTGTCCTGATCTCGGATTTCGGCGGAGTGATTTGGCAGATGCATGTACCCGATCGCGATGGGAAATTTGCTGATGTGGTGTGTGGATATGATGATGCACGCGCACTGGAGGCCAGCGATGGTTACGTAGGAGCTTTGATCGGTCGCTTCGGCAACCGCATCGGAGGTGCATCCTTTGATTTGGATGGTAAGACCTACACGCTGTATCCGAACGACAAAGGCAATCATCTGCACGGCGGCCGCATTGGCTTTGACCGTCGCTTCTGGGAGGTTTCGCCCATGGACGGAGATGAGCCAAAGCTTATACTGTCTCTTATTTCTCCTGATGGAGAAGAGGGTTATCCCGGTACATTGAACGTTTGTGTGACCTATACTTTGACCGAAGACAATGCGCTTAAAATTCATTATCGCGCGACAACCGATCAAGCCACGCCCGTCAATCTCACCAACCACGCTTATTTTAATTTGGGTGGCTATGACTCCGGGCTGATATTGGATCACGTGTTGTGTCTTGATGCGTCAGACTATTTGCAAACCGACGAGAAATTGATCCCGACCGGTGTTCGTTCGTCGGTGGAGGGAACGCCGTTTGATTTCCGTTCTCCTAAGACGATCGGACAGAATTTTTGGCCGGATGAGCGTTGCCGCGATATGCAATTGGCAGGCGGTTACGACCACTGCTTCAACTTTGCAAGCGGGGAAGCAACAGACGGTTCTGTTCCACTCCGCGGCTATCTGGAGCATTCCGCCAGCGGCCGTCGCATGGAACTGTATACGGATCTGCCTTGTGTTCAGTTCTATTCGGGAAATTTCCTCGTGGACGATGGCAATCGCTTCAAGCGCGGCGTCATTAAGCAAAAGCAAATGGCACTTTGCTTGGAAACACAGAAAATGCCGGACAGTGTGCACCACGAAAAATTCACAGACGTTGTGCTTCGTCCCGGCGAAGTATATGACTATACGACGGTTTACCGATTTGTTACCGTATAAGAGACGGGGCTCCTCTGAATGTGGAGCCCCGCGTGCTTTCTTTCTCCAAATGTGACTCTACGATAACTGTGTAAACTTTTGGCTAGTGTCCTGGGTGTCACAAGAGATCCTGGCAAGAGAAAGTAATTTCCAAAGAATAAAAAGTGAACCCCGAGATCTTTGATCTCGGGGTTCTTGCTATCCAAATTACAGATACTTTTTGATGATGTCCGTGGCATCCTCTTCGGGCATGGAAGCGGTGATAGTAACGTTGAGCTCTTTCTTTACGGTAAGAACGTCAAGCTCTTCTACCAGCTTTTCGAAAGAGGGAAGATCGTTGTTGCAGATCTTGAGTGCGGAGTCGATGAACAACTCAGTGATGTCGTGATTGCTTGCAAGAAGGCCTGCCACAAAACCATAGAGGGACTGTGCGTCGCTTACGTAATATTCGTCAGTGTTGACAAGACGTGCTTGATATTTAATGTCATATCTCAGCTTTTCACCTTTTTCCAGAACAACAACGTTGCCGCCGGTGGTTTCCAGAGCCGAGTTAACCATTTGAATCAGTGTTTTGGTTTTACCTGTACCTTTGATGCCGATAATGAGTTTAATCATATTAATTTTCCTCCTCTGTTTGTCGGTCTTGTGGGGATAATGGTCCCTTTGGACTGACATTATTATAAACTATTTTCTATAAAATGTCAATATAAATTTATCACATTTGATAAAAATTGTTTAATTTGCACAAATGCATTTGGTCAAAGGCGTGCTTCCAGAGCTGCTTTTTGATCCTCATATCCGGGCTTACCAAGAAGTGCGAACATATTTTTCTTGTATGCCTCAACACCGGGCTGATCGAAAGGATTAACCCCCAGGATGTAACCGGAGATCGCACAAGCCAATTCGAAGAAATAGATCAGGTAACCCAACGAGTGAGCGGAGCGATCCTTCAGCTCCAAAACGATATTGGGAACACCGCCGTCCTCGTGTGCGAGCAAGGTGCCGAGCATCGCTTTGTTCTTGACTTCGTCCAGTTCCATGCCGGATAAGAAGTTCAAACCGTCGATATTGTTGGGGTCATTGGGAATGATAAAATGATCCTCCGAATTTTCCACCGAAATGACCGTCTCAAACTGATTTTTTGTACCGTCCTGGATGAACTGGCCCAGCGAGTGCAGGTCGGTCGAGAAAACGACGGAAGCAGGGAAAATACCCTTGCCATCTTTACCTTCACTTTCGCCGTACAATTGCTTCCACCATTCGCTGAACATCTGGGCGTATGTTTCGTAGCTGACAAGGATCTCAGTCACTTTACCCTTGCGGTACAATATGTTACGGATAGCCGCATAACGGTAGCAATCATTGTTATTGATATCAGCATCCGAAAATGCCAGACGGGCGTCATTCGCACCTTGCATCAGTGCGTCAACATCAATGCCGGCTACGGCAATGGGCAGAAGTCCTACTGCAGTTAAAACGCTGAATCGACCGCCGACGTCATCCGGAACGACGAAGGTCTCATAGCCAGCCTCGTCCGAGAAGCTTTTCAGCGTGCCGCGAGCGCGGTCGGTAGTGACGAAAATGCGCTCGCGTGCGCCGTCGGAACCGTATTTTTGTTCCAAAAGGGCACGGAATACGCGGAATGCAACCGCGGGCTCCGTGGTGGTTCCCGATTTGGAAATGACGTTAATGCAAATGTCTTTGCCCTCGCAAATGCGGAGCAATTCATTCATAGATGCAGCACTGATATCGCGTCCGGCATAATAGATGTCGGGGGCATTACCGTTGATCTGATTGTACTGCTGGCCGTTGATAAACTCAATGACAGCGCGGGCACCAAGGTAAGAGCCACCGATACCGATGACGATCAAAACGTCACAGGATTTACGGATCTTTTCAGCTGCGATCTTGATGCGGGCGAATTCTTCCTTGTCGTAGTTCTCGGGCAGATCTACCCAACCAAGGAAATCGTTTCCGGCACCGCTACGGCTGATCAGCTGTTCGTGTGCCGCTGTGATTGAGGATTGAATATTGATGTATTCTTGCGGGCGGATAAACTTTTGAAGATAATGATCGTTTAATTTCAAAGTCATCTGTAACACTTCTCCTATGTTTACTTTACCATTATTTTACACCTGTTTTCAAGTAAATGCAAGCGTATTTTCTGTTTTTTTGAGGGAAACTTTAAATTTTCTTCATTTTCATAAGAAAATCCTTTAACAGAGTATGATTTTTCTGATCATCCGCAGCCATACGCCCCAAAAATCGATCCTTGGAATGTCATTTTGGGCGGTAATGTCTACGCTTCCAAGTAATACTCCATCCAAATAGTATTCGACCTTTCCAATACGGTCGCCTGCTTGAATGGGCGCTGAAACGGAATCTTCCATGCATATCTTTTGTTGGATTCGTCCGAGACTGTCTTTATTAACAACCGCACAAAACTTTTCATACCCGGCAGGACAAAGTGACTCTATGCCGCCGGTTACACGAACGGGAGGAACCGTCTGCCCGGCCTTTTCAAACGCCGCATAATTGGCAAAACCCCAATCCAATAGCTTGGTTGCCTGCGCGTTGCGGATATCCCGGCTTTCTGCTCCCATAATAACACAGATCAAAGACAGACCGTCGCGTTGCGCGGTCACGGACACACAAAAGCCGGCTTTGGACGTAGAGCCCGTTTTTAGTCCCGTAGCGCCTCGATAGAAACGGATCAGCCGATTGGTATTGGTCAACCCAAAAGCGCCTCCGCGGATGGTATCCATCCAGATAGAACTGTATTTGAGGATGGTTGGATGTGCAATCAAGGCGCGGGACATGATGGCAATATCTTTTGCGCTGGTCAGGTGATTTTGTGCCGAATCATCCAGGCCGGTTACGTTTTCAAAATGCGTAGCACTCATGCCTAATTCGGCGGCTCTTGAATTCATACGGCGAACGAAGCTGTCTATGTCTCCCGAGACGAACTCTGCCAAAGCCACTGCCGCATCATTGGCAGAGCTGATAACAACACTTTTGAGCATATCTTCGACGCTCATAGTCTCGCCAATCTTGAGATATACCTGCGAGCCTCCCATGCTTGCTGCATATTCGCTGGTTGATACCATATCATTCAACGTGATTTTCCCTGAATCAATGGCCTCCATGATCAATAAAAGCGTCATGATTTTGGTCACGGATGCGGGCGGCAAAGCAAGGTCCGGGTTTTGCTCGTATAAGACCTGACCGCTCGCGGCATCCATCAGCACGGCACTTTTACAGTTCAATTCCAAACTGCCCGGGGCAGTAGCGGGGGGAGAGGTAACCTCTTGGGCAAAACTAGGAAACGAAAAAGAGGAAAAAATAAGCGTAACGATCCATATCAAAATAAGTATACGAAATCTTTTTTTCATGTTAATCCTCCTTTACAGCAGTAGCGGTGCTTCAAACAACATTTGTCTGAGTGCGGCGTATACGCAGAAATACTCGTCCAAGGGCAAGGGATTTTCACCTTTTCCGCATTCAATAGTAAAGGAAGGAATGTTAAGCGAACGAATGCACCAATCGGTCAGACCGCCATAGCAGGCGGGACCCTCCGGTTTGCTCAATCGATATCCGCACAGCCTGGAAAGTGCCTTGGCCATACTTTGAGAGCGAGGGCAGGTTTCCGTACCGCTGGAATAGTAAATTTCTTCTCCTTGTGTATGCAGCGTAATGACCGAATGAATATTTGTCAGATTAAATCGCATGAAATTACACAGGTATCCTACCTCAGGCTCAGATTCCGGACATTCGCCGCTGTATCGTGTAGGACCGCCGCCCAGGATGCCGTGCTCCTTTTCAATCGCTTTGTATTCAATAAAGCCGGCATCGTAATTGTGGTTGAGATCTACGCCGCGTGCGTTGGCCTGCCAGTGGGAATAATCGGGATGCGCGGGGTTCATACGTTCCAATCGTGCTCGCAAAGGATTGTCTGCCGATACCCCCTCGATTGCATAATTAACACCGTCCGGATTCAGCATAGGAATGATGATGATGCGCCGTTCTTTAAAAAGGTAAGGAATATGCGCGTTGTAAATGCGCCGACCTTCCGCCAGCGCCTCCGCATACTCATTTATAAAGCGAAGCAAAAGAATCGAGGTCATCCATTCCATGCCGTGGTGAGAACCGACATACAATATTGTTTTAGCTCCTTGCCCCAGTGTGATCATGGGAATGGCACGTCCCAATACCGATTCGCCCAAAGTGCCGAACTCCAACTGGGGGTATCGCTCAGCAAAGCAATTCAAATAAGCCATCATCCGATCCCAAGTTAAGGGAAGGGGGTAATCCAAAATTTTTTTGGCTTTGTCAATGGGAAAATGGGAAAAATCCTTATTTTGATGTTGTTTTTCTGTCATGTTTTGCTCCTTTTCTTTGATGGATACCACAGTATATGAAATTTTTCTAAAAAAATTCGATACGGATACATTTATTCACAAAATCCTATTTACTTTTACAGTCACTCTGTGGTATACTGTTGTCATTACACACAGGAGGCATAAATAATGCGCTCAGATCAAACAAATTCCCGCTTTTTGGCAAAGTCTATCCATCGGTATGCGTTATGGTTGGCGATTGCTTACGTAATTTACATCTTGTTTATTTGTATGAACAATGTGTTCGGCAGTAACATCGTTTTTCAAGGAACCATGCTGTATGAGATCACGGAATGGATCTATCTTGCGGTAGAATTGGCCGCTTTCTTTCTTGTATATGCCGTCTCGATATACGCTATCTTTCGTGACGGCTGGAAGCCGGCATTTTCATACGGCTACGTTTATTGCATTATTACTTTCGCAAGACATTTGATTCTCTTTGCGTTAAACTGGGCCTTTTTTGGTTTGAGGACGCGGGACGTTCCGTTTCAGCTGCTGATGACACTGATCTCACTGCTTCTGGAGCTTTCACAATATGCTATCGTGTATGTAATTGCGATGCTACTCACTCGACGTTTCGATCGCTACGTTGACGTAATGAAGCAAGGGGCGGCCCGTTTGAAGGGAGTTGAGGTGGATCGAGATCGGCTTGTCTTTCCGTTCCGTAAAATCCCCCTCAAAAACGATCCTCTCCGTGCCTCGGCTCTCTTGAGTGCGGTTCTGATCAGTGCCGTTCGTGTGGCGAGCCGTATCAGTTACGATATTTCCTACGGTGCTCCGACCGACCGTGCGGATTTACTTTGGATGATTGCGTATTATACCATAGATATATTGATCGGTGTCGTTGCATACTTTGCTATGCTCTATATTATCATTAAAATGGTAGCGGGTAAAACCAATACGAAATAAACCAAACACTGCAGTATGAAAGTGCTGCAGTGTTTTTGTTACAGAATTTGTCGGTTTTCTTTTGCTGATCCGAGGCCATACTAACATGGAAGGAAGGTGAAATCATGAAAATGAAGTCGGCATTTGTAATATTTTTTGCCGTTTTTCTGATCGCTGCTGCCACTGTAAGTGTCAGCGCGCAAAGCGTGACACACTGGTATTGTATTCATGCCAAAAATCATCAAAGGCCCATCCTTGATGCCTCTCTTGATTACGTGAAAAAATATGATGGATATTATATTGGAAAAAATGAGCAGGATAAGGTGATTTATCTGACGTTTGATGCGGGATATGAAAACGGAAACGTGAAAAAAATTCTTGATGTACTGCATGAAAAACAAGTCCCGGCAGCTTTTTTTATTTTGTCACATCTTGTGACCAAGAATACCGCTCTTGTCAATCGAATGTTTGAAGAGGGACATGCCGTTTGCAACCACACTGCACATCACAAAAACATGGCGAAGGTTGATCGCGTCACATTTGAGAAAGAATTAAGCGAATTATCGGCCGTCTGTTTAGACAAGACAGGCAGGGAAATGGCAAAATATTATCGTCCACCCGAGGGATCTTTCAGCGAGGTTAACATGAAATGGGCAAAAGAATTGGGGTATAAAACGATTTTTTGGAGCTTTGCTTATGCCGACTGGGATAACCAGAAACAAATGTCCAAAGAGGATGCCAAGCAAAAGATTTTATCCAATCTCCATCCGGGAGAAGTTATGTTGTTGCATCCCACTTCGGATACAAACGCAGCAATTCTTGGGGAGGTGATTGATGAATGTCGCGCACAAGGATATCGTTTCGGAACGTTGGACGAACTGACCGCCGACGCATAAGCGGCTTCATCTCGGTAATTTGCATATTGGCGTTTTTGACTGCATCATTGATTCCTTTCGCAAGTGCGTTACCCATCGGTGTCTATCATAATCATGCCAATGATGAAAATAAAATTGCCTTGACCTTCGACGACGGCCCTCATCCGCGGTATACCATCGAAATTTTGAAAATTTTGAAAGAATATAATATTCCTGCGACCTTTTTCTTTGTGGGAGAAAACGTTTTATATTATCCCGACGCGGCTCGGAAAGTAATGGAGGACGGACATGAAATCGGCAATCACACTTATTCGCATCCCTGCGTTAAAAAACAGACGGAATCAGCATTTCGCGAAGAATTGACGCGCTGTGAGAAAGAAATCCAACGAGTCACCGGAGTCAAACCTGGCGTATTTCGTCCGCCTCAGGGGAGTTGGAATACCCAGGTGTATGAGATTGCCCGAGAAAAAGGCTATTCCGTGATTTTATGGGATATTGATACACTGGATTGGGCGCATACTCCGGCAGATAAAATTTCCGATTACGTTGTAGCCAATGTTAAAAGCGGCAATATCATTTTAATGCATGATTATCATTCCGGAGGATGTACGACAACAGATGCGCTTCGGCGGTTTATTCCGCAGCTGATCGATCGTGGATATCAATTTGTAACGGTGAGTGAGCTGATCGAATCATAAGTGAAAAACAAGTCGATAACATTCTCTTGACAATTTCCGCGAATTCTGCTATAATAGGGAGCGCAACAGATATCCATCGGGGGTGCAATGGTCTCGACGGGGATTCTGAGGCATGATAAGCGTGGCGGGCTGAGTAATCCCGTAAACTGCTCAACCTTAAAAAATAAACGACAACAATTCTGTTGCTATGGCTGCCTAATCGTCGCCCGTAAGGGCGCCGATTGGCAGTGCTGTGGCCTGCGGGCCACCCGTTCCTCTCCGGACGACCGCGACCGGAGACTGAGCGTCATCTGAGCGGTGAACTTGCATCGGTCGTTCGCTCTTGAGCCGATCAAGCACAAAAGGGCTACTCTGACGCGGAGCGTGTTTGTTCGCGCCGCTGACGGGGAATTCTAAATAACAAACTGCCCACGGAGAAAGTTGTGTCAAGGGGTTTTCGGACATGGGTTCGATTCCCATCATCTCCACCATCCATTACCACGTCAGTGGTAAAATTAAAGAAAACACCGGCGTAGCCAAGCTTTACTTGCTATGTCGGTGTTTTCTTTTTTGAGCCTTGATAGACTGGGGATTACAAACTTCTCTTGGTTTTGGTAAGTTTAGCGTAGGTAGATTGAGATTAAAATAATCAGTTAAATCAACATAAAAATGAAACTAACCTGGGAAATCATAGACACGCCACTCACCATTCTCGTTTACTATGGTCGGTTTTCTGTATTATACGTTAACATCTTGAAAAATTCACAAACTTATGATATAATACTATGAATAGGTATGCCAAGAAGTGGAGGTGACGGTGTGATAAATACAATAAAGAAGAATAAAAAATTATTCGCAGGCATTTTGATTACGGCAATTTTGATTATCGTCGCAAGAGTCTTGCGCCTTATGATAAATGATATGGAGTCCTTAATTTTACCTACGCTCCTTATCTATCTGCGCGGTGTGATACATCTCTCACTCGCTCTCGTTTGGACGGTATCGGTCTATCAGAGAATCACCAACAAGCAGGCTCGTGCATTTGTGCTGTCGGTCGGTGTTCTGATGCTCTTATGGATCGTAGTCAAGACGGCGAAATGGGAGTTCTTCCCGAACAACACCGACACCCTTGTGCGCTACCTTTGGTACGCCTTCTACATACCGATGCTGCTCATCCCCTTGACCGGCATCTTCGTGGCACAGT
>JAZLCA010000053.1:0-36916 GCA_045613985.1 Eubacteriales bacterium | reverse complement strand
GGTCTTTTTCATAGATTCAAATAAACAGGCAAGCCAGCAAATACACTGCGATACAAACGATACTTGCCGGGGCGAACACCGTTTTGAGCAAGCGAGACGGCAATTCATCCCGCGGCAGATCCACTCGATACGGTGCGCTTTGCGCCGTCCTTGCGTATCCGCGGTAGATTCTTCCCGCCTCGCCGCAGAAAACAATGGCGGAAAGCAGGAAAATGACCGTCAGCAAAAAGGAAAACAGCTCGTTGCCTCCCGTATAAACGTAAAACTGCGTCAGGGCGGGCTGTCCAAACAGGCCGAAGAGGTTGAATGCAAAATGAACGAGCGCGCAAGACAGAAGCGAGCGCGTGGTGTACATAACGGCACACAAGAGCGCTCCTGCGAATATATAAACGGGGAGGTGAGACAGTTCAAAATGCAACATACCAAAGGACACCGCGCTATAAACGATGGCAGGCAACAACCCGCGCTCCTCCAGCGTGGCGCACAGAATGCCGCGATAGACGAACTCCTCACAAACGGCAGGCAAAACGGCGTAGGCCAGGATCAAATAGGCGATCTCGGTGACGTCGTTGCCGCTTCCGGCGGAAAAGGTGTCGTACAGGGTAAAGCCGCGCTCCAACGTCTGAATGCCGCCCGTGTAAATGCTGATAAGCAACGTTCCTGCGATCAGTGCGACCAGCGAGGAAATGAGGAACAAAACGTGCGAAGGGCGGGGCAAGCGCAGGCGCAACCGCCCGGTGAATGCCGTGCCGCGCAAGCGGCAGAAAATAATGCCGGGTAGCATGAAAATAATGACCTGCAACAAAACGATGCTCAGATATTGGCTGTCGCGGTCGATCAGCACCGTATCGATCACGCGGGAAAAGAGCAGCAAAAGATAGGTGGCCAGAACCAACAGCGCGTGCGCATTGTCAATCCAGAAATGTACGTTGCGGAAAAAAGGACGATGGGATAGGCCCGTCGGTCGGTTCATATGCGGTCTCCTTTCTTCAAGATGGGGCGATCGGGATCGATCAGGGAGCCATAACGGCGGCGCGCAGCTGTGCGGCAGTGTCCTCCCCGCGCAGGGCCGCTACCAACGCGAGACCAAATTCCAGGGCAACTCCCATGCCCTTGGCGGTGATGACGTTTCCGTCACGCACAACGAGAGCATCGGCGGCGACTTCGGCACCCGTCAGCTCGCTCTCAAAGCCGGGGAAGCAAATTGCCTTTTTACCGCCAAGATATCCGCGGTGTCCCAAAACCATGGGAGCTGCGCAAATGGCAGCCAGATATCCCCCGGCGGCATGGGCGCGGGCGAGTGCCTCGGAAACGGCGTCGGAGGCGTCCAGATTGGCGGCTCCCGGCATGCCACCGGGCAGAATGACCATGTCAAGCGTACCCTCCGGCAGTGTGTCGGTATCGGCCTGTACGGTGATGCCGTGCGCACCGCGCACCGTCTTGGTGCCAAGACCTACCGTGACCGTTTCTATACCGGCGCGGCGCAAAAGATCCAAGGGGCACAGTGCCTCGATCTCTTCAAATCCATCGGCTAAAAACAATACGACCATACAAGACCTCCGTGTTCGGTGATATAATATTTATTATTATAACATACCAATATTTATTTGTCAAATGATTTGATAAATCCACTTGACAAAGATTCCCTAAAGTGTATAATGTGTTATAAAGCGACAACGGTCGCTCAAAGGAGTTGGAATTCATGTTTTCTATACATAAAAAATCGCAAAGAGGCGGGGCTGTCGCGGCGGTGCGCAAGCCCGGGAAGGATCTGACGCAAGGAGCGATCCTGCCGCAGTTGATCGCCTACTGTTTACCCTTGATGCTGACGGGTATGCTGCAGCTGTTTTATAACGCGACCGATATGATTGTCGTCGGACAGTTTGCCTCTCCCACCGCCGTCGGTGCCGTCGGTGCCTGCGGATCGCTCATCGGTCTTTTGGTCAATATGTTCATCGGTCTGTCGGTAGGCGTTAGCGTGTCGGTGGCTCAGTACATCGGCGCCAAGCAGGAAAAGGCCGTATCCGAGGTGGTCCACACTGCCCTGGCGATGGCGCTGGGGTTGGGCGTGGTCGTTTCCGCCGTTGGCTTTTTCTTTGCCGAGGGGGCGTTGCGCTTGATGGATACTCCCCCTTCCACCATCGCTGAGGCCGTTCCTTACGCCAAAGCGTATATGTTGGGCATTCCTGCCTCGATGGTGTATAACTATTGCGCGGCTGCTTTGCGCGCCAAGGGTGATACCGTTCGTCCCTTGCTGTTCCTTGGATTGTCCGGTCTTGTCAACGTCGGACTCAACCTCTGGCTGGTCATTTCCTTTGGCCTGGGGGCGGTAGGTGTGGGTATTGCGACTGCTGTTTCGCAGTACGTTGCCATGGCCATGATCCTGATTTATATGACCTTTTTTCTCAAGGATTGCACCCGTATCCGTTGGGGATCTCTTCGTATCCACCGCGAAAAGCTATGGCTCATTTTGCGCATCGGTCTGCCGGCGGGAATCCAGAGTATCGTATTCAGCTTTTCCAACGTGCTTATCCAATCTACCGTCAATACCTTCGGTGAGAACGTCATCAACGGTAACGCCGCTGCGGCCAGCATCGACGGCTTCATCTACACCGCTCAGAACTCGGTCTATCAAGCCGCGATCACCTTTGTCGGCCAGCACGTCGGTGCCCGCAAATTTGACCGTGTCAATCGCGTCATTTTTCGTTGCATGGGACTGGTTACCGTCATTGGCTTTAGTGTGTCCAGTCTGGTCATGCTGTTCAGCCACGCCCTGCTTGGCATTTACGTGCCGGGGGATGAGGCGGCTATCGCATGGGGCACTCAGCGTCTGCGCGTGATGGGATGTACCTATTTTACCTGCGGACTGATGGACGTTGGCTGCGGCGCCCTTCGCGGTATGGGCAAGACGATCACCCCTATGCTGATTTCCATGGCGGGTGTGTGCGGTATTCGTATTCTTTGGTTGTATACGGTCTTCCCCTTGTGGCCGACCATGATGTGCTTGTATCTGTCCTATCTTGCTTCCTGGACTGCGACGGGCATCGTCCAATTGACACTGGCCTTTATCAGCAAACGACATCTGGAGCAGCAGGATGCGCTCCGGCGTGAGCTGGAGGAACGAGAGGGGGCGGCAACGTGACCGAAACGACCCAAAAGGTATTCGAGCGGTACGAGGTGAGAAAGACCAAAGCGCAAAAGGCCGGCTTTGCCGACTACGTGCGCAGCGTCGCAGAGCAGCATGGCTACGCCTTTTCCGTCGAGGGCGGTTCTTCGGGCGCGCGAAATCTTGTGGTGGGGGATGTCAAGACGGCGAGAGCGGTTTATACCGCCCACTACGACACCTGCGCGACCATGCCGTTTCCCAATTTTATCACGCCCAAGAATTTTCTGATCTATCTGTTGTATCAAATTGTGACCGTTTTCGTCGTCTACGCACCGGTGTTTGCCGCGGTGTATTTGACCGATCTGCTGTGTGTGAAAAATGCCGTGTCGGAAAACGTTCGCGTGGTGCTGGCCGAGGCGGTTCTGTTTGCCGGAATGTTTCTTGCTTTGTGGCTCATCACGGCAGGCCCTGCGAACAAGCATACCGCCAACGATAACACCTCGGGGGTAACGACGCTGTTGGATCTGATGTGTTCGTTGCCGGAAGAGCACAAGGGCAAAGTAGCCTTTATCTTCTTTGATCTGGAGGAACGAGGCCTGCGCGGCTCCAAAATGTACTTTGCCAAGCACAAAAGCGTCATGAAAGACAAGCTTTTGCTCAATTTCGACTGTGTATCGGAGGGCGAGTATATCTTGCTTGCGCTCAAAAAAGGGGCGCAGAGATATCTTCCTTTGATGGAGCGCGCTTTCGTCAGCGACGGCACGTATGAGGTCGATCTTGCCACCCGCGGTGTGTTTTATCCTTCCGATCAGGCAAGCTTTCCCTGCGGCGTCGGTGTGGCCGCTCTCAAAAGAAGCAAGGGCGGTAAGCTTTTGTATATGGATCGCATCCATACCAAACGGGACACCGTCTACAATGAAAAGAACATTGAATTTCTGGTGCGTTGTACGCTCCGATTGACGGAAATTCTTTAATTTAACAAACAGCTTGAGCGCGGTTTTTGGACCGCGCTCAAAATTTTTTTATTTTTTTCAAAAAATCGGGAAGATTTTCGTTTTTCGTGCGTCTTATAGGACGAAACCCCAAAAACGAAAGGAGAAATACCATGAAACAACGAAAAATGAACCGTTTTTTTACCTTGCTGAGCGTAGCCTTGCTCTGCCTTTGTCTGCTTTTGTCCTGCTCGGCTCCCATGAGTCCCTCGGATAACGCCGGTCCGCAAGATGAAGACGCATCGGCCCCGAGCGATAAGCCGAGCGATTCGCCGGAATACGACGCCCCGGCGGCCGATGCTCCCGGCGGGGATTGGAATGGCGAAGCAATGCCGGCTCCTCCGATGGGAAACAATGGTATGGGCAACAACGAAAGCTACACCGAAATTACGGAAAATGCTTTTGTCAAGGCAGCCGATCAGCCCGACAGCTATTTCTCCATCGATGCCAACACAGCTTCCTATCCCAATTTGCGCAGTATGATCCAAAACGGATATTTTTACAAGGACGCGGTGCGCATCGAGGAAATGCTCAACTACTTTAACTACGATTACAAAAGGCCCACCGACGGATCGATCTTCTCTTTGACTTCCTCTGTGTTCGATACTCCTTATAACGAGGCGACCAAGCTTTTGACGGTCGGTCTTGCGGCGCAAGAGATCGAATTCGAGAACGTGCAGAACAATCTGGTCTTTCTTTTGGACGTCAGCGGATCCATGAATGACAGTAACAAGCTTCCCTTGGTGCAGGCGGCGTTTATGATGCTGACGGAAAATCTCAATCCGAACGACCGCATTTCCATCGTCACCTACGCCAACGGTGACCGCGTGGTATTGGAAGGTGCTTTGGGAAGCGAAAAGAGCAAGATCATCTCGGCCATCGAAAATCTTTATGCCGGCGGCGGTACGGCGGGCAGCAAGGGAATCCAGGCCGCCTACTCGCTGGCCATGCAGTATTTCATCGAGGGCGGTAACAACCGCGTCATTCTGGCCACCGACGGCGATTTTAACGTCGGTGTGACGGATACGAATGCGCTGGAAAACCTGATCGCGCAAAAGCGCGAGACGGGGATTTATTTCTCCGTGATCGGTGTCGGACGCGGCAATATTAAGGCAGACAAAATGGAGACGTTGGCCCTCAAGGGCAATGGTACCTATCACTATATTGACAGCCTCAAGGAAGCCAGACGCGCCCTGGTTGAGGAGATCGGTGGCAGCATGGTCACGGTGGCCAAGGACGTCAAGGCGGGCGTGACCTTCAATCCCGAATACGTGGAAAGCTACCGTCTGATCGGCTACGAAAACAAACGCCTGACGCAGGATCAGTTTGACGACGAAAACACCGACGCGGGCGAGATCGGAAGCGGACACACCTTGACGGTTGTGTATGAGATCAAGCTGACCGAAAAGGCGCTGGCCGAGGGTGAAAATCTTGCCCAAGTCGTTCTTCGCTATAAGCCCACCGAGAACAGTACGGGAGACACTCAAACCAAGGAAACCGTGCTGGACATCAAGACCGACGCTTATCACGCAGAGTTGACAACGACCGATACCTTCGTGGCGGGAGTGGTAGAGTTTGGTCTGCTGTTGCGTGAGTCGGACTATCGCGGCGCAGCGGATATCGATGCGCTGATCACCCGCTTGGAATCTCTGGATCTTGCCAACGACGAATTCAAGCAGGAGTTCGTTGAAGTGGTCAAGGCCTACCGAAGCATGGAAAAGAAATAAAGCAAGAGGCCCACGCACGTTTGTGCGTGGGCCATTTTTTAAAGATTACTTTTTGGGAAAGCTATCCTTCAGTCCTACGATGCGGTTGTAGGTGTTCTCGTTCTTGATATCCTTGCAGAAGTAACCAACGCGGACGAACTGGAACTTATCGCCGCCCTGTGCTTCGTCAAGGCAAGGCTCAACAACGGCGCCCTCCAGCTTGGCCAGCGAGTCGGGGTTGAGGAAGTCCAGGTAGGTCTTGCCTTCGGGTACGTCGGCGGTGTTTTCGATGTTGAACAGGCGCTCGTACAGCATGAAGGTGGCGGGCTTGGCATACTTGGCGGACAGCCAGTGGATGGTACCCTTGATCTTGCGGCCGTCGGTAGGCATACCGTTGCCCGTTTCAAGATCTGCCGTGGCATGAATACATTTGATGGAGCCGTCCTCGTTCTTTTCAATGCCGGCATACTTGATGATATAGCCGCCCATCAGGCGAACTTCACCGTCCGGCTTGAAGCGGAAGAACTTGGGAGGCGGAACCTCGGCAAAGTCATCGGCATCGATGTAGACCTCACGGGTCATGGGAACGTCGCGGGTGCCAAGCTCAGGCTTTTGAGGATGGTTGGGCAGAGCAATCATCTCTTCCTTATCCTCGGGATAGTTGTCGATGATAACCTTGATGGGATTGGCGATACCCACGCGGCGGAGGGCATTTTCGTTCAGATCGTCACGTACGCAAGCCTCCAGCTGACGGACGTCAACGGTGTGGTCGGTATTGGTGACACCGGCTTCGCGGACGAAGGTAAACAGGGCAGCAGGTGTATAACCGCGGCGGCGCAGACCCTTGAGGGTGGGGAGTCTGGGATCGTCCCAACCGTCAACGTAGTTTTCCTCAACCAGCTGACGCAGGTAACGCTTGGACATAACGGTGTAGGTGATGTTCATGCGGCCGAATTCCCACTGGTGCGGCTTCTTTTCAAAGCCGATCTTATCGACGACCCAGTCGTACAGAGGTCTGTGGTTGCGGAATTCACTGGAGCACAGCGAGTGGGTGATACCCTCCAGCGCGTCCTGAATGGGATGGGCGAAGTCGTACATGGGATAGACGCACCACTCGTCACCCTGAGGGTGATGGTGGATGTGCTTGATGCGATAGATAACGGGGTCGCGCAAGTAAGGGTTATCGGACGAAGGATCAATCTTGGCGCGCAACGTACGTGCGCCGTCCTCAAATTCGCCGGCTCTCATGCGCTCAAACAGCTCCAGGTTTTCCTCGATCGAACGGTTGCGGTAGGGAGACTCCTTGGACGCCTGTGCGCGGTCGGTGCCCTTGTAGTCGGCCAAGTCATCCTTGGACAGGTCACAGACGTAGGCATCGCCCTGCTTGATCAGCTGGACGGCAAATTCGTAGCACTTGCCGAAATAGTCCGAGCCGTAATAAACGCCGCCGGTGGGAGCGGCACCCAGCCATTCCAGGTCCTCGCGGATGGAACGGACGAACTCGTCGGATTCCTTGGCGGGGTTGGTGTCGTCGTAGCGCAGGTTAAACAGACCGTTGTACTTGTTAGCTACATCGGTGTTGATGCAGATGGCCTTGACCGAGCCGATGTGCAGATATCCGTTGGGCTCGGGAGGGAAGCGGGTGTGGATTTTAAGACCGGGGTTGGTCGTCAGATCCGCGTCGATGATTTCGTGTATAAAATTGCTGTTGATTTCTTCCATGGTATTTATCCTTCCTTTGCGGATTACAGAGATGCAATGGTGGCGTTCATTCTCGCCAACGTACGCTCGCGTCCCAAAATGTGCATAACGGTGTACAGATCGGGGGCGTTTTGTTTGCCCGTGACGGCCACGCGCAAGAACATACTGATATCGGCTACACTGCCCTTGAAGGCGGCGGGATCGGCCTTGTATGCCTTCATGTCGTCGGCAAAGCCGAGATCGCGGGCAATGGCCTTGACCTTGTCGAACCAGGCGTTCATGTCATCGGCCTCATCGTAGCTTTGCGTGAATGCAGTCAGTGCAGCGACAACGTCTGCCGAATCAAAGGTATCGGGGATGGCATCCTCGATGCCGTAAAATTCGTCGTAGAAGAAGCCCATATACGGCTTGGCGTCGGCCCAGGTGGCGAGGTCTTTTCTCGGCTTTTTGCCGCCGCGACCGATGGCAAAGATCTGTTCGGCATACGCGGGATCGGCGGCCAGCGCGGTGCCAAAGTCAGGATCGAAATTTTGCGCCCATTCGGTGACCTTGGCGGTGACCTCGGCGGCGGTCATGCGGCACAGCACGTTTTTGGAGACGTCGTTCAGCTTATTGAAATCGAACAGACAGCCCGACGTGGACATTTTCTTGATGTTGAAGGGGAAGTCGGTGTAGGGCTTGTCGGGATTCTGCATTCTCCACTCCTCGTAGTTGGAGTTGAGCAGCGTCATGACGTACTCGCACACTGCCTCGGGGGAGTATCCCATGCGGGTGTAGTCGTCCATGTTGGCGCCCATGTCGCGCTTGGACAGCTTCTTTTTGTTGCCGTTTTCGTCCAGACGCATGATCTGGGCGATGTGCATATACTTGGGCAGCTTGAAGCCAAGGTAACGGAACAGCTGCAGATGCTTGGCAAGGCTGGGGAGCCACTCTTCACCGCGGATGACGTGGGTGGTGCCCATCAGGTGATCGTCCACCGCGTGAGCGAAGTGGTAGGTGGGGATGCCGTCCGATTTGAGCAGAACGAAATCCTCGTCGTTTTCGGGGATTTCCATGTTGCCCTTGACAAGGTCGGTGAATTTGACCTTCTTGTCGGGATCGCCGTCCGCCAGGATACGAAGCACGAAGGGATCGCCTGCCTGAAGGTGAGACTCGACTTCTTCAAGAGTAAACTCGCGGTTTTTGAGCATTTCGGCACGCTTGGCGGCGGTTTGCGCCTCCCAGTCGGTGTTTTTCAGCTCTTCCTTTTTGTTGATCTGCTGCAGCTCTTCGAGCTCCTGCTCGGTCGTGAAGCAGGGATACGCGCGGCCCTCTTTGACCAACTGCTTGGCAAAGACGTGGTAGATGTGAGCGCGCAGGCTCTGCTTGTAGGGGCCGTAGATGCCGTGGTCAGCGACCTGACCTTGCTCGTTCAGGATCGCGCCCTCGTCAAAGCAGATATTGTAGCGAGCCAGCGTTTTGATCAGGCCCTCGGCGGCGCCGGGGACTTCGCGCTTGGCGTCGGTGTCTTCGATTCTCAGATACAGTACGCCGCCGCTCTGGTGGGCCAGACGCTCAGCGACGGTGGTGGGGGACAGACCGCCGAAATGCACAAAGCCGGTGGGGCTGGGGGGAAAGCGGGTGACCTTGGCGCCTTCGGGGAGTTGACGGGCGGGGTACTTCGCCTCTACGTCGGCGGGGGTCTCGGTGACGTTGGGGAACAAAAGTTCAGCTAAACGGTTGAAATCCATGGATGTTACCATTCCTTTATTTTAACTTGATGATGTACGATTTTGAACTTGATTATACAAGGCCGAGAGTGCTTAGTGCATCTCCCAACAAGCTTGACGGTCCATGACCGGGATGGATGCGAAGGGTGGGGGCAAGATCGGTCAGTGAGCGAAGCGAACGGCACAGCGCACCGTAGTCGCCACCGTACAGATCGTACCGACCGTAACCCGAAGAGAACAGGGTATCGCCGGTGATGAGGTCGCCACCGCACAAATAGCAGACCGAGCCGCGGGTGTGTCCCGGGGTGTGAAGTACTCGCACGCGGGCATCTCCTAAAAGGATGATCTCACTGTCGGTCAACGGATGATCCGCCGCCTCCCAGGTGCGATCCTGGCCAAAAAAGAGGGCGTGGGCGTTTTTGTCGCCGTCGCTTAGCAGCTCGGCGTCGTCGCGATGGATATAAACGGGAGCATTTGGATAAGCACTTCGCAATTCGTCGAGCGAGAGCATATGGTCGAAGTGACCGTGTGTCAGAAGAATACCGACACAAGTCGCCCCCTCGTCGGCAAGGGCGGATTGCACGGCTCGCAGGCTGACGGACGGATCGACCACGAGGGAGCGATCGCCCTCGACTACCAAATAGCAGTTGGAGGCAAACGAGTCGGGGCAGATGGAACGTATTTTCACGCGCGCGCACCTCCTGACATTTACTTCCTTTTATTCTATCACAGATTTGCGCGTTTGTCTACAAAAAATCGAAAGAAAAGTTAAGAAAATAACAAAAAAGGCCTCCTCAACGCCGATGCGGCGCGTGGGTAAGCCTTTTTTGTTTGCGGGTATGTCAGCGGATCTCTACGTTGACCTTTTTTCCGCTTCCGGCAGCCGCAGCCTTGATCACGGTGCGAATCGCCTTGGCAATGCGGCCGTGACGGCCAATGACCATGCCCATATCCTCGGGAGCGACGTTGAGGGTCAGATCGATGTTCGATCCGCTGACCTCCTCGGTTACACTCACCTGATCGGGATGATCGACGATTGCCTGAACGATGCCCGTTAAGGTTTCCTTCAAATCTGCCATGTTTCCCTCCGGGGGTAGATTAGTCGATGATGCCGGACTTCTTCAGAAGTGCGCGGACGGTATCGGTGGGCTGAGCGCCGTTCTTGATCCACTGCTGAGCCTTCTCAGCGTCGATCTTGACTTCTGCGGGGTTGGTCATGGGGTTGTAGTAGCCGATCTCCTCGATGAAACGGCCGTCGCGGGGCATACGCTCGTCTGCAACGACAACGCGGTAGCTGGGAGCCTTCTTCATACCCATTCTCTTCAGTCTGATCTTTACCATGGTTTGTTTCCTCCAATGTTTTTACTTTTTAAATTTATTTTTATTTTTTATAAAAACCCGTGATAATGGTGGGCGTTATGCCACAACTGTCATCTGAACGGAATTTTCATTTTACCGAAGGGCGAGCGCTTGCCGCCGCCGTTTGAGAATTGCTTGATCATCTTCTTCATCTGATCAAACTGCTTGAGAAGCTTGTTGACTTCCTCGACCGTTGTTCCGCTGCCCTTGGCGATGCGGATTTTGCGGGAGGACTGGATGATCTCGGGATGCTCGCGCTCTTTCATGGTCATCGATTTGATGATGGCCTCGGTGTGCGCCAGTGCATTTTCGTCGATCTTGGCATCCTTGAGCGCGCCCGGCTTCATGCCCGGGATCATGCCCATCAGCTGCTCCAGATTGCCCATTTTCTTGATCTGCGTCAGCTGGTCGAGGTAATCGTCCAGCGTAAACAGGGATTTGCGAAGTTTTTGCTCAAGCTCTGCCGCTTTCTTCTCATCAAAGGCTTGCTCGGCCTTCTCGATCAGCGACAGCACGTCGCCCATGCCGAGAATACGGCTGGCCATACGGTCGGGGTGGAAAGCCTCGATGGCGTCCATCTTTTCGCCTACACCGATAAACTTGATGGGCTTGCCCGTGACGTGACGGACGGACAGCGCGGCACCGCCGCGGGTGTCACCGTCGAGCTTGGTCAGAATGACGCCCGTGATGTCGAGCAATTCGTTGAAATGCTCGGCCACGTTGACCGAATCCTGACCGATCATGGCGTCGATGGTAAGCAGGATCTCGGTGGGTCCTACCTCCGCCTTGATCTTTTTGAGCTCTTCCATCAGCTCCTCGTCGATGTGTAAGCGACCGGCGGTATCAATGAATACCATGTCACAGCCGCGGCGTTCGGCCTCTTTCAGACCTGCCTTGGCGATCTTGACGGGAGAGACGTCGGTTCCCATGGAAAATACCGGGATGTCCAACTGCTCGCCCAACACTTCCAATTGGCGGATGGCGGCGGGACGGTAGACGTCGCAGGCGACCATCAAGGGACGCTTGCCCTGCTTTTTAAACATATTGGCCAGCTTTGCTGCGTGCGTGGTTTTACCTGCACCCTGCAGACCGACCATCATGACGACGGTGGGGGGCTTGGGGGAGATGGTCAGCTTGGCTTGAGATCCGCCCATCAGAGCGATCATTTCCTCGTTGACGATCTTGATGACCTGCTGTCCGGGCAGAAGCGACTCCAACACCTCAGTGCCGACGGCTCGCTCGGAAACGGTCTTGACGAACTCGCGGACGACCTTGTAGTTAACGTCGGCTTCGAGCAACGCCATTTTGATCTCGCGCATGCCGACCTTGACGTCGTCGGGGGTCAACTTGCCCTTGCTGCGCAAGCGCTTGAAGGCGTTATTCAGTTTTTCGCTCAACCCTTCGAACATAAAGGCCTCCTTACTTCATTTCATATATGGTCACGGGATCAGCCGATACAGCTTTCAAGCTCCCGTATTTCGTGTGTGATCTCCTCGGGCAGCGTGTACTCTTCGGACAGCCGCTGAAGGGCCGCCGCATGCTCGCCCGCCTTGGCAAATCGCTCTGCCAGGTGCAATTTTTGCTCGTAAAAATTCAGCTCTTCCTCTGCTTTTTTGATCAGCTCGCGCACCCCCTGGCGAGAAATGCCAAGGTCTCCCGCGATTTCGGACAGAGACAGATCGTTGTTGTAATAATCGTCCAGCACCTGTCGCTTTCGGTCGGACAGGACGTCGCCGTAAAAGTCCAAGAGATAAGCAATGCTCAAATCTTTTGTAAACATGACGGCCTCCCCAAAACGATCCAAAACAAGTGTAAAGCAAAACGCTTTACAGATTATAGCACGAGGTGTGCGGTTTGTCAAGAGGAATTTTGAAAAAAATCAAAACAAAATAAATACCTGCTCTTTACTTTTTTGCAATTTCCGCTATAATGTAAACAAGGCGACAACAACAAGCCCGAGTGCGTTGGTTGGAGATCGTTTTCAATCATCGTTTTACAAGATTACCAAGTGTTATTGACAAGGAGTTTGGCTATGGCAGACGAGAAAACGGTACTTGCCCGAGCGCGGGATTATATGCGCGAGCTGTCCGAAGGGAGAGATCCTCTGACGGGGCGGGGTGTGGATGATGAAGTGCTGGGGCAACCCCGACTGCGCCGTTGTTTTGCATTTGTCGCGGCCTATCTGCAGCGTGAGCTGGAGCGTGCGGCCGACGAACAAGAGGTCTTTCTTCCCGACGAGGAGCAGCGTTTGAAGATTTGCCTGGACGAGGATATTCCCGCGGCCGAATTTTACGAGCGACTGAGTGCCGCGGCGACGGCGGCGGGCAAACCGCCCATTTCGCCCCGCGACATCAATCATTTTTTGATCAACAGCGGCTTTGCCGAGGGAAGAGTGGAAAGTATGTTCGTGGAACGCCGGGTTTTGCGGGCAGGAGCACGTGCCGAGGAGGTGGGCATCTACGACAAGCCCCGTCTCTCGCCTCGTACAGGAGCGCTGACGTATACGTTGATGTTTCCGGCCGAGACACAGCTGTGGCTGCTCAAATGTTTGCCCGATATTCTCGCGCCTAAGCAAGAGCAAAACGAGGAGGGCAGGGAATGATCGATATTTTATATGAGGACGCCTTTTTGATCGTCTGCATTAAGCCCGTAGGCGTCCTGTCTCAACCCGACGTCACGGGTAGCGGCGAGGATATGCTCTCCTTGTTGAACGAGCAACTAAAGGCACGGGATGGAAAAGAACCGTATATCGGTCTGGTTCATCGCCTGGATCGCGGTGTGGGCGGCGTGATGGTATTTGCCAAACGCCAGGATATCGCGGGAGCCCTGTCAACCGCGGTGGCGAACCGCACGCTGACCAAGCAATATCTCGCAGTGGTCCACGGAAAACCCGAGCAGGCGGATGGCGTATGGAAGGATTTTTTGTACAAGGATGCCGCCAAGAATAAGACGTTTGTCGTTGACCGCTTGCGCAAGGGTGTCAAGGAGGCGAGTTTGTCCTATGCCATGCTGGCCACGCGGGAGGACACGCCTGGGGGCGAGTGCTCGCTGTTGCAGATCCGTCTGCACACGGGACGCACCCACCAGATCCGTGTTCAATGCTCGTCGCGCGGTCTCGCTTTGATCGGCGACGGCAAATACGGTGCCCGCGACCACGGTCTTCCCATCGGTCTTTGGTCGTATCGCCTGACCTTTGCCCATCCGCGCAAAAAGGGTAAGACGGTGGACGTTTCCGTCCGGCCGACCGAGGGCGCGTTTGAATGGTTTGATACACACACGCTGGATATGCGGGATGATCTTGAATAAAAAACAAGAACGGAGCGATAGGCTCCGTTCTTATTTTTTGTTTTTCTTCATATATTGGAACGATCAGAACATGGATTTGATCTTATCGATGCACTCACGGCAGATGCGCTTTTCGCCGAAATAAACGACGTTATCTGCATTACTGCAAAACTCGCAGGCGGGGTGATACTTTTGGAGGATGATGCGGTTGTTATCGGTAAAGATCTCCAGGGGATCCTTCTCCTGAATGTCCATAATTTCGCGCAGGGCTTTGGGCAGGACGATGCGTCCCAGCTCGTCAACTTTTCTTACAACACCGGTGGATTTCATGATTCGGGCTCCTTTCAGTTTTGGCGTTTCTCGACCATCTACGGCCACATTATACGACAAGAAAAGAGCTTTGTCAAGTGTTTTATCCTAATTTGTGATAAAAATGTATAAAAAAATGTAGAATTTCCTGTTTTTTCCTGTTATTCCCTCATTTTTACAAATATTTGGAATAATTTAGGAGAAAAATAGGATGGAAGGGGGATTTTTTTGCTGGGAAAGGTGTTTGGTTGTATCGTTCTGCTGTCTGCGGCGTTTGGCTTGGCACTTGGAAACGGTCCGGACATGGCTGCGGCGGCTCTGGAGGGCACGGGGCGTGCGATGGAGCTGACGCTGGCACTCGGGGGCATGATGTGCCTGTTTTGCGGTGTGATGCGGGTGCTGGAAAAAGCGGGGGCTATCCGCTTTCTGACGCGGCTGTTGCGCCGTCCGCTCGCCTTTTTCTTTCCCGATACGGCGGCAAGCGGGGAGGGCATGGAGGAGATCGCGGCCAACGTCGCGGCCAATTTGCTGGGCGTGGGCAACGCGGCCACTCCCATGGCGTTGCGGGCACTCGAAAAAATGCAGAAGCACAATCCGACGCCCGATGCGGCAACGGGGGATATGATCACGCTGACGGTGCTCAATACCTGTTCGCTCGCCATCGTTCCCTCGACCATTCTCGCCCTTCGTCAAAAGGCGGGGGCGGCCGATCCCTTTTCGGTGGTCATTCCTATCTGGATCTGCTCGTCAACCTGCGCCTTGTTGGCACTTGCGATCACTCGTTCGTTACGGACAAAGCGAGGTCCTTGATGATCTCTCCTGCCATAATCAAACCTGCCGCTCCGGGCACAAAGGAAATACTGCCCGGGGTGGACCTTCTCGGTCCTCCGGTTTGGTCGGCGGGAGGGGAGGGCGGATTGACGGGCTCCTCCTTGGAATAAACGACCTTGGTGTGGTTGATTCCGCGCTTGCGCAGCTCCACCCGCATGACGCGGGCGAGGGGACAAACGGAGGTCTTGGAAATGTCGGCCACCTCGAACGCAGAGGCGTCCAACTTATTGCCCGCTCCCATGGCGGCGATGATAGGCACGCCGGCTTGATGGGCGCGGACGGCAAGGTCGAGCTTGGCGCTGACGGTATCGACCGCGTCGGCAATATAATCGTATTGGGAAAAATCAAATTGATCGGCCGTTTCGGGAAGATAAAAGAGAGGATACGTGCGAACACAGCAGTCGGGATTGATGTCGCGGATGCGCTCCGCCATCACTTCGACCTTGAGGCGGCCAACGGTGGAATGCAGGGCGATGATCTGACGGTTGATGTTGGAGACCGAAACGGTGTCACTGTCGATCAGATCCAATGCTCCCACGCCGGCGCGGGCGAGTGCTTCGGCCACGTAGCCGCCGACACCGCCAACACCGAATACGGCAACGCGGGCTTGCGAAAGACGCTCCGTGGCTTGTTCACCGAGCAGCATGGCGGTGCGGGAATGTTGTTCGTGTAACATAGAAAACTCCTTTCGTGTACGCGCCGGTGGTCAGCGCGCCCGCTTGCCGTGCGTCATGCAGATGACGACGTAGATGCCCATGAGAAGCAGAACGGCGGTGATCAGAATGAGATACATGACGGGAAGCGAAACGGCGCGGTCAAAGAAATACAAATTGCAATCCAGACCGTCCCGCATGGCGGAGATGGCCTCGTCGGGCAGGCCTAACGCACGCAACTCGTTTATTGCACCGTGCGTTGCATGATTCCGGAACAGCGAGGTTGCATAGGTGCCGGGCAGGAAGGAGAGTGCCTTCTGCAAGCCTTCGCCAAAGGAAGAAATGGGCATATACGCGCCGCACAGAAAGCCGTAGCCGGAGCTGACGACGGTGCCGACAGCCGAGATCTGTCCCTGACTGTTCAAAAAGTGGGAGACGATCGAGGACAGCGCGGTGCCGAACATGACAAGCAAGAAGACGTCAGAAAGCAAGCAGAGCACGTCCTTGACGGACAGATACCATCCCGTGGCGGCCATATAGCCAAGACCTGCGGCCGTAGCGGTCAGGCAAACCATGAGGGTAGCCAGCAGGGTAGAGACGTAATAAGACAGTGCCAGCGTGGCGGAGGAGACGGGGGAGACGTTCAGATCGGCGCGGATGCCGAGGGCTTTGTCCTGTACCATCAAAAAGTTGGAGCAAAAGGCAACGGTAACACAGCTGACGGCCAAAAGAGACGACACCAGTTGTCCCGAGACCAACGCCTGGAGCACCTTGTCGGGGATGTCAAACCCTTGGGGCAGCATCATGACGAAGGAATCGCGGTAGACGTTGCCGAGAAAGGAAACGTACAGAACGAGCAGGATCAGAGGAGTGATGAGCGAGGTCAGAAGCAAGCCTTTATCTTTGAAGAACAGCTTGAGATTGCGCTTGACCATAGTGGAAAAACAACTCATGCTCTTTTTCCTCCTTTGCTTTTTTGAGGGGCGGCGTCATCGCTGTCGGGCGATTTACCCGTGGTGGCGAGAAATACGTCGTCCATGCGCCCTTTGGTGATCTCGTAATCGCGGAAGATGGTGGGGTGCGAGAGGATCAGCTCGGTCGCGGCGGCGGTGTTGGGAACGGAAATGCGGACGGGCGCATTCGTTTTTTGATCCGGTATGCCCAACGCCTTCAAATCCTCCTCGGTGGCGCCGTACAGTGTAATATAGTCGCGGGTGTATTGATTTTTCAGCTGCAGGGGCGTTCCTTCGGCGGCGATGGAGCCGCTGTCAAGGATAACCACGTAATCGGCGTCGGCCGCTTCTTCCATGTAGTGAGTGGTCAGAAAGACAGTCATGCTCGTCTCGTGACGCAAGCGGGAAAGGGCATCCCACAGCATTCGTCTGGTCTGGGGATCGAGTCCTGTGGTCGGTTCGTCCAGAATGAGAATGGCAGGGCGGTGGATCAGGGCGCGGGCAATATCAATGCGGCGGCGCTGACCGCCCGACAGTTTACCGACGGGGCGATGAAGCAGGGAACGTATCTCCAAAAGATCGCAAAGCTCATCCAATCGAGCGTCAAATTCCTTGCCTGTGATGCCGTACAGGGCGGCACGGTTTTGGAGGTTGTCGTAAACGGACAAGGGTTTATCGAGAACAGAATTTTGAAACACGACACCCAGCGTGCGCTTGACGGTATCTGCGCCGCGGTCGATATCGTGTCCATTTACCAATACCTGCCCGCTGTCCTTTTGGAGAAGACCGCACAAAATGGAGATGGTCGTGGATTTTCCTGCGCCGTTGAGACCGAGAAAAGCGAACAGCTCGCCTTTTTTTACCCGAAAGCTGATGTCTCGCACTGCTCGAATCTCGCCAAAGGATTTGGTCAGATGTGAAATTTCGATGATGTTTTGCATGGGTTCCTCCTTTGCTCTTGGTGATATCAAAATGATATCATATCAAAAAGAGTTTGTCAATACGTTTTGAAAAAATTTTCATCCGCCGGGATGAGACGGGAGATAGGATAATATATGAAAAGATTTTTGGTGTGGATCGGGACGCGTCCCGAGGCGATCAAGCTTTGTCCGCTGATCCTGGAGCTGCAAAGCCGCGGGATGTCGGTGAGGGTGATGCTGACGGGACAGCATCGGGATATGGTAAGGCCGGTGCTGTCCTTTTTCGGCGTGGAGGCACAGGGGGATCTTGACGCGATGCGAGAGGGGCAGAGCGTACAGGAGTTGACCGAACGGTTGCTGCACGATATGGCAGAGCAGACCGCCGGCCATGGTCCCGATGCCGTGCTGGTGCATGGGGACACGACCAGCGCTTTGTGCGGGGCTATGGCCGCCTTTTATGCGGGCATTCCCGTTGCTCACGTGGAGGCGGGGTTGCGGTCGGACGATATTCGATCACCGTTTCCCGAGGAATTCAACCGCCGTGCCATCGATGCCATGAGCGATCTGTACTTTGCCCCGACGCTGCAGGCGAGAGCGCGACTGCTTGGCGAAGGCTACCCCGACGACCGCATTTTTGTGGTGGGCAACACGGCAACGGATGCGTTGCGACTGTGCTTGGAACGGCCAACACCTCATCCGCTGATGGATTCCGTAGGCGATCGTCGCCTCATCCTTTTGACTTGTCACCGCCGGGAAATGTGTCCGCAGGAGCGATTGGATCTTCTTTGCGCCATCCGAACGACCTTGGAGCAAAGAGATGACGTGATGCTGGTCTTCCCCGTTCACCCTTCGCCTGCGGTGAGCGAGCCTGCCCGTCGGGCGTTTGAGGGATGTGAAAACGCGATCCTGACCGATCCGTTGCCCTTGCCTTTGATGCAGCACCTGCTCGCCCGTACATACTGTTTGTTGACGGATAGCGGAGGGATGCAGGAAGAGGCGGTCTACCTGGGTGTTCCCACTCTGGTGCTGCGGGAGGTGACCGAGCGTCCCGAGGGGGTGCGGGCGGGCGTGCTTCGAACGGTGGGCAAGGGGGCGGGGCAGGTGTGCGCCGCGCTGGAGGAATTGCTTGCGCGCCCCGAGGCGCGGGATGTGATGGCCCGTCCGTCAAGCGTCTTTGGCGACGGCTATGCCGCACGTCAGATCGCGGACGTACTGCTCCGATGGGATCGTGGGGAGGGCGCATGGCACAGGTGATGCGGGTGTTGACGGCGGCATCTGCCTGGATGATCCCGGGATTGTTATGTCTGGTTGGCCTTTGGATGCTTCTGGGCAAACGGCCCTATTTCGACACGTTCGTTGAAGGGGCGAGGGAGGGCTTGCAAACGGCGGTGCGGTTGTGTCCGACACTGACGGCATTGTTGGTCGCTGTCGGTATGCTGCAAGCTTCGGGGGCGATCGAGGTGATCGGCCGGTGGCTCGCCCCCGTTTTTTTGACGTTGGGGGTGCCGGCAGAGCTGTTGCCTCTGCTCCTGACACGCCCATTTTCGGGGAGCGCTGCAACGGCAACTTACGCTTCGCTTTTGGAAAGCAGCGGCCCGGACAGCTTTGCCGCAACCGTCGCTTCGGTCATTATGGGAAGCTCGGATACGGCGGTGTACGTTATCTCGCTCTACTTTTCCTCGATCGGCATCCGGAAAACGCGGTATGCTATGCCTGTCGCCCTGTTTTTGATGCTGTTTTGCGTTTTCTTTTCCTGTTTGGTGTGCCGTGTGTGTTTGAAGGGCTGAAAATCTGGCAATGCTCACAGCAGAAGCAAAGGGAGGGACGTTATGCTCAAAGGAACACACAAACAGATGGTCGTACTGCACACCCACGGCAGTGCCTATTACGAGCAGGCATATTTCGTGTTGCGGGAGGGACGGCAAAGGGAAGAGGGGGCGGAGCGCACCATGCTGGAGGAGGCAAACCGTATTTTGGATGAGTGCTGTCTTTTGCCGGCAAAACATCGCTGTCGCACCTTCGGCCGCCGTGCCTGCTTTTGGCTCGGTGCTTTGGTGGGGAGTGCCGTTTGCGGTCTGCTTTGGCTGCTGATCGCGGTGTTATAGAGACACTCTTGACAAAAAGGAGAAAATGGTATATAATAAAGGTACTGTTTTTTGTTCGTGTTTGCCGCCGGTCCTTTTCGGCGGCCATCCCCTCGCGCGTTGTGATCGTTTGACGCCAATGGGGTGCGATCGGATCCGATCGCTATATTCATAAAAAGACGTTAGCTTGGGGCGAAAATTTCTTTTTTGCCGACAGGCTCGCTTTGCGTTGTCTTTTTTTGCGTCTTTGACGAAATACGATAATATGATACAGGTCCTATTACGGAGAAAGGAGAAATCACAAAGTTATTTATGGCAAAAGAAACGAAAAAACGCCAGGACATGGATCGAGCGGATAAGCCGGTCGCGCCGACTCACCGCAGAACCGGTGCAGGGGATAAGCGCCGTTCCGCGTCCAAAAGATCACAGCCCTCCCCCGCGCCCGAGCGTTTGAGCGCGCCTTCGGAGCTGATCCCCAGCTTTTCGGCGGCGGAAAATACCAAGCCGTCGGGTGGCAATAAGCGCAAGCAAATGCGCCCGAGTGTCGATATTCTGGATTCGGTCGCCACGCCCGAGCCAATGCCCAAAAAGGCACCGCGTGCCTCTTCTTCGCGCAAATCGGCTACGGCTCGCACGGAGGAAAAAGTGAAAAAAGAGACGCAGATTCCTGCTACCCAGGCGTCTGCATACACAGAAAACAAAAATACCGACAAAAAGACGGCGACAAAGAAAAAGGCGGGACGCCCCCCCATCGATCCCAATGCCAAGCTGCGCATCATCCCTTTGGGCGGTCTTTCCGAGGTCGGAAAGAACATCACGGCCATCGAGTATGGCGACGATATGATTGTGGTGGATTGCGGCATGGGCTTCCCGGATGAGGATATGCCCGGCATCGACCTGGTCATTCCCGATATCAGCTATCTGGAAGCCAACAAGGAGCGTCTGCGGGGTATTTTCCTGACACACGGCCACGAGGATCACATCGGTGCCATTCCTTACGCCCTGCGCACCATCAATCCTCCCATCTACGGTACCCGTTTGACGTTGGGTATCATCAAAAACAAGCTGGAAGAGCACGTGCTGACCAACACCCCCAAGCTGTGCGAGGTCAAGGCGGGAGACGTCATCGAGGCGGGAGCTATGAGCGTGGAATTTATTCACGTCAACCACTCCATTGCCGATGCTTGCGCGCTGGCGATCAAAACGCCGATCGGCACGGTTATTCACACGGGAGATTTCAAGCTGGATACCTCCCCCATTGAAGGCGACATGATGGATGTGACGCGCCTGGGTGAGCTTGGCAGAAAGGGCGTTCTGCTCCTCATGAGCGAATCGACCAACGCCGAGCGACAGGGCTTTACTCCTTCGGAGCGTCGGGTGGGTGAGTCGTTGGAGTATATCTTCAACAAGCATCAGGACAAGCGATTGGTCATCGCCACTTTCTCGTCCAACGTCCACCGCGTTCAGCAGATCGTGGACATCAGTGCCCGCCACGGCCGCAAGGTTGCCGTCACGGGACGCAGTATGACTAATATTATGGGAGCCGCCATTGAGCTTGGCTACATGAGTGTGCCTGCGGGTGTGCTCATCGACGTGTCGGACATCCGCCGTTACCGCCCGGAGGAATTGACCATCGTTACGACGGGTAGCCAGGGCGAGCCTATGTCGGCCCTGTACCGTATGGCCTATTCGGATCACTCCCAGATCACGCTGGGGCAAAAGGATCTGGTGGTGCTGTCTGCCAGCGCCATTCCCGGCAATGAGAAATTGGTCGGGCGCGTGATCAATGAGCTGACTCGCACCGGTATTCAGGTGATGCACGAGTCCTCGGTGGCCGTTCACGTCTCGGGCCACGCCTGCCGCGAGGAGCTCAAGCTCATGCTGGCACTGACCAAGCCCAAGTATTTTATGCCCATCCACGGTGAATATCGCCATCTGTCCGCTCACCGTGATATCGCCTTGTATATGGGTATGGAAAGCAAAAATATCTTCTTGTCCGATATCGGACGTGTGCTGGAGATCGACCGTAAGGGAGCTCGCTTTATCAACGAGGAGATCCCCTCGGGACGTGTGCTGGTGGACGGCTACGGCGTGGGTGACGTTGGCAACATCGTTCTGCGCGACCGATTGCATCTGGCGCAGGACGGCTTGATCGTCGTGGTGGCAACGCTGAGCGAGCATACCCGCACGCTCTTGTCCGGCCCGGATATCGTCTCGCGTGGCTTTGTTTACGTTCGCGAGTCCGAGTCGCTTATGGAGGAGGCCCGCAACATTGCAAATGCGGCCATCACCGACAGTCTCAAAGGACGGGAGGATTACGTCGATCATATGGCACTCAAAAAGAAGGTCAAGGATGACCTGACTAGATTTTTGTACGCCAAGACGGGACGTAAGCCCATGATCCTGCCCGTGATTATGGACGTTTGATGACGGTTTTTTGAAGCGTATCGGAGATTTCGTTCGGAATATGCCAATATTTGTGCGAAATCTCCGAAAGTTTTTAATTTGTTCATATTTTATTCAAAAAACAAACACGCAAATCATGTATAATACATAAGATTGTGGGGATAGGGGCTCTGTCGCTATTCCAAACGAAAAATATTTATGAAAGAAAAAGGTGGACCCTAACAATGGGAAAAGGTACAAGAAACAGAAACGTACGTGCTGAGGATAAGGTCGTAGCCCCCTCCAAGCAGGTACAAAAGCAAAACAAATCCGTATTTTACGGTACGATCGGCATGGCTGCATTTGCTGTGGTTCTGGTCGTATTTCTGGTGTTCAACGCGCTGGCCGGCACCGGTATGTTCATGCGCGCAAGAACGGCAGTAGAGTCGAACGATTTTGAAGTTGACGGCGCAATGATGTCCTACTTCGTTCGTAACGAGTACGATGAATACGTTCAGTACATCCAGGAGTACTATGGAAACTTCGGTCTCAACTACACTTGGGATCAGGCTTGCGCTGCTGCGGGCATCGACCCCAACGTCAGCCTCAAGAAGCAGGTACAGGACAAGACCACCGGTAAGACCTGGTTGGAGTACTTTGCTGATACGGCAGCAACCAGAGTTGAAAATCTGCTGGTTTACTGCCAGGCAGCTAAGGCTGCCGGCGTATCGCTGGATGAAGAGGACCTCAAGTCCATCGACAGCCAGCTGATCTACATGGAGTTCATGGCTTCTTACTCCGGATACTCCGGAATTGACCACTACCTGAGCAGCCTGTACGGCGAGGGCGTCAAGGAAAAGGACGTTCGCAAGGCAATGGAGCTGCAGACGCTGGCTTCCAAGATGGCGACCAAGATGCAGGACAGCTTCCTGGATGCCGCTAACAAGGACGAGGCTTCCGTTGAGAAGTTCTTTGGCGAAAACAAGAACGATTACATCAGCGCAGATTACCTGAGCTACACCTTCAAGGTTACCCTCAAGGATCTTAAGGCTCTGACGGAGAACAAGGACAAGACGGATGCCGAAATGAAGGAGATCTATGCCGAGAAGAAGGCAGAGCTCGCTGCGAAGGCAGAGGAGCTGAAGGCTCTGACCACCATCGACGAGTTCAAGGCATACGTCAAGCAGCTGTGGCTGGTAGAGAACAAGGAAACCCTGCACAAGAAGTACTATGATGCAGAGCTGAAGGATATCAAGGAGCCCACCGAGGAGCAGAAGACGGCCGCTACCCAGAAGGCAGATGAAAAGGTCGAGGCGGATGCAAAGGATTATCTGGACACCCTGCTCAGAGAAAAGTATGCTCATCCCGGCGCGGATAACATCAAGAATAACGAGCTGGCAAAGTGGATCTTCGGTTATGAGACCACCAATGCCGCTACCGTGAACTCCACTTACAAGTCCGAGGCTGACGCCGACAAGGACGTTACGGACGAGACCAAGAAGACCTATACCTACTCCGTTACCGTTTACTTCCTGACCCGCGCTGCTTCCCGTGTAGAAGACACCACCCGTGACTTCCACTACATCCTGCTGCAGCCCTCCGAGAAGACGGACGACAAGCTGTTCTCCGAGCTGCAGATCCAGGAGATCTTCAAGCAGTTCAAGGAAGGCGAAAAGCATGACGTTGAGACTCTCGAGGCAGTTGCTAAGGAGTGGACGGATAAGTTCACCAAGGAAGGCAAGTCCGCGAACGTCAACGAGATGACCGAGTTCAGAAGAGGTTCCGTTGCCGACGAGGTAGATGAGTGGCTGTTCAACGACGAGCGCAAGGCCGGTGATTTTGAGATGATCAAGTACACCGAGTACAGCAGCTCCGCTAAGAAGGACGTTACCTACTACATCATCATTTTTGTTGATGACATCGCTCCTGCGGAGTGGTTCATCGATGCTCGCGACGGTCTGGTACAGAAGAACATGGAGGATTGGTTTGACGGTCAGGCCAAGATCCATCCCGTAACCGTCAATCCCAAGGCGCTCAGCAAGGTTCGCATCTGATTGAATACTGAAACAAACCGCAAGGGGCTGCGCACGCGCGTGCGGCAGCCCCTTTTCCTATCGAAAGCGTATAAATGGCGATAGCCACGGACAAAATAGCCGATAGCGGCATAGGATGAAATAGGTCCCTGTGCGGGCGCGCTCCACTCGGTAAAAGATCAGTGACAGAAAGGAAGACAGATCATGGTTTTGGATGCAAAAAACACAACGCTTGCCTACCGTTGTCCCAAATGCGGCGCGGCGGTGCTCAGCGGTATTAATATGTTTTCTTTGACGGCAGATATGCTCAAGCTCAAATGCGGATGCGGCGAGAGTGAGATGACGCTGGTCAACAACAAGGACGGCAAGGTCCGATTGACGGTGCCCTGTATGCTTTGTTCTTCGCCTCATCATTTTACCCTGACCAAATCCCTGTTTTTCGGCAAGGAGCTGTTCTGTATGCCTTGCCCCTACACCGATATCAATATTTGCTGTGTGGGCGACGAAAACTATGTCAAGGCGGAAATGTCGCGCTCGGAGCTCGAGCTGCTGGATCTGTTGGAGCAAAACGGTTTGAGCGATTTTCACGATCTTCAGCCGACCGAGGATGACGGTTCCTTCCCGACCGATCCCCAGGTGCGGGATATCGTGCTGTTCGTCATTCACGATCTGGATGCCGAGGGCAAGATCAAATGTCATTGTGGAAGCGATAACGAGGACCGCCAGTATGACGTTGATATCGAAAACGAGGGTGTGCGTGTTACCTGCCGTACTTGCGGCGCGTCGCGCCTGATCCCAACCGATTCTTCCTTGGCGGCGCACGATTTTCTCCATTGTGACAGTCTCGACCTGACCGTAGGCCAGGAAGAATAAAGAAAAAATCCCGCCAGGCGGGATTTTTTCTTTTGGGGACTTTACAACGGACGGCGGGTTGTGATATACTATGATTATCACGGCCGCACGGCAAGCAAGGAGAATCGTATGACGAGCAAAGAACGCTTTATTGAAATATTCAGAGCCAACATCAAGCGCGAGGGCGCAGAGGAATTGCTTAATTTCCTTCTGTCCGATCACAGCGACTTTTTTACCGCGCCGGCGTCCACTCGCTTTCACGGCGCGTATGAAGGCGGACTTTTGGAGCACAGTCTGAACGTGTACGACTGCCTGTGCGATATTCTGGCACGTCCCCGTATGCAGGACGTGTACGGTATTCATTACAGTGCCGAGAGCGCGGCCATCGTGGCGCTGTTGCACGATCTGTGCAAGGTGAATTTTTATAAGGTCAGCTTCCGCAATGCCAAGGACGAGAGCGGCAAGTGGGTGAGCGTGCCGTATTATTCCATCGAGGACACCTTGCCTTACGGGCATGGCGAAAAGTCGGTCTATATCATTTCCGGCTACATGAGATTGACTCGCGATGAGGCCTTTGCCATTCGCTATCACATGGGATTCTCGGGGCCCGAAGATGCCAATCAGGTGGGCCGCGCCCTGGAAATGTTCCCTCTGGCCTACGCGCTTTGCATGGCCGACATGGAGGCGTCGTATTTCCTTGAGGATGTCAATGGACCGAAAAAATTGAAATAAGAGGACGCGTGGGGGAACTTCTTGAAAGAAGTTCCCCCACACCCATTCCGGAGCCGAGCGGGCATAAAGCTAATTGAACGACGTAAAACATAACCGATAGACACAAACAGCAACAAATTTTGCGGGTTTCTTAAGGGCATTCGGCCCTTAAGTCCGTTTTCTTGGTTCGTTCTTTGTCGGATGACAAAGAATGAACGTCAAAGCCTGCACAGCGCAGCGCGAAGCTGTATGCGCGTCAAAAGGAGAAGTATTGAAAAATTCAAAAATCCCTTATATAAACAACCGGAGAGAACATCTTTCGTCCTCTCCGGTTTTTGTTATTTGATTTTTCTACATTCCATATAATATCTCTTATCCTGCGCATGGCCCATGGAAAAAGTCTTGCGCGGCAACGCCCCGTCGTAGATCACCGTGCGGAACAGCTGAGATTTTTCCATACCGTCGAACAAAAATCCAATCGTGCCCGGCTGGTTTACCAACATCGCGGTGGATTCCACCCCGTGTATGTAGTCGACCGATGCTTCGGGATGCGTCGACAGATAGTCGTCGATAAAGATCTGCAGCGTGCCGACCGTCAGCTGCTGAACGGGATGCTCAATGGCAACGTCGTGCGACTCAAGCTGTCCTTTCTCACTCGGGGAGTCAACAAGGCATTTGACGATTTGGGGGGCGGCTGTTCCGTCAAGTCCTGCAACGTAGGCGCGCAGAGCAGTCAGTACGTCCGCGGGATCGACGCCGAACATGACGCGGTAGATCGGCTCAAAGGACAAGGCATCGTCATGCAGATTCACAATTTCAACAAGGGCGTAGCGAGCGGGATGATTCGCCGCAGCTTGTTTGCCAATGGCGCTCTTGATCTCCTCGAAGGCGGCCTTGGCGGTGGCCAGTGAGTGATTGCCGTCGCCCACTGCGAAGAGCAGGGGGGCAAGGTCAGCATGGCCGTATCGTGCGGCAATGGCTTCGGGAGTGATGAGGGCATCCAACGCGGTCAGCACGCGCGACTGCTCCTCCTCGGTCAGAAAATGACCCTTGACGTGGCCGCCGTCCAGCATCAGATCGGTGTCGTAGGCGAGCGCATCCGGAGTATCGCCCTCAAACAGCGGCTCCAGCACGGTTTTTTGAGGATCGTCGATAAGAAGCATGACGTGGGGCATTTCCAACGGCGCGTCGCGGCGGATTGCCACGCGGGGCGGGATGCGCTCCAATACGGTTCCCTCGGTGGCGCGGACGAGCGAGGTCGCGCCTTTTTGGTAGTCGTACTGCTCCAGATCGATCATGGCGACAAGGCCACGGCGGACTCGGCCCTCGAACAAGGTGCGCTCCACCGCGATCATGGCATTCTTATGGCAGATCAGATGATTTTCGAGTGCCTCGTTCATGGCTGCATGAATGGCAGGCAGACGCTCAGCCGTTTCGTGCAAGTACACCTCGGGCAGCATCATATGCAAGGTAGAAGGGGCGTTGCCGACGAACTTTTCGGCCTCTTTCCAGTAGTGAGGTTCACTGGTGAACTGGTCGCAGGCGATGGCCGCCCAACGGCCGTCCTCTATCATTTGACGCTCCGGCAGCAGAATATCGGCCGCCTGAAGGCAGGAAAATTTCATCATGGGCATCTCCTTTCAAAAAAACACATGCAACGGTTAAAATGTCGGTTGACAGCGCACTTCGGCTGTGCTACAATAATTATATGATATTTCCGTCGAAAAATCAAGACCTATGTGAAAATTGAGGTGATTGCATGTTACTGTTTTTCTTGCGGCACGCCGATCCGATTTATTCGCCCGATCAACTGACTCCCCTGGGACACCGTCAGGCAGAGGCACTGTCCAAAAGACTTGCGGCATACGGGCTGGACCGCGTTTTTTGTTCTACCTCCAATCGAGCCATACAGACGGCCCGGCCGACCTGTGAGCTGATCAAAAAGGATATGGTGCTCCTGGATTGGTGCAATGAAAACCACGTATGGCAGGAGCTGACGTCGCCCGTAGACGACAAGGGACACCTGACATGGTGCTTTTACCACGGCCCGACCAGAGAAGCCATGGCATCTCCCGAGGTGCGGGCACTGGGCAGGGAATGGTACACGCACCCCGCCTTCGCCCATACCAAATTTGGTGACGGCATGAAGAGAATCGGACGAGAGTGCGACGCACTGATGTTGTCGCTGGGCTATCGGCACGACTATGAGCGGGGCGGCTACGTGGTGGAACGCCCGAATCATGAGAGGGTTGCTCTGTTTGCTCATCACGGCTTCGGCGTGGCGTTTTTGAGCTGCCTTTTGGATATTCCGTACCCGGAATTTTCCATGCGCTTCGACATTGGACATTCGAGCATGACCGTGATAGATTTTGAGGGCGAGCAGGGCCTGATCTATCCCAAGGTGCTGCAGCTGTCGAACGACTCGCATTTGTGGCGGGAGGGTCTTCCGACTAAATACCAGAATAAAATCTATTTTTGACGGAGGTGCGCTATGAGTAAGCGACCGAAATCCCGAGAGGCTCTCATTCCTCGCCGGGAAGAAAAAAAAGAGGGCATTCCCAAGCCAAAGCGTCTTAGGGAGGTGCCGCACTATCTCGGACTTGTCATAGGAGGCTTTTTTAAGCGCCTGTTGTACATTACTCGCTTGGTGTGGGAAACCGGGCCTTGGATTTTGTTTTTCCTTGTATTTATGGCCCTGTTCAACGGCTTTATGCCGGTACTGGGATCGCTGATCTCGGCCGGTGTGCTCAATGAACTGCAAGCGGGCTTTGGTCAGTCCATGGATCGGGCGCTGTTTTTGGCCTCGCCCATCTTTATTATGCTGATCGTACTTTTTTCTTACCGCATCGTCAATGCGGTGCTGGATCGCATCAAATCCGCTACCACCCGTATTGCGGGCGAGCGAGTCGTACGCCACATTCGCCTCAAAATCATGAACAAGGCGCGCGAAATTGACTTGGCCTCCTACGATTCTCCCGCCTTTTACGAAAAGCTGGAGAACGCCAACCACGAAGCGGGACATCGCCCCATCCAAACGCTGTCCTCCACGCTGGGACTGGTCAGCACGATGATCGGACTCGTATCCTATCTCGTCATTTTGTTCCGTGCCCCCGGTATGTGGTGGTCGGCGCTGGTCATTGTGGCGGTATCGGTGCCGTCTGCCATCATTACCTTTACCTATCGCCATAAAAACGTGCGCTATATGCGCTGGCGCTCCAAAGAGCGGCGGCAAATGGAATACTATTCTCACCTGATGGTCAACAAGGACCTGGTCAAGGAGGTGCGTTTGTACGATCTGTCGGATACCTTCATCGGGCGCTACGACGACGCCTTCGAGCGCTACTACAAGGGAATGCGCCGCTTGATCATCGGGGAGGGCACATGGCACGTCGGTATTGCCCTGCTGTCTTCCATTGTCAACTGTGTCTTTTTTGCGATGATCGCATACCGTGTCTTTACGGGTGAGATCATGATTGGTGATTACACCCTTTTGACGGGGGCTCTGACCTCCATTTCGGGTAACGTAGCGTCACTCATTTCGGCCTCCTCCGCCGTGTACGAGGGAACGCTGTTCATCGACAACCTGATGAGCTTTATGGATCATGAGCAGACGGTCAAGCCTCGCGTCGATCCGCCCTTGAAGGTCGAACACGGCAAGCAGCACACGATCGTATTCGAAAACGTCTCCTTCCGTTATCCCGATACGGAAAAAGACGTTCTTCAAAATGTAAATATGACGTTGGATCCCGGCGAAAGCTTGGTGCTGGTCGGCCTCAACGGTGCCGGAAAGACCACGCTGCTCAAGCTGCTGACTCGTCTGTACGATCCCACCGAAGGCCGTATTTTGCTTGACGGCAAGGACCTTCGCGACTACGATGTGCAGGATCTGTACCGTATGTTCGGCATCATTTTCCAGGATTTTGGACGGTATGCCGAGAGCGCGGGCGAGAATATTCATTTCGGTAACATTCACAAGCAGGTGGCTCTGGATGAGCTCAAAGAGGCGGCAGAAGCCTCGGGCGCGGCCGGTTTTATTGAGGCCATGCCCGCGGGATACCAGACACCCCTGATGCGCATTTTCGAGCAGGACGGTACCGAGCTGTCGGGCGGACAGTGGCAAAAGCTTGCCATTTCGCGCGCCTTCTACAGCGATTGCGACGTACTGATTCTTGACGAGCCCACGGCGGCGTTGGATGCGTTGGCCGAGCAAGAGATCTACAATCAGTTTGACCGCTTGCGTCAAGGCAAGACGACCATTTTTGTGTCGCACCGCCTCTCCAGCGCAACGGTGGCCTCCAAGATCGTTGTTCTGGAGTACGGTCGGGTGATCGAAGAGGGCGACCACCGCGCCCTGATGCAAAAGCAGGGCAAATACTACGAATTGTTCAGCACCCAGGCGAAACGCTATCGGGAAGACTAAAAGATAAGAATTGCGGAAATATTCCTTTGATGGAGAATTTCCGCAATTTTTCTTTCTTTTTTGCAAGAGAGCGGACGAAAAAATGCAAAATTGGATTGACAATTGAGCAGGGAAGGGGTATAATATAGCCTGTATTATTATGTATATCCCCTGAAATTTCAGAGGTGAAAGGAGTCGGATATGCCAAAAGATTTGTTGCTTCAAATGAAGGAGGGCATGACCTCATTTTCCAAGGGCCAGCGCCGTATAGCAACGTACATTGTAGATCATTATGAGAAGGCTGCCTACATGACTGCCGCCAAACTGGGAGAGACGGTTAACGTCTCTGAATCAACCGTCGTTCGTTTTGCGACGGAGCTGGGATTTGAGGGTTACCCCGAGTTTCAGCGAGCAATGCAGGGGATCATTCGCAACCGCCTGACCGCCTTTCAGCGCATCGAGGTTGCCAATCACCTCATCGGTGACGGCGATATCGTGGGCAAGATTCTCACCGGCGACGCGGATAAGATCAAGCATACCGCCGAGGATATCGACAGAGATGCCTTTAACCGCGCAGTGGAATCGCTGATCCGTGCCAAAAATATCTATATTATGGGTGTTCGATCCTCTGCCAACCTGGCAGGCTTTTTGGATTCGGGTATGCGCCGTATGTTCGACAATATCAAAATGATCCAATCCACGGCAGGCAGTGAAGTGTTTGAGCAGATGATCAACGTAGGACCGGACGACGTACTGGTGGCTATCAGCTTCCCTCGCTATTCCAAGCGTGTAGTCACGGCCGTGGAATTTGCCCACAACGCAGGTGCGGACGTCATTGCCCTGACCGACTCGGATCATTCGCCCATCGCTCCCCACGCGGACCAATTGCTCATTGCCCATACCGATATGGCTTCCTTCGTGGATTCGTTGGTCGCGCCCTTGAGCATCATCAATGCCTTGATCGTCGCGCTGTCCTTTAAAAAGCAAAACGACCTGACGGAGAGACTGCACCGTCTGGAGCAGATCTGGGATGAATACGAAGTATATGACAAATCCAAATAATGATACCGTTCGCGTTGCCGTCGTCGGAGGCGGCGCGGCGGGCATGATGGCGGCTCTGACGGCCGCCCAAAACGGCGCACAGGTAACCCTTTACGAGCGCATGGGGCGTCTTGGACGCAAGTTGCGCATCACCGGCAAGGGAAGATGCAACGTTACCAACGATTGCGACACCAACGAATTTCTTTCCAACGTCATGACCAATCCCCGTTTCCTGTACGCCGCGCTCAACCGCTTTTCTACGGAGGATACCAAGGATTTTTTTGAATCGCGTGGAGTGCCGCTTAAGACGGAGCGGGGCAAGCGTGTCTTTCCCGTGTCCGATAAGGCCGCCGATATCGTGTCGGCGCTGGCGGATGCTTGCCGCGAGGCGGGCGTATCGATCGTCTATGAGCGTGTCAAATCGCTTCTCATTGAGGATGGTCGCCTGTGTGGTGTGGTGACCTCGGGCGGCGAGAGACGCTCCGATGCTGTCATCGTTTGCACGGGAGGAAAATCCTACCCCTTGACCGGTTCGGACGGAGACGGCTATACCTTGGCCAAGCAGGCAGGGCATACCGTTACCGAGCTTCGCCCCTCCCTCGTTCCCATCACGGCGGCGGGCAAGCTGTGTCCGTCTCTTCAGGGACTGTCGCTCAAAAACGTCCGGCTGTCTATCGTCTCTGTGGCGAGCGGTAAATCGGTGTTTGAGGATTTTGGCGAAATGATGTTTACTCATTTCGGTCTGACGGGACCGATGGTGCTGTCGGCTTCGGCTCACGTTGCCGATATCGCGCCGGGCAAGTATGAGGCCGTGATCGACCTCAAGCCTGCGCTGGACGAGAAAACGCTGGATGCCAGAATTCTGTCCGATTTTAACAAATATAAGAACAAGGATTTTGCCAATGCGCTGGGAGATCTGTTGCCCCAAAAGATGATTCCCGTCATTGTTGGTCTGTGCGGCATTGATCCTCATGCCAAGGTTAACGCCATCACCAAGGAGGAGCGCAAGGCGCTGCTGTCTTGCATTAAGGGCGTGCGCGTTCCGCTGACGGGCTTCCGTCCCATTGAGGAGGCAATCGTCACCAGAGGCGGCGTCAACGTCCGCCAGGTCGATCCCAAGACCATGCAGTCCAAGTGTCTTGCCGGCTTGTATTTCGCGGGCGAGGTGTTGGACGTCGATGCTTATACGGGAGGATTTAATCTCCAGATCGCGTTTTCTACTGCCGTTTTGGCGGGGGAGAATGCGGCGTGGGGCGGGGAAGGATGAGGACCGGAGGGGCCTTTGAACCGCTTCTTCGACAGGCTCACCCTGCTTGGCGCGCTCGCTAAAAGTATGGATATACTTGCGGCAAAGAATGAACAGATAAAGAAACCGTTGTTGAAATTTTCAACGATATATCTCACAAATAAGGAGATTTTTCACCATGATCCAAATTGCCATTGACGGTCCCAGCGGTGCGGGCAAAAGCACCGTTGCCAAGGCACTTGCCCAAAAGCTGGGTATCGTATACGTCGATACCGGCGCGCTGTACCGTACCATCGGCTACGCCGCCGTCTCGCGCGGTGTCAGCACCAAGGATGCTTCTGCATTGGAGGCGCTCTTGCCCGAAATCCACATTGACGTCAAATATGAAAACGGCGTGCAGTGTGTCTACCTCAACGGGGAAAACCTGGGGGATCGCATCCGCCGTCCGGAGATTTCCATGGCGGCTTCCGACGTGTCGGCCATCCCTGCCGTCCGCGCGTTCCTTTTGGACACTCAGCGCGATATCGCCCGCCGAAACAGCGTCGTTATGGACGGCCGTGATATCGGAACCGTTATTTTGCCCGACGCTGACGTTAAGATTTTTATGGTCGCATCTGCCGAAGCACGTGCGCAGCGCCGCACCAAGGAGCTTGAGGAGAAGGGAATGTCGGCCAACTACGAGAATGTTTTGCGTGAAATGAAGGAGCGCGATGCCCAGGACAGCGGCCGCGCCATTGCCCCCGCCATCCCTGCTCCCGACGCGATCCACTTGGACAATTCGGGCATGAGCGTGGAGGAGTCGGTTGAGGCGGTTCTGCGTATCATTGCTGAGCGTCAGGCGTAAATTTTTAATTCACCAAAAGTGTTGGAGAGGCTATCATGAATAAGAAAAGCCCAAAACCGAATAAAAAGAAATCCACGGACAAAGGCGTGAAAGGTTCCCGCTTTTACAGTCGGATGCACCGTGTGCTTGCTCGCTTTGTCTTGTGGCTGTTCCGTGTGCGGGTGCATCACGCCGAGCGCGAGCCCGGGGAAGAGAACTATCTTTTGTGCAGCAATCACTTGTCTGCGCTGGATCCTGTGTTGCTTTCCGCCGCACTGAACAAGCAACAGCCCCATTTTATGGCCAAAAAGGAACTGTTCCGTATTCCTCTTTTGGCCGGCTTGATCCGCTCCTTTGGTGCTTTTCCCGTCAATCGTGCGGGAGACGTAGGGGCCATCAAGACCTCGGTTGCCTTGTTACAGCAAGGAAAGTGCGTGGGAATGTTTCCCCAGGGTACCCGCTGTCCGGGGAAGCCTCCCCGCGAGACCATGGACAAGGTCAAAAACGGCGCGGGGCTGTTGGTGGATAAAACGCACGTTACCGTATTGCCCGTTTGCCTGAAAACCAAGAAAAACCGACTGAAAATGTTCCGCAAGGTCGATCTGATCATCGGAGAGCCCCGGACCTACGAGATGCTGGCCGCTCCGACGGACGAGTCGCAGAGCGTCGGTGACCATCACAGCCACATGACCGAATATACCCGCATCTCTCACCTGGTGTTTGAGCACATTTGCGACCTGTACGAGGAGGATGGACATGACGCGTCTTGATCGTCCTGTTGCTTCGATGGTCACGCTAGCCAAGCACGCCGGCTTTTGCTTTGGCGTGCGCCGCGCAACGGACACGCTGGAGCGACTGCTGACCGACCGCCGTGAAGGCGAGCGGGTGGTTACCTTGGGGGAGCTGATCCACAACGGCATCTATAACGCCCGTATGGCGGCACGCGGGGTGGAGACGGTCTCGCCTGAGCAGTTGGAGGAGCTGGTCGCGTCGGCGGAGGCTTCTTGCCCTGTGACGTTGCTCATTCGCGCTCACGGCATTGAACAGTGGATGCTTCGTTTTCTCGAAGCGGCGGCTGCGGAAAATCCTCACTTTCGTTTCGTCGATTGTACTTGTCCATATGTCTCCCGTATCCACGCCATCGTGCGTGAGCATGATGCGCCGGAGCGTGGGCTTTGGGTGTTCGGCACGTCGAAGCACCCCGAGGTCAGAGGCATTTTGAGCTGCTTTTCAGGCGAAAAACGGGTCTTTGGCTCGTTGGATGAGCTGAAGGCTGTTCTTGCAGAAGATACGATGCAAGACTTTTGTAAAAAACAGCCAATCGTTGTAGCGCAAACCACGTTCTTTTTGGACGAATGGCTGAAATGCCAAGAATTTATCAAAAAAGTATGTACAAATGCGTTAATTTTTGATACAATATGTAATGTTACGGATTTGCGGCAAAACGAGGCAAAATCCCTGGCACAGACGCACGAATGGATGATCGTGGTCGGTGGAAAGCAGAGTTCCAACACTCAAAAGCTGGCCCTGACCTGTCAGTCTCAAGGCGCGCGGACGGTGCTGGTGGAGCATGCGGCAGAGCTTGCTTTGCAACTTCCGGAGCCCTACGGAAAGGTAGGTATTGTCGCCGGTGCATCGACGCCGGACGACGTGATAGAGGAGGTATACAAAACCATGAGCGAAATGGAAAATTTCGAAACACTACTGAAAGATTCTTTCAAAACTTTAAATACAGGAGATGTTGTTACCGGCGTTGTTGAACACGTTAGTGATACTGAGCTTCAGCTTGATCTGGGCGCAGGCGTAACGGGTTACATCAAGGCAGAGCAGATCACGGACGATCCTTCGGCAAAGCTGACAGCCCTGTATAAGAAGGGCGATGAGATCGAAGCATTCGTTATCCGCGTCAGCGATATCGAAGGCGTCGCAGAGCTCTCCAAGAAGAGAGTAGATTCCGACAAGAACTGGCAGTACATTGCCAACGCTGCTGAGACCCACGAGATTCTCGAGGGTAAGGTCGTTGAGGCTGTCAAGGGCGGCGTTCTCATTCTCTCCAACGCAAACCGCGTATTCGTTCCCGGTTCTCAGACCGGTATTCCCAAGGATGGCGACCTGAGCGCACTGGTTGGCACCACCACCAAGTTCCGCGTGCTTGAGATCAAGCCCGGCAAGAAGGCTGTTGGCTCCATTCGCTCTGTCCTGCGCGAGGAAAGAATCGCGAAGGAAGCAGAGTTCTGGGCAACCATCGAAGAGGGTAAGACCTACACCGGTATCGTTAAGAGCATGACCAGCTACGGTGCATTCATCGATCTGGGCGGCGTAGACGGTATGGTTCACGCATCCGAGCTGTCTTGGAAGCACATCAAGTCTCCCGCAGAGGTTATCGCGATCGGCGACGTTCTGACCGTTTTCGTTAAGAGCTTCGACGCCGAGAAGAAGAGAATTTCTCTGGGCTACAAGACCGAGGCTACCAATCCTTGGAACATCTTCACCTCTCAGTACGCAATCGGCGACGTTGCTACCGTTAAGATCGTTAATCTGATGCCCTTTGGTGCATTCGCTGAGATCGTTGACGGTGTTGACGGTCTGATCCACATCTCTCAGATCGCTCAGACCCGCATCGCAAAGCCCGCAGACGTTCTGGAGATCGGCCAGACGGTAGATGCTCGCATCCTGGACATTGACTTCGATAAGAAGAAGGTCAGCCTGTCCATCCGCGCACTGCTGGATGAGGCTCAGGCAGAGGCTGAGGCTATGCCCGAGGAAGCGGTTGAGGCTCCCGTTGAGGAATAATTTTTCAAACATAAAAAAGCGTATCGCCCAAGGGCGATACGCTTTTTGTTTGGAGCAAGGGAGCTTGATTTTTTATAAATCCTCCGGATTCGCACGGCTTGGCGTGCGTAGGTGAATTTTCCCGGCATCCCCCTCTCTCCAAAAAAATCTTGACATATCAACATTTTTGAAGTATAATAACCATATATGTCCAAAATATGTCCAAAATCCACCGCGCGTTTGCGAAAGGAGATTCTTATGGCCAAGAGCAAAACCAATAAGAAAAAGCCATGGCGCCGTCCGCGCCATCGCGTCTACCGTTTCTTCTTTGAGGGAGCGGTGTCGCTGTACACAAGGCTTAAATATCATATCAAGGTCAAAAAATTCAAACGGGCGAAAAAGGAACAGTTTTTCGTTCTGATGAATCACCAAACGGCCTTTGATCAGTTTTTCGTAGAAATGGCGTTTCCGTCGCCCGTTTATTACGTGGCGTCCGAAGACCTGTTCTCCAAAGGATTTTTGTCCCGCGTGATCGAGCACGTGGTGGCTCCCATCCCCATCAAAAAATCCACGACGGATATGAAGGCAGTCAAGACCTGCGTCCGCGTAGCCCGTGAGGGCGGAACGATTGCCATCGCTCCCGAGGGCAACCGCACCTATAGCGGTGTGACCGAAAGCATCAAGCCCTCGATCACAGGCCTGATCCGCCTGTTGCGCATCCCCGTAGCCATTTTCCGTATTGAAGGCGGTTACGGCATCCATCCCCGCTGGAGCGACGTTGTGCGCAAGGGACGTATGCAGGCGGGCGTGACAAGGGTGATCGAGCCCGAAGAATACGCCAAAATGACGGACGACGAGCTGTTTGCCATCATTCAAAAGGAGCTGTATTGGGACGACACTGCCATGGACGGCGAGTATCACCACAAAAAGAGCGCGGAATATCTGGAGCGCGTGATGTACGTCTGCCCCGATTGCGGACTTTCCGAGTGGGAAAGCAACGGCGACGTCATTCACTGCAAGCGGTGCGGGCAGAGGGTGAGATATTT
>JAZLCA010000052.1:0-29959 GCA_045613985.1 Eubacteriales bacterium | reverse complement strand
AAAAAAAAAGTCCGCCCCCTGCGGCGGGAAGAAGGGACGTTTGGACGTTAAAATCAATAATGCGACATCCGATATTTTTTGAGAATGAATCTCCACAGGAAGAATGCAGCGCACAGGATGACGATGACAAGAGCAATGGTGTGGATGGAGCTTCCGACCGAGGATTCGATCTTGAGCTGTTCCCACAATTCGTTGGCAATGTCCTGTGTTTCGGCATCCAACATATGATAGTACTGGGTGGGGACGGTCTGGGCATCGTTGTACAGAATGTCCATGGCGTCTTCATGCCAATCTTCCATGTAGGCGATGTATTCTTCATTCTGACGGACCAGCAGATTGGGGCTGGCGTAGCCGATGTATTCGGCGTTGGCAACCGCGATCTCCTCGGACAGCATGAAGTTGATGTAGGCCTCGGCGACGTCCTTGTTGCGCGATCCCTTGGGAATGCACATGGCGTCAACAAAGATGTTGGTGCCTTCCTCGGGGTAGTAGAAGGCCAACGCGTCGTTGCTGTCGTACATGGTCAGGTAGTCACCGGCGTAGTAAGGCGCGACGGCGGCCGATTCACCCTTCATTTTGTTGAAGACCTCGTCCATGATGTAGCCTTGAACAAGGGGCTTCTGATCCTTCAAATATTGCAGGGCTGTTTCCCAGTCGGCGCGGTTCTTGGTGTTGACGTCCAGTTTTTGATAATACATGGCGGTACCGAAGGCATCGCGGGCATTGTTGAACTGCAAAATCTTGCCAGTGTATTTTTCGTTCCAGAGCAGGTCCCAAGAGCCGATATCGGCCTCGTCTACCATGTTGGTGTTGTAGATGATACCGACCATGCCGCAGGTGTAGGGCACAGAGTAGGCGTTGGTGGGATCGTAGTACTGGTCCTTGAACTCGGGCGCGATGTACTGCGCGTTGGGAATGTTGTCAAAGTTGAGCTCTTCCAGCATATCTTCGTTGATCATGCGCTGGATCATGTAGTCCGAGGGAATGACCACATCGTAGCCCGTCGAGCCGCTGCGCAGCTTGGCGTACATATCCTCATTGGAGGCGTAGGTGGTATAATTGACCTTGACCTTTTGGCCATAGGCCTCATAAAAGTACTCTTCAAAGGCTTTGTTGACGTCCAGCGTATCTTCCGAGCCGTCCGAGATATACTCACCCCAGTTGTAGACGTTGAGGACGATGACGTCGCTTTGTCCGCAGGAGGGGAGGATCGCGGCGGTCAGCGTAAGGACGATCAACAGGCAGGCCAGGATAAAAATGCGTTTTTTCATGGTCAGTTGCCTCCCTTCGGTTCGCGGCGCGACTGCACGCGCTCACGTACACGGCTACGCCAGGAGTGGAAACGTTCCCGGCTGTCTCCGCGGCCGCTCGAGAGATTGGTCAGGATCAACAGCGTAAGGATGGCAATGATCATCAGGGTGGACAGTGCATAAATGTCGGGCTTGACTTCCTTCTTTGTCATCGAGTAAATCAGAATGGGCAAGGTCTGGAAATCGCTTCCCGAACAGAAATACGAAATGACGAAGTCATCCAACGACAAGGTGAAGGACATGATAAAGCCGGTCACGATGCCGGGCATGATGGAGGGCAGCTCTACCTTGAAGAAGGATTGGATGGGAGTGCAGCCCAGATCCTGCGCCGCTTCGGGCAGATGCTTGTCCATCTGACGGAATTTGGGCGTTACGTTGAGGATAACGTAGGGAATGTTAAAGGTAACGTGAGCGATCAGCAACGTCCAGAAGTTGAGCTTTTCGGTGCTTCCCACCAGCGTTCCCACGAAAACGAACAACAGCATCATGGAAATACCCGTGACGATATCGGGATTCATCATGGGAATGTTGGTCACTGAGGTGATCGCTCCCCGCAAAAACTTACTGCGCATACGGTGAAGACCGAGGGATGCGGCGGTGCCGATCAAGGTGGCGGAAACGGCCGAGCTGACGGCCAGGATCAAGGTGTTCTTGAGTGCGCCGAACGTTTCGGCACTGCGGAACAGCTCCTGATACCAATACAAAGAAAAGCCGGTAAAGACGCCGGTGTTGTTGGTGCTGTTGAAAGAGAAGAGCATCAACACGAGAATGGGAACGTACAAAATCGTCAAAATCAGGGCGATATAGGACTTAGACAGAATCTTCATACGATCACCGTCCCTTCGTCCGAAAAACGATTCATGATCGCCATAGAGATGAGAATCAGGATCATCATGACCAGAGAGATGGCCGCACCTACGTTGTAGGTGACAGGGTTTTGGAACTGACGCTCGATGGTATCACCGATGAGGTCGAAGGTGCCGCCGCCCAGCTTCTGTGAAATGTAGAAGGTCGAGATGGAGGGCACGAATACCATGGTCACGCCCGAGATGATGCCCGAGGCGGACAGGGGAAGAATGACGCGGAACAGCGTTTGCACGTTGTTGCAGCCGAGGTCTGCCGCCGCTTCAATGTAGCGGTTGTCCATTTTGGAAATAACCGAATGGATGGGCAGAACCATATAAGGCAGGAAATTATACACCATGCCGAACACGACGGCAGGAGCCGTGCCCACAATGTGGACGGGCTGAAACCCAATGGCGGTCAGAAAGGTATTGAGAAAGCCGCCGTCGTCCAGAATTGCCATCATGGAATAGGTGCGGATGAGCAGGTTCATCCACATGGGCAACATGAGCAGCAGCATGACGATCTTTTGTGTGCGGGGAGACAGCTTAGCGATACAATACGCCAAGGGATATCCGATCAAAAGGCACAAAACCGTAGCAATGACGGACATGGAAAAGGAGAGCGTAAAGGTCTCGGTGTGCTCGCCCAGTGCCAGAATGTTGTTCCAGGTAAAAGCTCCCGACGCATCGGTAAAGGCGTAATACATGACGAACAAAAGGGGCGCGACGATAAACATGATTGCCCAGATGATATGGGGCGATGCCGCAACGTAGGCAAAGGGGGAGGAGACGCTTTTCTTTTTTGCGGGAGGGTGCTTGGATGCCGTCATTCTTCGTCCTCCTCGATTTCCGGCTCGGACAGCTTGTCCAGCTCGTCCGAGAAGGAGGAATAGTCGCCAAAGCGGCCCGAATAGACAGACTTTTTCATAATATGGATGGCATCGGGCTCGATGTGCAGACCAATGGTGGTGTCGGGGGCAACGTAGTCGGAGGTCTCAATCATCCACTTGAAGCCGGAAACGTCCACGATGATCTCGTAGTAGTCGCCCTTGAAGATAACGGAGGAAACGACGCCGAGCAGCATACCCTTTTCGGGAGCGACAACGTCCACGTCCTCGGGACGGACGACGATATCGACGGCTTCGTTCTTTTCAAAGCCGCAGTCCAGGCACTCAAAGGTGTGTCCGGAGAAACGGGCACGAAAGTCTTCGGGCATGGTGCCGGCGAGAATGTTGCTCTCGCCGATAAAATCGGCAACAAAAGCGTTGACGGGCTCGTTGTAGATGTCGGTGGGTGAACCGATCTGCTGAATACAGCCATCGGCCATGACGACAACGGTGTCCGACATGGACAGTGCCTCTTCCTGGTCGTGGGTGACGTAGATAAAGGTGATGCCGGTGCGCTTTTGCATATTCTTAAGCTCGACCTGCATATCCTTGCGCAATTTGAGGTCCAAAGCACCCAAAGGCTCGTCCAGAAGAAGAACCTTAGGATGATTGATCAGCGCGCGGGCAATGGCAACGCGCTGCTGCTGACCGCCCGAGAGGGTAGCGATCTTTCGATGCTCAAAGCCTCGCAGGTTGACCATAGCCAGCATATCCTTGACCTGGCGAACGATCTCCTTTTCAGGCAGACGCTTCAGGCGCAGACCGAAGGCAATATTCTCAAAGACGTTCAGGTGAGGAAACAGGGCGTACTTCTGGAACACCGTGTTGACGGGACGCTGGTACGCCGGGATGTCGTTGATCTTTTTGTTGTCAAACAGCACCTCTCCTTCGTCCGGCGTCTCAAAGCCGCCGATAATGCGAAGAGTGGTGGTCTTACCGCAACCCGAGGGACCGAGCAGGGTAACGAATTCCTTGTCGTGGATGTCGAGATTGATCTTGTCAAGGATGGTCTCGTCATCAAAACTTTTAGAGATGTTTTTGAGTTGGATCAAAATATTTTGATTCATTCCGCATATATACTCCTTTGAAAAAAGAAATAGATACCAGCCTTCCTCTTTTGAGCCGCGTGGCGGAACAGAGAACAGTTAGGACGAAAATGGCCGTGACGCGCGATGTGCTTGTCCGTGCGACGCCGTTTCTGTGGGAACTGTCCGAAAGGTCTAACCCATATTGTAGCAGACAATGCGACAAAATGCAATAGTATTTTGCGATATTTTCAAAAAAACGCGATTATTCCCGAAAAGACGCAATGAGTTGCATATAACCGCGATTATTCGCGATATTCTCCCCTATGCTTGCTTATTCTTTCGTATTCTCCCGAATGCTCCCGATTTCGCCCTTTTGAACGGACTTGCCGCTCATGGCGGTTGACCGAAACAGCTGCAAACAAAATAGATACAAAGACAGCGCACTGCCTCGGCGAAGCAGCAGATAAACGGCGATCATCCAAAGCAATAATAAAAGCGCGCAGGACAAACATGCGATCCAACAATCCGCCCGTGCGGGAGAGAGGGAGGGCAGACGGCGATGGCGGCAGCACAGCCAACAATGAAGGATGCGTGCGCCGTCAAAACCTTCCAAGGGCAGAAGGTTGAGAAGCCCCAGATACAAAGAAAGAACGATCAGGGGCGACATGAAATCGGAAAGTGCGGGATGCGCCAAGGCGATCAGGCGGCAAAGCAGGGCCGCGGCTGCATTGGCCACAGGTCCTCCCAGGGCGCAGTACAATTCAGCATCGTACGAGGCGAAGCCTCCGTTAGCCACCAGCCGAAGCCCGGTGGGGGTGCGACGCAGGGATTGCATATGCACACCGCCAAGACGCGCCGCGATCCAATGCCCCAGCCCGTGTGCGCCAACGGCGAACAGTAACGGGGGTAGGGGGGCAAGTAAATCAAGAAAAAACATCGTTCCTCTCCTTTCCATCTCTTCAGTATATGCCCGTGTTTGCAGAGACAGAAGGAGGAGCATATAAAATAGGTAGAAAACGGGAAACAACGAAAAAATTCTTGCGCGCAGGCACTTGACAATCGTCTGATTATGTTATATAATAGATACAGGACAAAATCTAACCTTCTCAAGACGGGATCACCCGGCAGGAGTACTTTTCTTGCAGCGGTGTCTGCCAAAATGAAAAAGGAGAACATATATCATGAAACTTGTGATTTCAAATGAGACCATCCCCGGTACCAACCTCAAGAGAAACGATCTTCAGGGGTTGACGGGTAAGGCATTTCTCAATCAACTGTTTTTGGTCAGCGACGGCGTGATGCTCTCGCAGATCCGTAAAATCGCCGGCATCGACGGCTCGACCTTGCAAAACTGGACCAAGCGCGGCTGGGTGCCCAACGCACAGCTCAAACGCTACGGTATCGATCAGGTGGCGCATATTTTGCTGATCAATATGCTGCGCTCCTGCCTCCAGCTCGACCGCATCGCTTGGTTGCAGCAATACATTAACGGTGAGATCGAGGATACCAACGACGATATCATCACACCTGCAGATCTGTATGATTTTATTTGCTTGACGCTGGATTATCTGCACGCCGAGCCGGAATGCACCATCGAGAGCATCCGTCCGATGATCGAGCGAGCCATCGTCGATTACAAGGAGCCGGTGGAGGGCGCCAAGGAGCGTTTGACCAACGCGCTGGAGATCATCATCGGCTCGTATTGTGCCTCTATGATCAAGCGCATTGCCGACGCCAAAATCAAAACACTGATGGGAAGCGTCGAAGAATAAGCACGTAGCGCAAAAGAAAAAATAATTTTTTATCAAAAGCCCTTGACAATTTTTACTTTTGTGTTATAATAGTTCCGTTGCCGCGTAATCCGCGGTGACGGAATATGCGAGAGTGGCGGAACCGGCAGACGCGCACGTTTGAGGGGCGTGTGGTTAACACCGTACGGGTTCAAGTCCCGTTTCTCGCACCAAAAAAGAAACCTCTTTTGTCTACCAAGACAAGAGAGGTTTTTTCATGCTTTTAGGGGCAAAACATATCAAAAACAAGCGAAATAGGTCTCAACAGGGGTTGGAGCGGTCGATCAGGCCGAACCAGCCCCTGTTTTTTCTTTTTAGGTGGCAAATGGGTGCGTTACTTTTCACTTTTCTTTGCTCAGCAAAGAGCGCGGAAAAACTGGACACTTAGGGATTTGAACCCGGTAAATACCGTGCGTTGATTACAGTCGTAACTTGGTTCGAAATATTGCACGAAAATTTACAATTATCTATTGATTTTGGTCATAATTACGTGTATAATATTATTGAGTTATTATAATCGAGGTGAAGTATATGGATTACATGACTGAACTCGCCGCTATTGCAAAAGCGCATGGCGGAATCATTGAATCAAAAATAGCTGCACAGAGAGGTATCTCAAATGCGATGCTTTACAAGTTATGCAAACAAGATAAAATCCATCGAATTATAAAGGGACAGTATGTTCTCCCTGATGACATGCAGGATGAGCTGTTGTCGATCAGCAAGCGTTCCGACAAGGTGATCTTCTCCCATGAAACTGCGCTATACTTACACGGAATTTCTGATCGAACACCATTCGAGCATACGATTACCGCACCATCTGGATGTGTTCCCTCCGCGGCAATTAAAAATGAATGTAAAGTATATTACATCAAGCCAGAATTATTTGAACTCGGAAAAACTACGTTGAGAACGCCATCCGGAAACATGGTTCCTGCATACGATCTGGAGCGCACCATCTGCGATGTAATCCGCAGTCGCAACAAACTCGGGACAGAGACGTTCCTTACTGCACTGAAATTGTACGCAGCCAGTCCGAAAAAGGATCTGAACAAACTAAACACATACGCGAAAAAGATGCGGGTGTCCAACATCCTGCGTCAGTATCTGGAGGTGCTTCTGTGAGTAAAGCAATGAGCTTAAAGGCGAGAATTAGAAATATCGCAAAACAGAAAAACATTCCGGCACAGGTCATTCTGCAGAACTACATGTTCGAACGTCTCTTGGTCCGCCTCTCCGCTTCCGAATATAAAGAGAAGTTCGTGCTAAAAGGCGGCATGCTGGTGGCGGCCATCGTCGGCCTGGACAACCGAGCAACCATGGATATGGACACCACGCTGAAAAACCTGCCCCTCACACCGGAAGCCATCCGCAGAGCGCTGGAGACCGTCTGCGGCATCACCTACGATGACGGCGTGTCCTTTGAAATCGGCACGATTTCTCCCATCCGCGAGGATGACGTTTACGGCGGCTACCGTGTCATGCTGAACGCCAGATTCGATACGATGATCACGCCGCTCAGCATTGATGTGTCCACCGGCGACGCCATCACGCCCCATGCGGTGCAGTATAATTTCTCCGAAATCTTCGACGATGAAAAGTCCTATCAATTGTGGGCATATAACATCGAAACCGTCATGGCGGAAAAGGTAGAAACCATCCTGCGCCGCGGCGTGTTCAATACTCGCCCCAGAGACTTTTATGATGCCTACATATTGAGCACAACCCAGAAGTTCGATCAGACAGTGTTCGCTGATGCGCTGAGCGCAACGGCGGCCCACCGCGGCACCGCGCAGCAGATCTCAGACGTCCCCGCAATCCTGCACAACATCGAAGAAAGCCCCGAACTTAAAACCATGTGGGACAAGTACCGCAAACAATTCGCATACGCAGCAGATATCGAATATGATCAGATCATGACCGTGTTAAAAAAGCTGTTGGGGCTAAATCCTGAATCTAAATAAAAAAGGAAGGAGGATAATCATGAGTATGATACCGAAACACTTGATGTCAGAAGAAGATATCAAGTTGCAATTCATCACACCTGCAGTGACGGCAAAGTGGGATCGCAGCAAAATCACGATGGAAACAAAGCTCACAGATGGTAAGATCAATCTGAAGGGCAATTTTGTTGTGCGTGAAAAGCCAAAGCGTGCGGACTATGTGCTGTATCTGGCGCCGAATCATCCCATTGCTATCATTGAAGCAAAAGATAACAAGCACAGTGTTTCTCATGGTCTGCAGCAGGCAATGGCCTATGCTCAGATGCTGGACCTTCCTTTCGCATATAGCTCCAATGGTGATGGTTTTGCCGAGCATGACTTTCTAACCGGCATGGAGCGGCAGTTTGGTATGGATGAGTTCCCCACCGAAGAAGAACTCATTGCCCGGTTCAAGTTGGAATCCGGTATGACTCAGCAGCAGGAAGCGCTGGTACAGCAACCCTATTATTCCAGCCAGAACACCTATCCTCCCCGATACTATCAGCGTATTGCAATCAACAGAACGGTGGATGCTATTGCGCGCGGACAGGAACGGCTGCTGCTGGTTATGGCTACAGGTACCGGCAAGACCTATACTGCATTCCAGATCGTTTACCGTTTGCTGCAGAGTGGCATGAAGCGCAAGATTTTGTATCTTGCCGACCGCAACATCCTTGTGGATCAGTCTATTCAGCAGGACTTTGCCCCACTGGAAAAGGTAATTCACAAAATCAATGCAGCCAACGACGATCCCAGCACGATTACCTCCCACCAGGTGTACTTCTCGCTATATCAGCAGTTGGTTGGCGACGAGGGTGAGGAACATTTCCGCAAGCTGTTCCAGCCGGACTTCTTTGACTTGGTCATCGTGGACGAGTGTCACAGAGGATCAGCGAAAGAAGAAAGTCGCTGGCGCCTGATTCTGGATTACTTCAAATCCGCCACCCAGATCGGCATGACAGCCACCCCCAAGGAAACCAAATACATCTCCAATATCAACTACTTTGGTGATCCCGTCTATACCTACAGCTTGAAGGAAGGCGTGGAAGACGGATTCCTTGCCCCGTTCAAGGTTATCAATATCATGACTGACATTGGTGACGGCTGGCGTCCGCAGCGCGGACAGGTCGATGTGAACGGTGTGGAGATCCCCGATCGTATTTATACCAACAGCGACTACGACTACAACATTATCATCGAAGACCGCATTCAGCAGGTGGCAGCGGAAATCACCCGCTACCTCATGAGTACGGACCGCATGTCCAAAACGATTGTATTCTGCGCCAATGAGGATGCCGCGGAGCGCATGCGGATTGCCTTGGTAAATCTGAACGCAGATATGGTCAAGCAGAATCCCGATTATGTTGTCCGGATCACCGGAAGCGACCTGTACGGAAAGAGTAAGCTTAAATACTTCATTTCCACGAGCTCGGAAGGTCCCGTGATTGCTACAACATCCAAGCTGCTCTCCACCGGCGCAGACTGCAAAATGACCAAGCTGATTGTGCTGGATGAAATGATCGGCTCCATGACTGAATTTAAACAGATCATCGGCCGAGGCACCCGTCTCCGGGAAAAGGAAGGCAAGACTCATTTTGTGGTCATGGACTTCCGTAATGTCAGCCGCCTGTTTGCAGACCCTGATTGGGACGGCCCTATTGAAATGGATGATGACTTTGACCCGAATCGAGAGAAACCCGTAACACCTCCAGGCCCAGGCCCCGTTGATCCTCCTGGCCCGCCTAAAGTGAAACCCATTGTAGGCAGAGATGGCTGTAAGGTGGAGATCATCCACAAAACCGTCTCCATCTATGATGCCAACGGAAAACTGCTGCGGCAGGAGAGCATCGTGGACTACACCAAGGAAAATGTCCGCGGTGAATATGCTTCCCTGGATGCATTCATCCGAGAGTGGCGCAAGAATCCTAACAAGGGTGAAATTAGGGATATGCTGCTGGCGCGGGGCATCGATCTGACTTCCATGAAGGCCGATCAGGGTATGGTTGATGTGGATGACTTCGACTTCATTTGCCACGTTGCCTACGATAAAAAGCCCTTGACCCGTAAAGAGCGGGCCAACAATGTGAAGAAGCGTGACTTCCTCAGCAAATACAGCGGCGTTGCCCGCGAGGTGCTGGAGGCTTTACTGGATAAGTATATGAACTCCGGCATTTATGAAATTGAAAAGACAGAGATTTTGCGTCTGGATCCTTTTATGCGCCTGGGCAAACCGGCTAAGATCGCCAGCTATTTCGGCGGCAAGGCAGGTTACCTGAAGGCTGTTCAGGAACTGGAAGACGCAATCTACATGGACGAGGCGGTATAAATTATGAGCAACTTATTAGGATTTGTGAAAAGACTCCGGGACATCATGCGCAACGATGCCGGTATCAACGGCGACGCCCAGCGTATTGAGCAGATCGCGTGGATGCTTTTCTTGAAGGTATATGATGCCAAGGAGCAGGACTGGGAATTTGACGACGAGGACTATGTGTCCATCATCCCGGATACCTGCCGCTGGCAGAATTGGGCCCATGATGATAAATCCGGCACAGCAATGACCGGCGATCAGCTTCTGGACTTTGTGAACAACACTCTGTTCCCGACGCTGAAGAAGCTGCCGGTGGATGCATCTACGCCCATCAAAAAGGCGATCGTGCAAACCACCTTTGCCGATGCCAACAACTATATGAAGGACGGTGTTCTGCTCCGTCAGGTCATCAACGTCATTGACGAGCTGGATCTGACCGATTATGAGGAGAGCCATGCCTTCGGTGATATCTACGAATCCATCTTGAAGGAACTGCAGAGTGCAGGCAGCGCCGGTGAGTTCTACACGCCCCGAGCTGTCACTGACTTTATGGCACAAATGATTCAGCCGAAGATCGGTGAGACAATGGCTGACTTTGCCTGCGGTACCGGCGGCTTTATCGTCAGCTGGCTGAAGGCGCTGCAGAAGCAGGTGCAGAGCACCGCCGATGCCAAGAAGTACGGTGATTCTATTTTCGGCATTGAGAAAAAGCAGTTCCCGTATATGCTTTGCATCACCAACCTTCTGCTGCATGGACTGGATATTCCCCGTGTGTTCCACGACAACACCCTGCTTAAGGATGTGCTTGACTACACCGTGGACGATCAGTTTGACGTTATTCTTATGAACCCTCCCTACGGAGGCAGCGAAAAGGCCGACGTAAAGAATCATTTCCCCACAGACCTTGCAAGTTCCGAGACAGCAGACCTGTTTATGGCTGTGATGATGTATCGCCTGAAAAAAGGTGGCCGATGCGCAGTCGTAATATCTGACGGTTTTTTAACAAGTATTGACGATTCAGCTAAAGTAAACATAAAGAAAAAGCTCGTATCGGAGTTTAACCTCCATACTGTCATTAGATTGCCGGGTAGTGTATTTGCACCATACACAGATATACCAACCAATATTTTGTTTTTTGATAATACTCATCCTACGCAAAACACATGGTACTATCGGCTAGATATGCCGTCTGATCGTAAACATTTTTCAAAAACCAAGCCCATGGAGATAACGCATTTTTCTCCTGTATTAGAATGGTGGAACAACCGCATTGAAATTAAGGACGCGCTTTCAGAGGAAAATATAGTTGAAACTTGGAAATCGCAGCGAGTACCAATTGAATCCATAATCGAAAATGGTTATGCCCTTAACTTCTGTGACTATCCTCCAAATGAACAAGTTGTTCCGACTCCAGATGAGGTAGTATCAGCATATGTATCAAAGAGACTGTCCTTAGAAGGTAAATTAAGTGCAGCAACAGCCGGTTTACAGGAATGTTTGAATGGTAGAAGCGAGATGCCTCTAATTAATATTGGTGATCTGGCACATCAGTTGGGTGAATTAAACCTGAGATTCCCTGTTGATTTGCGTCGTTCAGTTCTTAAAGCTGCTGTAAGAGGTCAGTTGCTTGAGCAGAAGCCAGAGGAACAGTGCGCTGATATTATCACTATTGACGAAAACGAAGATGTTCCATATTCCATTCCTGAAAACTGGAGATGGGTACGTTTTTCGAATCTTTGCACGTATTTGCAAAGAGGAAAATCTCCCAAGTATTCAACAATTGAGAAAATTCCTGTTGTTTCACAAAAATGCAATCAATGGGATGGATTCCAGTTAGATAAAGCCAGATTTATTGATCCAGATACGTTATCAGCATATTCTAAAGAACGCATGTTAGTTAATGGGGATATATTAATAAATTCAACTGGACTTGGCACCTTAGGCAGAGCGGCAATTTATTCTGATCGCAAAAATCCTTATGGAATTGCTGTTGCTGACAGCCATGTCACTGTTGCAAGGTTAAACGAAATGCATATTTTGCCGGAGTACTTCTATGCATATTGGGCAAATCCGAGTGTTCAGTTTATTATTGAAAGCCAGGCAACAGGATCGACAAAACAAAAGGAATTGGGACTTAAACTAATTCAGAATTATCCGATCCCGCTTCCACCCCTTGCTGAACAGAAACGCATTGTGGCTAAATTGGAAGAAATCTTGCCGCTGTGTGAACGGCTGAAATGAGGTAAACAGCCATGAGTAAAGGTGTAATTTATATACTTACAAATCCGTCGTTTCCGCAGTATGTGAAAATCGGCTATGCAACAGATGTGAAGCAGCGGCTGGATGAGCTGAACCGTAGCACTGCTGTGCCTTTTGCGTTCCGCGTGTACGCAACATACGAAGTGGACTCTGCGCTTTCGGACAAGAAGCTCCATTCCATCTTGGACAAGCTGAATCCGGAACTACGTTCCACAGAAGAAGTGGACGGCAAGCGCCGTATCCGTGAATTTTATGCTATGACACCGGAGGATGCTTATTCTATTCTGGAAGCCATCGCGGAAATCAACGATTACCGCCATCGTCTGAAAAAGTGGAAGGCCACCGCTACTGAGCAGCGCGAGGAAGCGCTGGCACAGGAGATCAACGAGCAGCACCAGGAGCGTATGGCACCGTTCACGTTCTCCCAGTGCGGAATCGCGGTCGGTGAACAGATCGAATTCTGCTGCAACGGTAACGATCACACTGGAGAACTTTGTATGGTGGTGGATGATAAACACGTCAGCTACAATGGCGAAACATGGTCGCTCACAGCGCTGGCAAAACATCTGACCGGCGTAAAAAGCGCCATCGCCGGCCCCAAGTATTTCAAATACAAGGGTGAATGGTTGAATACCATCCGTCATCGTGTAGGTGTATAAAACAAAGGAGGATCAGTGATGCAAACACTTCAAATGGATGAGTTTTTGCGTTCGTTAAAACAGAATATTGATACGCCACATTCTGTTCTGCTTGGAGCGGGTGCATCAGTTGAATCCGGTATTCAGTCCGCAACAGATTGTATTTGGGAATGGAAAAAGGAAATCTTCCTTTCGCGTAATCCTGGAATGATAGGAACGTATGATAACTCCAAACAGGATAATGTGCGTCGTGTAATCCAAAGTTGGATAGATGCGCAAAATTCATTCCCCACCGAGAACAGCGCCGAGGAATATTCTTTCTTTGTTGAAAAGGCATATCCAATCCCTGAGGATCGCAGAAAATATTTCCAGGGACTGATAGCTGGACGAGAACCGAGTTTAGGCTATCATCTGATAGCAATGCTGGCACAACGGAATATTATCAAGAGCGTATGGACCACAAATTTTGACGGTCTTATGGCAAAATGCGCACATCAACACACCCCACTGATTCCCATAGAAATCACCGCACAAACCTCTGGCAGAATATATAGAGGTGATGTGGCTGGTGAGTTGCTGTGTGTCGCTCTACATGGAGATTACAAATACGGCGATCTGAAAAATACGGAGCAGGAGCTTGACTCGCAAGATGGCGAGCTTGTTAAGGCACTGCGTCATGAATTGACAAACCGTGATCTGATTGTGTTTGGATACAGCGGTCGGGATCAATCTTTGATGCAGGCGTTAACACAGGTGTACAGCGAGCGCGGAGCAGGCAAACTGTTTTGGTGCGGTTACGGACAAGATGCACCGGCTCCGGTTGCAGCGCTTATTAACCATGCGAATGACTGTGGTCGCACAGCGTTTTATATTCCTACATCAGGCTTTGATAGTGCGATGTATTCTATTGCTCGCCATTGTATGAGCGGCGACAAAAGCTTTATTTCCAAAGTAGATGAACTAAAGAGAACACTGGCCATTGCTGTGGAGCCAAAAAGTGTTGGCTTTTTGTTGGCCGAAGAACCGGTAAACAAGGTCGTCGGTACGAATGCATATCCTATTGCTTTCCCATCGCAGTGCTATCAGTTTGAGATTTCTTATGAGCCTAAAGAAAGACCGTGGGATTTTTGCCGCCAATTGTACAAACGGGATATTATGGCTGTACCCTATAAAGATGTGATTTATGCTTGGGGCGCAAAGGAAATGATCGAAGATGTTTGTTCTTCGAGGATAAAGGGTTCTGTCGAACTATGTCCAATTGCGCGTGACTTCGTTGCCAGAAACGGCACCATGCAAGAATTGCTGTTAAAAACGGTCACACGCATCATGGCTGAAGCGCATAATTTAGGATATTCAAAAGATAAAATCTGGGATACGAAAGATGTCCTAAAATATCAAATTGGCGGTAAAACCCTAACTGCTTTTAGCGGAGTCCGTGTATCAATAGTATTTGATAGCAGGCACTCGTATTTGACGTTTGCGCCCAGCTACATGTATGCTGACGATATGGAACTGTCAAAAGAAGAAAAGAAACAGTTTGCAGACAGGTTTAGTGCAGCGATCAATAACGGGCGGCCGAACCCCAATACAAGTGCCTATATTGTCAAGTGGGCACGTAAACTACTGGGTAACGATAGATTCACGGTAAATTATCCAATTAATTCAATTTCTCCGTTTAAGTTTGTCGTTGTTGCGCGTAGCGCATTGCTTGGAATTAATTACGGTCTACCCAGAAATGTAGGTATTAAACCGGAACTGTCTAAGAGAATAATTTTCCACGGCAAAGAATACAAGGACCCACAATTGCGTTTTTACAACACTGCTTCAAGAAATTTTACCGAAAATTTTCATCCGATGTTAGGGTTGATAAACAATGCACCGGTTGATTATCCTATGAACAATGGTGTGCTGCGTCATTCAATTGTGGCTGGAGTTATCTGCCCAGTAGGACATGAGAGTACATTCTCTGGATTTATTGCCGGACTGAACCAACGATCGGACGCTAAGCATAACGTTGATTTTCTTGTGTCTTTTCCGGGATTCTACCAAGCCTTTAAAACTGGGCTCGATTTGCCGAATCCCACTTCAGACAAGTGGCAAAGCATTAGTTCAACAAACGTTCCAGATGTTTGTTCAGCAGCGGTGGAGTTCGGTAAAGCTATTACCCGGAAAATCGATCAATTAAGCGCACAGTCTGTCGATGCCATTTTGATTTATATTCCAAAGGAATATGAGGTTTTTACGTCATACTCTCGTGATTCTGAAAAGTTTGATTTGCATGATTATGTGAAAGCATACGCGGCACAGCGACAAGTAGCCACGCAGTTTGTTCGTCAAAAAACGATTGATAGCGAACTGCATTGCCAGATAATGTGGGCATTGTCGCTTGCGCTATACGTTAAATCAGGTAGAATTCCATGGACAATCACTGGTACACAGCCTGATACTGCGTTTGCTGGAATTGGATACAGCGTAATGCGCGGTGCAAATAAAAACAATGTCGTTGTTGGATGCAGCCATATTTATTCCTCTGACGGACAAGGAATGAAATACCGCCTTTCCAAAATTCACGATGTTCAGTTTGATAGAAAGGACAACCCCTACCTGTCCGAAGATGAGGCATACCGGCTTGGATTAACAATCAAGGACTTGTTCCATAATTCATTTTCCGAAACACCTAAGCGCGTTGTTATCCATAAACGAACACCTTTCCGAAAAGAAGAAATCAAGGGATTGGTGGAAAGCCTGTTAAGCGCAGGCGTTAAAAGCATCGACTTGATTGAAATATCATATGAAGATGACTTAAAGTGTTTTGCACTTAACCCAAGCCATACCGATGTTGATGGTTTTCCTGTTCGTCGTGGTATGTGCTTCCCGATCACTGAAAACACTATGTATCTATATACACATGGTATCGCACCTTCTGTACGCAACCCCAATTTCAAGTATTTCCAGGGCGGAAAAACCGTTCCGCTACCTTTGAAGGTGGTGCGACATTACGGTTCCAGTGACATGGCTCAAATTGCCACCGAGATTCTTGGATTGTCAAAAATGAATTGGAATAGTTTTAACCTGTATTCGAAGCTTCCATGTACGATAGAATCGTCCAATGAAATCGCGCGTGTAGGCTGGTTATTATCACATTGTGAAGGATCCCTTTACGATTACCGCTATTTCATGTAGATGATAGCAGGGGGTGTGCACATGCTGAATATTGCCAATCGCCCGTTAACAACAGCTGAATTTCCGATGTTTGCAAACGAAAGCGAAGGAATTCAGCGAGAGTTATCGTTGGTGGCTCGCTACAATAATGCCCATAAAGGAATCATAGATACAGAGTTTATTCAGTGGGCGTTAGATAATTCCATATCTTACCGCATAGTGCACTGGTTTATTCGTGATTTTTCGGGCGTCGATGACGAAAATATCCTATGTTTTTTGGATGGTGTTTTCAACCACTACACTATGTACTACGACGAAAGTAATAACTGTCTAAAATTCAAATTCAAAGATGCGGACGGTGATTTGAATGTAGATTACACCGAAGATTACGTTCTTGCTGGAGTCGCCTTTGAAGGAACAGAATCGCCTATGGATATTGATGCTGTTTTTTCAAAGCTGCAATTACAAAAATCTATTACCGATGTAAAACTGAAGCATCTGATCGGAAAAGTTTCTGAAGGAGCACATAAATTTCTGCATGCATTAGATTCAGCAAAAGTTGAATCGGTACTAACAGATATGCTGTCGGTAGACAATCTATACATTCACTGGAGCGCAATTAACCTGCTTTACTATTCGCTGGTGGATATCGTGGATTCTGTTTTGTCGGTTCCGGTGTATCACAACGAAATTAAAAATGTACTTTTTAAATACGCCAAACGTGATGAGGAATACGTTCTTCCGCTTTTAGCTCAATACAATTATCCCAACATCGATCCCGACATAATCAAAGATTATTGTTTTGCAATGGTAGACTGGATAGAAAACATCGTTCCGGATGATGTTGAAGATGAATTCTTGTTGGAATTCCTGTGCCAGGAGCTTAAGTCGTCTGGCAAAAAGGAAGATGTGCCGTTTCTCGTTGACAATGAGGATCATATACTAATCGATGGTTTTGCTGCTGATTACATGTCGAGAATGGGAATCTTCCAGGGCAGTACACACATTTTTGATGAGATATCCGAAGTGCAAGAAGTGCTGGAGAGTACACCTATAGATGGCGAATTTTTGTTTAATCGAGCAGCGTTCCGCTTCGAAAAATCACACGATTCAAAATGGCTGCAACTGTGTGATATCGTGGCTGGCATCATGGCATCGTTCTTCACGTTCGCCAATCGAGTTACGGTGGAGGAATTTGTTCCGATGATAGGAACACTTAGTGAGCAGCAAAAAAGAAACCTGGCTTTGTTGCATCGGATTATGAAAAAGAGCACCGATAAGAACATGTTCTTTGCACAGAAATCAAACGTGTTTTCACAGACTGAGGTCTGTTGCCTTATTGAAAAAGTAGGAGAATACTTTGATAAGGCTCATGATGAAGAAGATTAATACGAGGTACCCACTATGCGTAATTTGAGATCCTACTATTCTGCGTCGATTGCGGAGTTCCTTCAGCAGTCGAGCAGCGAAATTCTTGGTATCATCCACTCCAATGATATTTCTGCGGAGACGACGATCCAGCAAAGCAACACTTGGGAATCTGAAGTTCAGATTCTCAAGGATCAGCTGCGCGCATTTTCGGAAGGTAGGATCATTTTTGAATACACAATTCCCAGAATGGGCAAGCGCGTAGACGTGGTGGTACTTTACAAGAATATCGTCTTCCTCCTGGAGTTCAAGTGTGGCGATACGGAGTACCGGCAGTCTACATACGATCAGGTGTACGATTACGCGCTGGATCTGCGCAATTTCCAGAAGGAGAGCCATAACAAGCTACTGGTGCCGATCATGGTGTCTACGAAGGCACCACGCTATCAGAATGTGATGACTGTGCGTGATCGCGTTGTGGAGCCGATTCGTTGTAACGCTCAGAATCTGGGTATCTCCATTGAACATATCGCAAATCGGTACCAGGAGCCTGCTTTCGACTACGTGGCATGGGAGAATTCTGAGTACCTTCCTACGCCCACAATCGTAGAGGCTGCACAGGCTTTGTATCGCGGCCATAACGTTCATGATATCACCCGCAGTGACGCAGGTGCGGAGAATCTGACGGTTACCACCGATGAGATCAACCGGATCATTGATCACAGCAAGGCCAATGGCAGAAAGTCCATCTGCTTTGTGACTGGCGTTCCCGGCGCGGGTAAGACCTTGGTTGGTTTGAATATTGCCATTCAGCGATCCAATGCCCAGCAGGGCGAACACGCGGTGTTCCTCTCCGGCAACTTCCCGTTGGTGACGGTGCTGCAGGAAGCTCTCGCTCGTGATAAGGTGGAGCAGGAAAAGCAGCGCGGTAATCGCGTTTCTAAAGCAGATGCCTTGCGTAGCACATCTGCGTTTATTCAAATCATTCATAAGTACCGCGATTCTTTCGTTGGTAACAATAATATTCCGCCGGAGCGCGTTGCTATCTTCGACGAGGCGCAGCGTGCATGGACGCAGGATATGATTGAAAAGTTCATGGCCACCAAGAAGGGCGTATCTCCTTTCCCGTATAGCGAACCGGAGTTTTTGATCAGCACCATGGATCGTCATCAGGACTGGGCGGTTGTCATTTGCTTGGTTGGTGGCGGCCAGGAAATTAATACCGGTGAGGCAGGTCTGCCTGAATGGTTTGATTCGCTGCGTCGTGCATTCCCGGATTGGGATGTATATATCACACCTCAGCTCAACGATGATGAATACCGTCGCGGTAGAAGCTGGAGCAGCATGATGGATGGCCTTCATACTTTTGAGAGGGACGAGCTTCATCTGGCAACATCGGTGCGTTCTTTTAGGACTCCGGATCTGGCAGCGTTTGTAAAAGCTGTGTTGGATGCTGATACTGATGAAGCGAAAGCGCTCTATCAGCGTATTAGGGATAAATATCCGATCGTGATCACCCGCGATTTGAACAAAGCGAAAGATTGGGTGCGCGATCACTGCCAGGGCACTACCCGTTATGGCTTGCTCGCCAGCAGCGGCGCATTGCGTTTGAAGCCGGAAGGCATCTTTGTGAAGAATGAGATTTCCGTAGCTAACTGGTTCTTGAATGGTAAAGAAGACGTCCGTTCTAGCTATATGTTGGAGGATGTGGTGAGTGAGTTTGATATTCAGGGCCTGTAGCTGGACTATTCCGTCGTTGCTTGGGATGCAGACTACCGCTACGTTAATGGCGAATGGACTTATAACAATTTCGTCGGTAATCGTTGGACAAATGTAAGTTCCGAGGAACGTCGGCTGTATTTGAAGAACGCCTACCGCGTACTACTTACCCGCGCCCGCCAGGGCATGGCAATCTTCGTGCCAGCAGGCAGCGATGAGGACCAGACCCGCAAACGTGAGTGGTACGATGGCATCTATGGGTATTTGAAGGAAATTGGAATTCAAAACATTTAATCCACCTATCCCGATAAGACAAGGTTTATCGAACAGAATATAAGGTTGAGTAAGAATGGGCTATATAAACAAAAGAGATTTATATGGAAATGACTATAATGCTTGCGCTTTGTGTGAATATCAGCGCGAAGTAAAATTGATAAAACGATTAATAGACATTTCAGAAGAAACGCTGGAAAAGCAAACGGTGGGCAACACTTGGTCATATGAAGGGATATGCTACTCGTTTGCAAAAACAATAGTTGACTACAGCAAAATGGCGTATGACAATGTGCTGCTGGGGCATTTTCATGCCGTTAAAATGATTAACAGGTCCGTTCTGGAAAATCTCGTTTGCTTAGATCTTATCGTTAACAATAATGACTTGTGGAAGTATTATTGGGCATATTCTTACCGAAGCGCTATCTATAAAGCGAAGCGTACGCCATCACAAAGTAAAGTGGACATGCTTCATAGCCTGTATAAGGATTTGGAAATCCAAGATGACTTTTATATTAAGCAACCCGGTAGGAGAAAGGCATATATCCAAGAACCATACGGGTGGACGTATAGAATCAATGACAATAAGCAGTTCACTTTTGAGAATATCTGCAAACTGATTGGCGAAGAAGGAAATGTGGAATATCATGGTTTCCGGATGCTGAGTGACTATTCACACGGCACATCGTTTTATATGAAAATGCATAGTTCGGTTTTTGTTGGCGATATGATGACTATGTTCATTGATATGTACATCAACCTGTATCGTATGGTTACCGGATATTGTTGGGATTCTGTGTCTGAGGATTTTGATGATGTAACCGATGAATTGGAATCCATTTTTCATCGATTTATCGAGCATGAGGAAGAAATTTATACTGATTGACCTTTTTCGTTAATTGCTACTTAACTGCTAACAAACCACTTTTCATCTGGATATTGCCGGTACATTCTGGTATTGTGTGTCCCTGCCAAAGGAGGTGGCGACATGCGAAGTATTATAGAAGAACTGTATTACGGCAATATCGAGCCTGTAGACCGGGACATCGTTCGTGGAGGCACGTATTCACATCTGCTCCAACTACTGACACGGAATGAAGAAACATTAACAGAAACGCTGACACAGGCGCAGCAGGAGACGTTCATCAAATTCAAAGACTGTGCGTCGGAGCTCAACGATGCCAACGAGCTATCAGCCTTTACGATCGGATTCAAACTCGGCATGCGGCTAGCGGTGGAAGCAATGATCAGCACCAGCGACATTACAGATCCGAAACTTACTTAACAGCAGACGGCATCGCAGCAGTAATGTTGCGGTGCCGTTTTTGTGCCTTTGAAAATAAATATCAAGAAATATCACGGAATATCTTTACAAATCAAAATTGTTGTGCTATAATATAGGAGAACTGATTGAAAGGGATGTATTTTATGAATTATGATAGAGTAATTGTTGAGCTTTTGGATCGCATTTCGCTTTTGGAAGAAAAGACCGAACGGCTTGAGAAAATCATCGCACAGCAGTTTTCTTCCAATGCTACCGGAAACGAAGGTGCAGAGCCCAAGACCAGAGATAAAACAAAGTATATCATTGACGGTCGTACCTGCTTGAAAAACAGACTTGTTTTAGAGGTTGTTAAAAAGTATGTTTCTGAGCACTCCGGAATCACCTTCGATGAGCTTCGTGATGTATTTTACGATAAGCTCCAGGGCTCATTTGGCGTAGTTAGAATGAAATCGGATATTGAGCAGCAGAAACAGATTCGTTATTTCTACAAAGATGAAGATACAATAACGCTGGCCGATGGAACAGCGGTTGTGGTGTCAAACCAGTGGGGCAAGGATAACATCAAAGCTTTTGTGATTTTAGCAAAATCTTTTGGTTACGAAATTCACGAAATATAAGACGGTGGAGGAAGACAGAATGAACGTTAATTCTTTAATTGGACGCAAAGTTACTCAGGGCGGTTTCAGAGGAAATGGTGAAGGCATTATTGTTGCTGTTGACGGAGAGATTGTAACTGTTGATTTCGGCGGTGCAGTAAAGAAATTCTCCATGGAGATTTTTATTAAGAGCGTAAAGTTTCAAGATGATGAAACGCGTGAACTTATGTTAAATGCTATTGAAGAAGCAAAGGCGGCAAAAGCAGCGGCCGCGGCAGCAAAAAAGGCCGAAGAAGAAGCCGAAAAGAGTATTGCCGATGCAGCAGTTAAAAGAGCAAAAATCGTTGGCGGATTTGATGGCGGTTATCACGCTGAACACCTTGACACCGACGAAGTTTATACATATCAGCAGGTTGAGGCTAAATTTGGTATTCGCATTTCGGGATTTGGCAGAGGGTGTAATCCGACCGATGATTCCGTTGTTCTGATTTCTTCTGTGAATCAGTCTGGTGAACATTTCGTTTACCACGATAAGTGGGATACAAATGGTGATTACATCTTTTCTGGCGAGGGAAGAACTGGCGATCAGAAATTAACCGCGCGTAACAAGGAAATTATTAATGCCGAAAAGAACGGCAAAGTGTTTCATCTGATCATCAAATTCTCCGCAGAAGAATACTACTATCAGGGTGTTTTCAAACTGGTGGATTATACCTATGAAGATGACCTTGATGAGGATGGCAATATCCGCAAGGAATATAAGTTCCGTCTTAGAAAAGTATAATTCATTTTGGAGGGCTACAATGCGTGTAAATGCAGCTATTGACTCTTTGAAAAAGTATATTTTGCAAGAATTTCAGAAAACAAAAATTACGATTCGGCCCAACCTTCATAGAGGGCACCTGAGGGCGCTGAGCACAGAAATCGAGGACGGAATTGCAGCGTTTTTATTAGATATTCTTCCTGAAGAATATAAGGTATATGTTGATGCCTCCGTCAGAGTTGGCAGAAAAACGCATAGGCCGGATATACTTGTCGTGGATGAAAATGACAAAGTCAAAGCGTTAGTGGAAGTCAAGACGAATATGGGCTGGTGCCGAGATGCTTCCGCTGAAATTGACAAAATACTTTTTAAGCATAATGAAATGGTTTCTAACGGTACCATTACGTGTAAATTTTCTAATGACGCTACTGTTACCGCGTCCTATGAAAATAGCGTACCGGTGTTTCTTGTTGCATTCACAAGCGAGAATTGTGGAAGTAGCAGGCATGAAAACAACCGAAATGTCGCTAAGAGCAAAAACGTTAAATACTATTGCCTTTTTTCGGGCTGGTACGGAGATGTACTAACGGACCTTGACATTAAAGCTTTTGCTGTAGAAATCCAAAGTATTTGATGACATATAGTGAGGGCGGCATCGCAGCAGGAATGTTGCGGTGCCGTTTTTGCATACTGGGGTACTGTGGCTAACTGCTGCGATTTCGCGGAACTTTTTCTATTATTTTCTCATACGCGACTTTTTCAGAAAAAGAACCAGTAAGGAGCAGTAACCCAGTAGAAAGGTGCTTTAGCGCCCTTCCGGGCGATGGTTTTATTTACTGAAGAACTGAAGGTAGCTGAAGCTTTTTTGCATAACTTTTCCTATAGTTTTCTTATACACGACTTTATAAGAAAATCATTCAGAATACTTCAGTTCTTCAGTATTTTCCTTCCTCGCGTATGGCTTTGATAAATAGAGTTATCTGGGAAAAGCAAAGTATGATACAATCCCCTTGAAGGAGGTGGTGCCTAATGGAGGTAGTAAACTAAGCCGCGCAAATAATAAAAAACAAGGAGGATTTCAATGACATCGTTAGAAACGTATCAAAAGATACACGAGTACAAAAAACTGGGATTATCAAAACGCAAAATTGGTATGAATCTCGGAATATCAGTAGCAACCGTCACAAAATGGTGGGATGCCACAGAGGATGAGTTCCTAAATGCTGAAAAAACAAGGTTTGAATATCTGGACAACTACAAAGAATTTATGTTGTCACAATTGCATATCTGCCCACAAATAAGGGTAACAAACCTGTTTTTCAAAGTGCAAGAAGCATTCCCTGATTTTTCGTGTTCCCGCACACCATTCTACCGGTATGTTCAAAAACTGAGGTATGACTATGGCTATGATCACTACACAAGTAGGCAAACAAAGCCCCGAAAACCATTGCCGCCGGGATATGAAGCGCAGGTGGACTTCGGGCAATTCAAAATGAAGGATATGTACGGCAGGACGACCAGGGTATATTTCTTCTGCATGGTGCTGTCGTATAGCAGGATGCATTTTGTGTTTTTTCATCCGGAGCCGTTTACAACAGGAACGGCTATCAAAGCCCATGAGTATGCTTTCCGGTATTTCGGAGGCAGGACGCAAACCATCATGTACGATCAGGACAGAGTGTTTGTGGTGAGTGAAAACCTTGGTAACATCATCTTTGTTCCGGAATTTGAGGAATATGTAAACACGGTCGGTTATAGTGTTGTGCTATGCAGGCCCCGGGATCCGCAGACCAAGGGTAAGGTTGAATGCTTCGTAAAGTATGTAAAAGAAAACTTTTTAGAAGGTCGTACTTTTACAGGAATTGATTCTCTCAACAGCGCAGCGCTCACTTGGCTGGACATTGAGGCAAATGGCACCTATAACTATGAGACGAAACGTATTCCAAGAGAGGCGTTCATGGAAGAAGCGGCGACGCTTGCCAAAGTACCCTATCGTGAAGATTATGCGAATAACATCCGAAATGTATCGTCCAAGTACGATGTTACCTATCAAGGTAGTCGGTATGGACTGCCGAAAGACAAAGTGCGCGTGAAAGAGGCTGTGCGTATTGAAGAAGACGAAGATACGCTCCTGTTTATTCGCGCCTGTGACGGGGTCATTATACATACGGAGAAAAAGGCAGCATCGCCAGGAATGCGGATTCCACTAAAAGCAGAAACCAAAGACGAAGCCGTATCCCTCAGTACCCTTCAAAGAATATACCAGAACAACGAAGTGGCGATGGAGTATATTTCGAAAATCGAGAAAACGGTTGCGCGATACAAGAACACCCATTACAGATGGGTTATAAAGCTTTCGCGGGCGTATGTCGAAGATATCATGGAAGAAGCCATGGAACATTGTTTGAAAAACGATAAATGCACAGCTTATGAATTGGCTGCCTACTTGATTTATAAAACCGGTGAGGGTGCAGCCAGGGTGAAAATGAAGGAGTCGCTATTTTATCAATGTAAAATCCGAGCAAAAGAAATTGAGGAGGAGCTAAGATGACAAGTATCACAGAAATACAGGAGCTTGCCAGAATCCTTAACCTCCAAAATATCGCAAAAGGAATCATCGACCTTTCACACGATAAGGAGAGTAACCTCGCTTACCTCAAAGAAATACTGCAAAAAGAAGTAGACAAGCGCGGCGAGCTCGCGATGGTCAAACGGGAAAAAGCAGGCAGACTTCCTAAAAAGTCATTTCTGAAAACAAATGTAAACAGCGGCATCGCCTGGCAGATAGAACGCCTGGAAGAACTCGAATGGATCGAAAAGGATCAGAACCTGATTCTGATCGGCAAATGTGGCTGCGGAAAGACTTCGCTTGCGGCGCATCTGGGCAGAATGGCGTTGGAGGCCGGCATTAAGGTAAGCTATACCACCTTCGATGACTTCCTTTACACCATCGACAAGAAACATTCATCCGAAAAGCAGCGCCAGCGGTTTAAGTACTTCACCCAGAGTTCCCTGATCATTATTGACGATATGATGTATACAGGCGTAAAAGCGGAGGATCTGGTAAAATTCTATCATAGCATTATGTTACTCAACGAAAGCAGGAGCATAATCATTATCACGAACAGAGAATTGTCTTCGTGGGTGGATGCGACAGAAGACAAACATCTAATGCAAACACTCATTGACCGCATCACAGCAAACAGTCAAATCATAAGATTGAATTAAACAAAATCATTTGATCCGCCATGGCCGTTTGCCAACAAACTCGAAAATCTGATTTAGAAAACAATATCGACCGCAAGGCCGATTATACATAAAAATACTTGAAAGATGATCCTCAAAAACTGACAATTATTCCCCGAAACCGGGAAAATCCTAGCGTATCGGGGAGGGGGAGGTCAAATCTCTGGGGGTATTTTACCCGAGACGGGCGCGGGGTCACGCGCGAAAAATCGGGAAATCAAGAAGGTGGCAATGTCGCTGCTGAATGAAGTCTATAATCGTAAAGATGAATGGACTGATTACGACATGGAACTGTGGGCAGAATCGGAAGAAGCAATGCGCACCAAATATGACATACCAGAAATAAGCATATATAGACAATTGAAGCCGGAGCGCCGCGAGAAGGTACAGACTGAAGCCCCCAGACGGAGAAACAAGTCATACACCAAGCGGAACACGGAATACTGGGCGCAGTTTGAAAAGAAGAATGAGGGCGGCAAATAGGTGTACTTTTGGGTAGTTTTCCCTCAATCCTGCTCCGTTTAGGTAGTCTTTCGCAAAAAAGGAAAAGGTGAACCGCAGGTTCACCTTTTCCTTTTTTCGTTTGTGTGAAATGACGTCGAACCCCGCAATCCGCAAGGATTGCTTGTTTTGCGCCGCGCTGTAGCAGGGCTTTTGCTGACAACGCGCGCAAAACGGGGATCCTATTTACTCAAGCCCACCCTGCTTGATATATTCCGCCAGAAGGTCGCGGGCAAAATAGTCTGCGTCGAATTCCTCTATGACGGTCAGGCGGTTGGGGGCGTAGGAGGCGGTGTAGGTGTCAACGATGACGTAATAGGTGGAGTTCGGATCGAGATTTTGCTTGACGGACGCGCCAAAGTCACCGTAGTAAATGTAATAATTGCTGTTGTTCGTGTTGAAAAATTTGGAGGACAGGTCGCGCCCCTTGATCGAGCACAGGGTCAGGCGATTGTCAAACGGGAAAATGGAAAGCAGCTGCGCGTAGGTCACCTCTCCCGCGGGAAGATAGCCCGGACTGCGGGTGGTCAGATAGCCGCCGCCCAGCACGATATTGTATTCCTCACCCCACTGTTCAACGCCAAATTCGTAGTATAGCTTCGCGACGGCCGAGCGCAGCTCCTCGCTGTTGCGGGAGCGGGCGTTCTGACCGAGTACGTCGTCGGCGGAGGAGATCTGGTCTTTGTATTTGGTCAAAAGATCTTCGATCAGGGCGTCGTCGGGCAGGGAATCGTAGCGGGAGGTGGCCACAAATTCGGCGATTTGGATCTGATAGGAGTCCGTGACCGGGTTGACTACCAGCTCTACGTGGCAGATGCCTTTGTTGTCACCGCCGTTTTGCAGGTGATATACGCCATGCTCGTCCTTGAGCACGTAACGCTGGTGGCTGTGCCCTTCAAATACGAGATCAACGTAGCCGTCGGACAGAGAAATATCATAATATGCATTGAGTCTGGAAGTCGCGATGACGGATACGTCGTCGTAACTGCTTTGGCTGTGACCGTCGTGGAGAGAATAGACGATCAGATCTGCACCCAGCGAGCGTAAACGCTCGGATTCGGCCTTGACCAGTGCGGTCAGCTCTTTGCCGGTCTTGAAATACACGTTCTCGACCTTGTCGGGGGCGATGGAGGAATAGCAATCGCCGATCGCACCGATGATGCCGATGCAAAGTCCGTCCTGCTCGATCAGCACGGAAGGCTCGCAATAATCTACCCGCTGATTGGTTTCTTTGTCGTAGACGTTGATGGCCAAAAGGGGAAATTCCGCAAGTTCGGCGTTCTGTTCAATGGCCTCTTCGCCCCAATCGTATTCGTGGTTGCCCAGCGTCATGCAGGCGAAATCCATTTCGTTCATCCAGTTGGTTATGATCAGGCCGCGGGTGAGATTGGATTCCGCGCCACCCTGCCAAGTGTCGCCCGAGGACAACAGAATCGCGCTCTCGTCGGCGGCGATACAGGCTTTCAAATAGGTGGTCAGCTCGTCCACGCCGGGGTGATTATCTCCATCGGTGAATTTGCCGTGCAGATCGTTGATGGCGTAAAAATCCAAAGCGACCAACACCGAGATGCCGCAGGCGTCACAGTGCCCGTCGTCGTTGTCGTCTTTTTGGTGGGGGCAGTTTGCAAAGGGCGGCTGATCCGGCTCTTGCTGTGCGGGGGGCGGCGCGGTACAGCCGAAAAGGCAGATCATCGCGAGTAAAAGCGCGGTCAGGCGAAGAGAAATTTTCATGCTCGTATCTCCATAAATGGTTTTTATCAGTATAGCAAAGGTTCGCGAAAATTGCAAGATGTATTTGAAAAGACGAAAACAGATTTTTTTCGCGTATGCCGGATCCATCATTGACACGGTGCGGCTTTTGTGGTATACTTTTTTTAATAGAGAAGACACTAAATGTACAAGTACGATAAGGAGGGCGGCGATGGAAGAAAACAAGAGTTTGCAGCGAAGCAACGCAGTAGTGCCGTCGTGGAATCGCATGGAGGTCAATCGGTATATGCTTCCCGTTTTACGTGCGGTCGATCGCGAGCGGCAGAAGGAGCTTTCAAACGAAGAATGTGAAGCGTTGATCGCGTGTGCTGAGGACGCCTGCCGCCAGAGCCCGGAGGCCTACCGTCAGCTGTCGTACGTTTGGTGCCACGGACAGACGCCTGTGCTGGACCGTTGGTTTGGCTGGATCGAGTGCGAGGATGCCCTGCTCGACGATGCGTTTGATTTTATCAGCGGCATTTTGCATGGTGAGGGCGCAGAGCGCACGCCCCCCTCGCTGGAACAGCAAATGTATTTTTCTTCGTTGTTTCAGATCCATGAGGGCGGCAAGACGGTCGATTTGTCCGAGCCGTTTGAGCAGTACTATTTTTGCGACAGCGTCATCTACCGCGATGCCCGTCACCGCCGCATTGAACTGGGCGAAAAGTGCAAGGAGTGGATACGACGCTACCGTCAATACTATCAGCGTATCCGCGCATGGTATCGCAAAAACGGGGAGAGCAAATGCCCTGTCAGCGTCGAGCAGCACGAATATATGAAGCTGTACGACTACTTTCTTGGTCGCATGCAGTATCAGGACGATCTGCGTGCTGCGCGGGAAAAGCTGGAATACGAGCGAGGTGGTCTTGGGTGGTTTCGCGGTGACCGCAAACGCGAGATCGCGCAGGAATTGTACGAAATAGAGTTTCGGGAGCTGGAAGGGCAGCTTGAGGATGCCCGCGAGAAGTACGATGCATACGAGGAACAGTTTGAGGATACCCGACGCGGGTGGGAGGACGAGCTGGCAACGGCTCCCCTGACTGCGTTTGCTCGCCGCAAGGAGCTCAAGCAGAATCTGATCGCGCTGGATGCACAGCTTGACGAATACCGCAGATTTTTGGATCTGGACGGTTTGCAGGCAAGATATAACGATATGAGTCGGAGAAGATGATACTCCGAGGAGGAACAACATGATCGCCAATTATCACACACATACCTACCGTTGCCACCACGCGCTTGGCACGGAGAGAGAATATATTGAAAAGGCCATTGCAGAGGGAGTGGAGGTCCTGGGATTTTCGGACCACGTCCCCATGCCGTTTCCCGACGGACATCAATCGGGATTCCGGGTACGTATCGAGGAGCTGGAGGATTACGTCCGCACGCTGGAGGCGCTGCGGGAGGAATATCGAGACCGCATCAAGATCCTGATCGGCTTTGAAGCGGAGTATTATCCTGCCCATTTCGACGCCATGCTGGATCTGCTTGCCCCCTACGATTACGACTATATGATCCTTGGACAACACTTTATTGATAACGAAGAATCTCCATACAATGCAACGCCGACCACCGACGAAGCGGCGCTTGCCCGTTATGTCGATCAGGTGCTTTGTGGTTTGGCAACAGGAAAATATACCTATGTTGCCCATCCCGACGTGTACAATTTCGTCGGTGACGAAGACATCTATTACCGCCATATGAAGCGGCTGTGCGAGGGTTGTAAGCGCATGAACATTCCCGTTGAGGTTAATTTGCTTGGCTTGATGGGACATCGGCACTATCCGTCCGACCGCTTTTACCGCATTGCGGGCGAGGTCGGTAACGATGCCGTGATTGGCTGTGATTCCCATCACGTCAAGGACGTGGCCGATCCCGAGGCAGTCAAAGAGGGCAGAGCCTTTGCCGAACGGTACGGTCTGCGCCTGCTTGATACCGTTACGCTGAAAAATCCCAAGAGATAACGAAGGAGGGGAAGCCCTGCGCGGCATCCCCTCCTACCATGTATAGAAGGAGGTGCTGATATGTGCGCCAAGCGACGTCACTATCATCACAGGGGCGGGCACGCCCATCATAAAAAGTCCAAAACCGGAAGGCAGATATTGCAAAGCGAATTGGAAAGCCGGGGCTGGACGGTCGATATGCGAAAAAAATTGCTCCCGCCCGCAGGAAGGGTTAACGTGCCCGACGGGAAGGGCGGAGCTGTGAGTGAGCGCTTTTGGTGGGAGCGAGACGTGCTGGCCACCGAGG
>JAZLCA010000051.1:0-2478 GCA_045613985.1 Eubacteriales bacterium | reverse complement strand
AGTAAAAAGTTCTACTTTTGCTTTCCGCGGCCTACTTTCTCTAAATTTCAAGCAGGACGGAACGCAAAAATTCTTGCCTTCTCCGCCTGCCGCTCGTGTTGACTTTGCGGCGGGAGATGAAGAAAAAGAACAGATGTTTTTTTCCCCAGCCCTCTTTGAAGAGCGGCAAAGAAAGGGAGATCCAAGAGGGAACGTCTTGGCGTGTTTTCTTTCGCCATTTCTTTGCGACGAGGCAAAGAAATGGCATCCATGCAAACACCGAGCGCGCGCGATGAAATCGCGCTGTGTGAGGCCGTCTATGAAGTTGCATAAACTTTAGCTAAACCCCAAAAATCCACCCGAAAGGACACACAACCATGGCCTATTTATCCGACATCGAAATTGCTCAACAGTGCCAAATGAAGCACATCCGCGACATCGCCGCCAAGGCCGGTGTCGATGAAAAATTCATCGAGCAATACGGCAATTATAAAGCCAAGATCGACCTTTCCCTTCTGAATGAGGACCGCCCCGAGGGCAAGCTCATTCTCGTCACCGCCATCACTCCCACCCCCGCAGGCGAGGGTAAAACGACCACCACCATCGGTCTTGCCGACGGTCTGTCCCGCATTGGTAAGAACGTCACCGTTGCTCTGCGCGAGCCCTCGCTCGGCCCCGTGTTCGGCGTCAAGGGCGGTGCGGCCGGCGGCGGCTACGCCCAGGTCGTTCCCATGGAGGATATCAATCTGCACTTCACCGGCGACTTCCATGCCATCGGTGCGGCAAACAACCTGCTCGCGGCCATGCTGGACAACCACATTCAGCAGGGCAACGCACTCGGCATCGACGTCCGCAAGATCACCTGGAAGCGTTGCGTTGACATGAACGACCGCCAGCTCCGCTTCATCGTAGACGGTATGGGCGGTAAGGCCAACGGCGTACCCCGCGAGGACGGCTTTGATATTACCGTCGCCTCCGAGATTATGGCGGTATTTTGTCTGGCCTCTTCCATCACCGACCTCAAGGAGCGACTGTCCCGTATCATCGTGGGCTACACCTACGACGACAAGCCCGTCACGGCAGGCGATTTGAAGGCCGTCGGTGCGATGACAGCACTTTTGAAGGACGCCTTCAAGCCCAACCTGGTCCAGACGCTGGAGGGCACGCCCGCCTTCGTTCACGGCGGTCCGTTTGCCAACATTGCCCACGGCTGTAACTCGGTCATGGCAACCAAGCTGGCGCTGCGCATGGGCGACTACGCCGTCACCGAGGCAGGCTTCGGTGCCGATCTGGGTGCGGAAAAGTTCCTTGACATCAAGTGCCGCATGGCAGGACTGACACCCGACGCCGTCGTGGTCGTCGCTACCGTCCGCGCCCTCAAGATGCACGGAGGACTCCCCAAGACCGCGCTTGCAAACGAGGATCTCGTTGCGCTGGAAAAGGGTATTCCCAACCTGCTTCGCCACGTTTCCAACATTAAGAATGTGTACAAGCTGCCCTGTGTGGTGGCTGTCAACCGCTTCCCGACCGACACCGATGCGGAAATCGACTTCATCATTGCCAAGTGCCGTGAGCTGGGTGTCAACACCGTGCTGTCTACCGTTTGGGCAGAAGGCGGTAAGGGCGGCGAGGATCTTGCCCGTGAGGTCGTTCGTCTGTGCGAAGAGGAGAAGGGTAACTTCACCTTCTCTTATGATCTGGATTGCTCCATTGCCGACAAGATCGAGGCAGTGGTCAAGAAGGTCTACGGCGGCGACGGCGTGATCATCACTCCTGCCGCTAAAAAGCAGATCGATCAGCTGACCGCTCTGGGCTTTGATAAGCTGCCCATCTGCGTGGCCAAGACGCAGTACAGCTTCTCGGACGATCCTACCAAGCTGGGCGCACCCGAAGGCTTCACCGTCACCGTGCGCAACATCAAGGTATCCGCCGGCGCCGGCTTTATCGTCGTGCTGACGGGTGATATTCTGACCATGCCCGGTCTTCCCAAGTCTCCCGCCGCCGAGCGTATCGACGTGGATGAGAATGGAAAAATTACGGGATTGTTTTAATGAATAAGAGGAACTATGGGGGAAACTTCTTTCGAGAAGTTTCCCCCATACCCCTTTCAAGAACTTTAATGGAGGGAAAAAAGGTTCGTCAAAACAACTTTTTCTAACCGTAGGGACAGGGGAACGGAGTAAATCCGCAAAGCGGATTTATGCCGAGCGGAGCGAGGAGAGCCTCCCGGACAGTCCGTTCCTACCTTGACAATAGCTACCGCGAGAAGTGGGGCCCCCTTCCCCTTCTTCTCCACCATATTAGAATTATCTTTGTGGCGGACAGTCGAGGACGCCTGTCCCTACAAAATTTTGCCCCCGCCTGCCGCTCGTGTTGGCTTTGCGGCGAGCGATTCTTTCCGTAGGGCGGGAGCCTTGCGGTCGCGCCTCTGCGCGATGCTCGCGTTCAGCGAGCAAGCAATGCTCGTGTGTCTCGGCGCAAGCCGAGATGTGAAGAGCG
>JAZLCA010000050.1:0-7060 GCA_045613985.1 Eubacteriales bacterium | reverse complement strand
GGCGCGTTTTCTTGGTTCGTTCTTTGCCGCGCGGCAAAGAATGAACATCCATGCCGAACAGCGAGCGCGCGTAGCTGTGCGAGCCTGTAGGTGAAGTTGTTAAAACCTCAGCTTAACAAATCTCCCACGCCAATCTTTCTTCCTCTGATGAAGTCCCCCGCTTCCATGCGCCCCTTGCCCTCGGGCAAAACGCGCAGAATATCCAGCGAGGTGCCTTCTCCGCAAGCAACGGTAATCACACCGTGGTCAAGAGAAATCACCGTGCCAACGACAGCATCCGCCGGACAAGCAACCGCCGACACACGCGAAGCCAAAACCTTGAGCAGCTTGCCGTCGGGCGTGTGGGTAAATGCCAACGGGATGGGGGACAGACCGCGAATGCGATTGTGAAGCGCGCGGGCGTTGTCGTTGAAATTCAACAGACAATCTTCCTTTTCTATTTTGGCCGCATAGGTGGCCAGTGATGCATCCTGCGTTTCGGCAACAAGCGAGCCGGCCTTCAGCGCAGCGATAGTACGAAGCAAGGTCTGTGCGCCGACCGCACCCAGACGGTCGTGCATATCCTCGAAATTGTCGTTCTCGCCAATTTCGACCTCGTCCTTGAGCAGCATATCGCCCGTGTCAAGACCTACGTCCATATACATGGTCGTAATTCCTGTCACGGCGCAACCGTCAATGATGGCGCGTTGCATGGGAGCGGCGCCGCGATAGGCGGGAAGGAGCGAGCCGTGAACGTTGATACAGCCGTGTTTGGGGTAATCCAGCACGTTTTTGGGCAGGATCTTGCCAAACGCCACGACCACGATCAATTCGGGATCAAGCTCGGTCAGCAGAGCGGCAAATTCCTCACCCTTCAGCGTCGCGGGCTGATGGACGGGAATGTTTTGCTCCGTTGCGTATACCTTGACGGGAGGCGGCGTGAGCGTGTATCCGCGGCCGCGCGGCTTGTCGGGCTGGGTGACAACGCCAATGACGTCCTCGCCCGATTCGACCAGAGCCTTGAGGGAGAACAGGGCAAAGTCAGGTGTGCCCATAAACAGAATTCTCATTCCTCGTCTTCCTCCAGCATATATTCGGCGCTGTCGATGAACAATTTGCCGTCCAGATGCTCGATCTCGTGGCAGAAGGCGCGGGCCAGCAGCTCTTTTCCGTTCATCTCGAATTCTTTTCCATTTCGGTCGGTGGCGCGGATGGTGACGTGCATGGGGCGTTTGACCATACCAAACTGACCGGGCAGGGACAAGCATCCCTCCGTCCCTTCCTGCTCACCCGCCATGGCGATGATCTTGGGATTGATCAGCTCGATGAGCTTGCCCGGCTCGGTCTCAACGACGGCAATACGGCGCAAAACGCCCACCTGAGGGGCGGCGAGTCCCACGCCGTCCGCGGCGCGCATGGTCTCTGCCATGTCGTCCAAAAGAGTGAGAATGTTGGGGGTGATTTTGTCTACGGGACGGCAAACGCGGCGAAGCGTATCGTCACCGTGCTGTACGATTTTTCTTTTAGCCATAGTAATTATTTTTAATCCTTTCGGTGATATGTTCAAAGTGTGGAGGGGTTGAAATCCACGGTTAGTGTCGCTCCCGAATTTCCCGTGGTGCCAAAGGCGGTCAGAAGCGAAGCAAACATCTCCCGCGCGCGCTTGTTCAGGCGGCATTTGACCACCATGCGCATACGGAATTTGTTGTCCACTCGATAAACGGGAGCCTCAAACGGCCCGAAAATGACCGTTTTGACGTCCGAGTAGTCGCCGGCGAGGCGCTTGCTCGTCTCCTCGTACAGCCGCCGTGCCGCCAGCATCAGGGCCTTTTCGTCCTCGCAGGACAGCGAGAGCAGGGCGATGTCGCAGAAGGGCGGGAACACGAGCAGCCGGCGCAGCTTGATCTCGCGGGAATAAAAGGTTTCGTAGTCCTGCGCGCAGGCCAAGCGGATGATGTCGTTGTCGGGATTGGAGGTCTGGATGATGGCGCGGCCGGGGGTGTCGGCACGCCCCGCACGACCAATGACCTGCGTCAGCTGGGCAAAGGTGCGCTCGCCCGCCCGATAGTCGTCCAGATACAAGGAGGCATCGGCGGACAGCACGCCCACCAGCGTGACGTCGGGGAAATCGTGCCCCTTGGTCACCATCTGCGTGCCAAGGAGAATGTCGGCCTCGTGCGACCGGAATTGCCCCAGCATGCGATCGTAGGAAAATTTGGATGCGGTGGTGTCGGTGTCCATGCGAAGCACGCGAGAGGAGGGAAACAATTCTCCCAGCTCCTGCTCGATGCGCTGGGTGCCGTAGCCGCCCCGCACCAGGTGCTCAGAGGAGCAGGCTGGGCAAAGGTTGGGCAGTGGCTTTCGATCGCCGCAGAAATGGCAGATCAGCTCGCCCTCGGTGTAGCTTCCGCGGCGGGTGTGGTAGGTCATGGCCACACTGCAGCGCTCGCAGGTGAGTGCCTGTCCGCAAGAGCGGCAGGAGACAAAGCGATGGTAGCCGCGGCGGTTAAGAAACAGAATGGACTGCTTGTTGACCTCCAGATTTTTTGCGATCTCGCCGCACAACAGCGTGCCAAGAGGGGAGGTGTTGCCCGTCTGCCCCTCGCGGCGCATATCGGACAGGATGACCTCGGGCAGTACGGCGCGGCCGTAGCGTTTGGTCAGCTTGATCAGGGTATACGTGCCCTCGACTGCCTTGTGATAGCTTTCCAAGGAAGGCGTCGCCGACGCCAACAGCATCAAAGCGCCTTCAGTGGCGCAACGGTAACGGGCAACGTCGTGGGCGCGGTATTTGGGATTCATGTCGGATTTATAGGTATGCTCCTGTTCCTCGTCGATGATGATGGCACCGAGATTTTTGACAGGAGCAAACACGGCGGAGCGAGTGCCGACCACCACGGTGGCCAGGCCCTTGCGGATGCGCTCGTAAGCGTCGTAACGCTCACCCGCCGACAGCCCCGAATGAATGACCGCCACGCACTCGCCGAAGCGGGCGCAGAAGATGGCGATGGACTGAGGCGTCAGAGCGATCTCGGGCAAAAGCACGATGGCACTCTTGCCGCTGCCCAGCAGGTGGGAGATGAGAGCGAGCATGACGGAGGTCTTGCCGCTGCCTGTTACGCCGTGAAGCAGGGCCGCGTGGGGCTCGCTTCGGTCAACGAAATCGCACAGCGTAAGATAGGCATCTCGTTGCTCGTCGTTGAGCGAGATGGGGGGCAGCTTGGGAAGCTCACCGATCTCGTAGGGCCGGCGCTCCTCCTGCTGCTTTTGCTCGGTGATATAGCCCTTGGTCGTCATGGTGGACAGGACCGAGGAGGTACAACCAACCAGACGGCACAGCTCCTTGTCGCTCATGGGCGCGTTGTTTTCATAGAGTAAGCGCAGCACCGCGCGATGCTTTTCGGATCGCAAAGGAGGCGTAGCAGTGCCGTCGATGAGGGCGCGAGCCTGCTCTTCGGATACCGCCAACGCCCGGCAGGTGGTGTAGCTTGCCGCGTCTACGTCGGTGTAGCGGGCATCCCGCAAAACGATCTTGCGCTCGCGCAGGCGGCGCAACGACTCGTCCACTGTCGTACCGAATTTGCGGCGCAGATGAGCGGTCGTAACCTCGCCCGACGCGCGGATATAGGACAGCAACGCCGCATCCTCGGGATGAGCGGTGTCGACCGGAATCGACTCCCCTCCCGGCGCGAGCAGATACACCTCGCTCATGCGGGTGAGAACGGCGGCGGGAATGATGGCGCGGACGGCATCGCCGATGGTGCAAAGGGTATGCTCCTTCATAAAGAAGGCAAGACCGATCATGTGCTCGGAAAGAGCGATACGGTCGATGGAAACGGACAGAATGGGCTTGTGCTTTGGATAGGGCGAGGTATCCTTGACCTCGACCACCAGCGCCAGATGCTTGCGATTGCCGTTGCCAAACGGAACGGTGACAAAAGAACCGCGATGTACCACGTCACACAGGTCTCTGGGGATGTGGTAATCATACACGCGGTCGATCGCAAAGGGCGCATCCAAAAGATAAACACCCGCGTACGATGGCGTCATGCGAAAACCTCCCTTCGGTGCTGTGGACAGGACACGCGGTTCGATGCTTCTCCCCAAAGGGAGACGGGTTGCATTCGATTATTCCTGTACGTCGGCAATGACTTCATCCGCCGGGGCATCCTCGGCCTCGGTGGCGTGGAAAACGGAAAAATCGCCCGAGTGAATGTGATTGATGGCGACCTTGACCGCCTTTTCATCGCGGTATTCCTTGTCGATCATGTTGCTCAGGTTCTTATCGCCGTCTTTGGTGCCGGCGACGGCCTTCTCGGCAGTCTCTCTTTGGCGGACGTATTCATCCGTGACCATACGTGCGCACTTAGCGGTAGCAATAACGAGTTCGTAGCGGTTGTATTTGCCGCCGGTCAGCTGATTGATGGTTGGGTAAAGCATGATAATTCCTCTCCTGTAGTTATGTAATATGATCTCGAAGGATCAGTTTTGTTTACGAAAATATTCTCTTGCGGCGTCCGGTGCACGCTTGGTGGCGTGGCGCTCTGCTTCCACGATGGTGCGGATCTCTTTGGCACAATCCAGAGCACAACCATCGCAGTTGTAGACAACGTAATCGTAGTCGGGCAGTCTTCGGACCTCAAACTTGGTTTGCTCCAGGCGTGCCAGGATCTTTTCCTCCGTCTCGGTCGCGCGGCCGCGCAGGCGTTGCTCCTGCACCTCGTAAGAGGGAGGCAACAGCATGATCAGCACCGCCTCGGGATAACGCTTTTTGACTTGCATGGCACCGTCCACCTCGATCTCAAGGATGAGATGGCGGCCGCTGTCCAGCACCTGTTCGGCTTCCTTTTTGGGAGTGCCGTAGAAGTTGCCGCAGTATTGGGTGTATTCCAGCATACCGCCCTCGTCCAGGCGGGCGCGGAATTCGTCCTCGGTGATGAAGTGGTAATTGACGCCGTTGACTTCTCCTGGGCGGGGGGCACGGGTGGTGGCGGAAACGGAGTAGACGAAATCGCCCATTTTAACAAGCTCGGCGTTGACCGTACCCTTGCCCGAGCCGGCAGGGCCGGATACAACGACGATCAAACCGCGTTGATTCTGATTCATGTCGATTCCTCCTCGTCCGGATCTTCGTCCGAAGCACCGGCACTCTCGCCCTCCAGGCGACCGGCAATGGTCTCGGTCTGAATGGCCGAAAGAATAACGTGCTCCGAATCGGTGATGATAACGGCGCGTGCGCGGCGGCCGCAGGTGACGTCAATGGCGCGACCGTCGTCCTTGGCGCTCTGGATCAATCGCTTGATGGGGGCGCTTTCCGGGCTGGCCAGCGCGACGACGCGGTCGGCGGCTACCATGTTGCCAAAACCAATATTGATAAATTTCATAGGGGATACCTCGTATGGTTTATTCCAGATTCTGAATCTGCTCGCGGATCTTTTCCAGCTCGTTCTTGGCATCCACGATGCGGTGGGCGATCTCGGCGTCGGCGCACTTGGAGCCGATGGTGTTGACCTCGCGGTTCATCTCCTGGATGAGAAAATCCAGCTTGCGGCCGACGGCATCGCTTGCGTTCATCAGATCCTCAAACAGGGCGAAGTGCGAGCGCAGGCGAACCAGCTCTTCGTCTACCGCGATCTTGTCGGCGTGCAGCGCACACTCGGTCAGGATGCGGTTTTCATCCGCTGTAATGCGGTTGTCGGCCAGAATGGTGCGCAGGCGTTCCTCCAGCTTTTTGCGATAGCCGCTGACGTCCTCGGCCGACAGCGCGTCCACGCCGTCGATGATGGTTCGAAGGTTTTGCAGCTTGGCCAAAAGATCCGTTCTTAATCGCGCGCCCTCCCGCTCTCTGGCGGCCACGAATGCGTCGATGGCCTCGGTCAGCACGGGCGAAAGTCTTGCCCAGGCTTCGTCGGCATCGATCTCGGTTTGCTCTTGAGCAAACACAGCGGAATTGGAGGCGACGCGCATGACGCTGATGTCGTCGGCAAGACCGTAGGTGTCGCGCAAATAATACAGCGCGTCAAGATAAGCGCGCACGGCGGTGTCGTTGACCGTCATGCCGCGGGGCGTCTGGTCCTTGTTTTCCAGGGAAACTGTGATGTCCACCTTACCGCGGGTGACACCCTTGGCCTGGAGCAGAGGACGGATACGCTCCTCAAGCCCCGAAAAAATGCGGGGAAGGCGGGGGGAGCAATCCAGGTAACGGTTGTTGGCGGACCGCATTTCCACCACGATGGTATTTTGTTCATCCGTACCCGTCGCACGGGCAAAAGCTGTCATACTGCGAATCATCCGGATCTCCTCTCCTGCGCGCTCGCGCGAAAGCAATATATATATTATTTTACCCCATTTTCAAGAGAATGTCAACGGTTCGGGCGCATTTTTTCGGCTTTGTCGAAGGATTTTCTCCCGCTTTGTTGTTTGTGCGCAAAATAATTGTAAATTTTTTTGAGAAAATGCGTCAAGGGTATTGAAAAGAGGCAAAAAATGTTGTATAATGATACGAAAAAACTATTTTCAAAAAGAGTTCAACTCGACTAATTGGAGGTTTAACAAATGGTAGTAGCTGGTGATTTTAAGAATGGCGTTACGTTCGATATGGGCGACGGTGTCGTTTGGCAGGTCGTGGAATTTCAGCACGTCAAGCCCGGCAAGGGTGCCGCTTTCGTTCGTACCAAGCTCAAGAACGTTATGACGGGTGGTATCATTGAGCGTACCTTCTCGCCTACGGACAAGTTTGAGAACGCTTACATTGAGCGTCGTGAGATGCAGTATTCCTACGACGACGGTGACCTGTATCACTTCATGGACACCGAGACCTGGGAGGAGACTCTCATCGGTCACGACAAGGTTGACGACAACTTCAAGTTCGTCAAGGAAGAAATGATGGTCAAGATCATTTCCTACAAGGGCAACGTCTTTGGCGTAGAGCCCCCCACATTCGTTGAGCTGGCCGTTGCTAAGACCGATCCCGGCTTCGCAGGCAACACCGCCACCAACACCCTCAAGCCCGCAACCCTGGAAACGGGCGCTGAGATCAAGGTTCCTCTGTTTATCAACGAGGGCGATGTGCTCAAGATTG
>JAZLCA010000049.1:0-10927 GCA_045613985.1 Eubacteriales bacterium | reverse complement strand
TGCAGGAATTTCTGCGCCGCATGGAGCAGCTGTCGCCCACCGCTGCCCCCAAGGATGAATATCCTTTGGCGCGTGGTATGAAACGGCGCTTTGTTTTGCACGTAGGACCGACCAACAGCGGCAAGACCTATGACGCCCTGGAACGGCTCAAAACAGCGGCGAGCGGCGTGTATCTCGGTCCGCTCCGACTGCTTGCTCTGGAGATCTATGACCGCTTTCATGCCGAAGACATCCCTTGCTCCATGGTAACGGGCGAGGAGGCTTTTATTGACGAGGAAGCGGGCATTACCGCCTGTACCATCGAAATGATGGATACGACAAAGCTGTATGACGTTGCCGTTATTGACGAGGCGCAGATGCTGGCCGATCCCTTCCGCGGACACAACTGGACGCGGGCCATTTTGGGTGTTGCCGCTGATGAGATCCACGTGTGCTTGGCTCCCGAAGCCGAGGACCTCGTGCTTCGCATGATCGAGGAGTGCGGCGATGAGGTCGAGATCGTCCGCCACGAACGCAAAACGCCCCTGTTGTTCCGCGCGGGACGCTTCAAATTCAATGACGTACAGCCGGGTGACGCGCTCATCGTCTTTTCCCGCCGCTCTGTCTTGGAGCTGGCGGCCGAGCTTGACCGCATGAAAATACGCGCCAGCGTCATTTACGGTGATCTGCCGCCCGCCTCTCGACGCGAGCAGGTGCGCCGCTTTATGGCGGGCGAAACGCAGGTGGTGGTCAGCACCGATGCCATCGGCATGGGTATGAACCTTGCCATCCGTCGCGTGATTTTCGTTGAGAGCCGCAAGTTTGACGGGGTGGAATACCGCCTGCTCAAGCCGGGCGAGATCAAGCAGATCGCAGGGCGTGCCGGCCGTTTTGGCATTTTTGACGAGGGTATCGTCATGGCCGCACAGGATGCCGACGTCATTCGCGCGGGACTGGGCGCAACGGTCGAGCCCATCACCACGGCCTACCTTGGTTTCCCCGAGATTCTGATGAGCATGGACAGCTCGCTCCGCCGTATCATGACCGACTGGTCGCAGACCGAAACGGCCGGCTTTTATCAGAAAATGGACGTGGGCGAGATCCTCACCCTGCACGACGCGCTGTCCTCGGCGGACCGCGCGACGTTTAACGTGCTGGACAAGCACACGCTGTACCGTATGATCACCTGCTCGGTCAACATTAAAAACGAGACCATGGTCGCCCAGTGGATCTCTTATTGCGGCGAATATTTGCGCCAGATGGAATTGACGCCGCCCGAACGGTGCGCGTCGCAGGATCTGCGGGCGCTGGAGACGGAGTACCGCTGTCTTGATCTGTACTTTCAGTTTGGACGGCGCATGAGCCGCCACTACGATTACGAATATCTCACCCGCCGCCGACGCGAATTGGAGGATGCCATCGACGAGCAGCTCCAGCGTGGCAAGCGCCGCTACGCCAAGCGGTGCGCGCAGTGCGGAGGTGTGTTGCCTTACGGCACCAATCAAAAGCTGTGCAAAGCTTGCTTTGAGAAGATGTACGGTATTGGCGTATTGAGGTAAAAACGATGAAAATCCCGGCTTTGCGCTCGGGATTTTCGTTTTTTTGCACAAGCCATTGACACGGATATATGCTTATGATATAATGAAATCATAAAGAGACTATAGGAGGTAAGTTCATGAAAAAGTTGTGGTTTGCACTAGTTGCTTTACTCTGCGTTATGCTACTGTTTTGCGGGTGCGAAAAAGTGCCTGTGGATCCGGGAGATACCCCAGATACACCGGGGGAGCCTGGCACCCCGGACGAACCGGAAAATGATCTTTATACCTTCGAGTTTATCTCGTATGGCAATGGTACTTGTCGTATAACGAATATCGTCTTTCTGAGAGAGTGTACCGAGGATTTCACGCTGGTCATCCCCGAAAAGTCTCCCGAGGGGGATGTTGTCGTCGGGTTGATCGATTGGTTGGAAAGTGAAACGACAAATTATCTTTATAGGAATATACCGAGATTACTGACGGAAAAATCTTATAATGAGTTGTTGACTAAAATGCAGAGCAACGGTATTCCCGAAGATCAATTCAATGAATTTATGGACCACTACTATCACAGACTAGATTTGTCCAGCATTGAAAACGAGGAAGATAAGCGGTATTGGCTGATCGACTGTCCACCGGCACAATTTGCCGTGCTGTATTTGGCCTTTGGTTCTAGCACTAATTTTTCAGATATAGGCAACAATAGCCAAGAAAATTTGTCGACAATTTTGATAGAATATGCCTCTTATACAGAACAAGATAAAGAGCGTGCCAACGAGGAAATATTTGCTTTGGTCAAAGAGAATCTCTCGGAAGACGAATACTATTTTTCGGGTTGTCGTGTTTATCCTCGCGAGTTTTTGCACCTGACTGCGGTGGAATTTCCTGAGTCTTTTGTTTCGGGAGAGCACAAGATATACGGTGAGACAACACATCAGGGGTTGAGCTATTTTGCCGGATGTGAAAAGCTGACAAGCCTGACCAATTATACAACGGGTGAGAAATACGTTTTGGAAGACAATGTTTTATACAGCGAAGACAAAACGGTGCTCAAGGGTGTATTTAAGTATTATCGTCCCGTTTATGATTCGACGACGGGCGAGTATGTGCCGAGTCAATTCGTCATTCCCGATACGGTCGTGCGGATCGACAATCAGGCGTTTTTTGGTTGTACTTATTTGGATGAGGTGACGATTCCGAACAGCGTGCAATCGATTGGCGCACACGCGTTTGGCTATTGTACTCACTTGACCAATATTTCCATTTCTGAGAATATAACAGCCATTGATCAATACGCGTTCAGTGGAAGCGGTCTTACCAGCATCGTTCTCCACGGGAAACTGAAAGAAATATCGGAGGGTCTCTTCCATGACTGTATATACTTACAAGAAGCGGTCATTTTGGACGGAGCGCAATCCATTGGTTCAAGTGCATTTTCGAGTTGTGAACAACTGACGAGTATTGAAATTCCTAACAGCGTGACTGTTATTGGGCCTTTGGCTTTTCATGAATGCAGAAGCCTTGTAAAAGTTGTGCTTCCCGACAAGCTCGAAAAAATTGAGCGATTTCTTTTTGGAAAATGCGTTCAGTTAGAGGAGGTGGTCATTCCCGATAGCGTGGTCAGCATTGAAGAGTGGGCCTTCACGTGTTGTCCCTCGTTGAAAAAAGTTGTTATTCCCAAAAATGTATCGAGCATTCACCCATGGATGTATAATGACAGTAATATGAGCATACACGCGTTCGAGGTTGCCAAAGAAAATCCTTATTACCGTATAGAGGGAGATTGTTTGATTCATATAGAAACGCAAACGGCTATCATGATTGGTGGAGCCAATATTCCCGCAGGTATCAAACACATTGGAGATTATGCCTTCATGTTCACGGCGGACACTATCTGCGTTCCGTATGGTGTAACTACCATTGGAAGTGATGGGTTTGGTAATGGTTATGAAACCAATATACATCTATATCTGCCTAACACATTAACAAAAATTGACATATCTTTCAGTGATAATGAGTTTTTGAAAACCATCACCTTCATCGGCACCGAGGAAGAGTGGAATGCTATTGAAAAAGGCGAAGGCTGGGAGGAAGCCGAAGGCAAATACACACTTGTTTTTAAGGACGTTGCCGAGTACTATTTAGAGCAGGCGCGCGAACGGCAGGAAAGAGCAATCGGACCTGCAGAGATAGCGACGTATTTCGAACGGATGCCCAGAGCTATTAAAAAGTGCGAGGATGCGAAAAATAAGCTTGAAAGCGCAATGTTGGATCCCAATGCATCGGACGCTGCAAAAAAACAGCGTGCGAGGAATTTTAAGAACGCACTGGCAGAGCTTCGGAGAATCGTTGATTCGATGATTAGATCTGCTACGCAAGTGGTTGATGAATATGAATTTTTCTCGTTGGCTCTTCAAATTGTTGAGGAGCAGGGGGACGTAGCGGCCGCGCAGGAAATTGCGGGCTACAAGGCTGAGGCGGCAGAGTGTCTTGCTTACTGCAAAGAGCTTTTGCCTCAAGCATACAACGAGGTTATGGGATATCTAAAAGAAGCTCACTCCGAGGACGTTGACACAAGCACGGATCAGCAAGTGCTACAAGACGCGTACGATCGATGGTTGGCGCGTGTAGACTGATCAAAATCAATAGAAAAAACAGGGCTGCTCGCAGCCCTGTTTTCTCTATATCACGCCATATTCTCGGACAGCTTCTTGCCACCCAGCACATGAAAATGTAAGTGCTTGACGCTCTGGCAACCATCCTCGCCTACGTTGGTAATGACGCGGTAGCCGTTTTCAAGGCCCGCGATTTCGGCAATCTTGGGAATGGCCGTAAAGACAGCGGCAACAAGGTGAGCGGTCTCGGCCGTTACTTCGTCCGCTGAGGCGATGTGCGTCTTGGGGATAACGAGAATGTGGACGGGCGCTTGGGGCGCGATGTCGTAAAAGGCGTAGACGTTTTCGTCTTCATAGACTTTCTTGGAGGGAATGGTCCCTGCGATGATCTTACAAAACAGGCAATCGTTCATGATATTTCTCCTTTATGCGCCGCTACTCTTGCGCGGCGGCGGATTTTGTGTTATAATACAAATAAAGTATACCACGCCGAGGGCCGATTGTCAACGGTCAGCGGTAAAATCGGGAGGGATGAAGCATGGATTTGTGGCAACATTTGGCCGCGACGGATAAGACGGTCGTTATGTACGGCATGGGCAACGGTGCGGACAAAATACTGGCGGTGTGCGAGCAGTACGGTGTTGAGGTCAAGGAGTTTTTTGCCAGCGATGATTTCGTGCGCGGTCAACAGTTCCATGGAAAGACGGTGCGCCGTTTCGCGGACGTTTGCGCAGAGTATGGCGCGGATAATCTCGTCGTGCTGGTGTCGTTTGCATCCTCTTTGCCCGACGTGATGGACAATATCATTCGAGTGGCAAGCGTGTGCGAAACCTATATCCCCGACGTTCCTGTCAAGGGTGACACGCTGTTTTGCGAGGCCTACGAAAAGGAGCATTCCAAAGAATTGGAGGCCGCCTGCGCCGCTCTTTCTGACGAACGATCGCGCGAGGTGTTCCGCGGTGTGGTCGAGTTCCGCCGCACGGGCAACCTTGACGTGTTGCTTGCTACGCAGGACGACCGCGAGAGCGTCATGCGCGAATTGTTGCATCTGAAGGATTATAGGGTTGCGATTGATGCAGGCGCCTACGACGGCGATACCGCTCGCGAGCTGATCGGACTGTGTCCTAAGCTGGAGTGCATCTGGGCGTTTGAGCCCGACCGCCGCAACTTCCGTAAGCTGGGTGCATATGCCGAGGGAGAGGCGCGGGTAAAGCCTATAAACGCCGCCGTTTGGAACGAAACGACGACGCTGATCTTCGAGGACAGCGGCAACCGAAACGCCGGTGTGGACGTGGACGGAACGGCGCGCCGTACGATCGAGGTCAAGGCAATGGCCATTGACGATCGGAAGGTAGGGGGGCGCATCGACTATATCAAATACGATGTAGAAGGGAGCGAAAAGGAAGCCCTACAGGGTAGTGCACGCACCATTCGCGAGCAGCGGCCCGACCTGCTCATCTCGCTCTATCACCGCACCGAGGATCTGCACGAATTGATCCTGCAGGTTAAGGCTCTTTGCCCCGAATACCGTTTGTACGTCAGAAGGTATCCCTACATTCCCGCGTGGGACCTGAATTTGTATGCGACTGTGAGATAAAAAGATACTGCAAGCCCGCCGAAACGGCGGGCTTTTTGTATATCCGGGAAATTTTTCCGGGCTTACTTTCCGGACATATTTCGCAGGGACTTTCACATATAATGGACCTAACGAAAAAATGAGAGGAGCGGCGGTATGGGAGATGCAGTTTACGCGGATCTGTTGTTTTTGGTCAATTTCAGCATGGATTTTCTGTGCTTTTATCTGTGTGCCCGCTTGCTTCGCCGTCCGCTGTCCTTGTGGCGAGCGATGCTCGCGTCGGCACTGGGGGGCGTGTATGCCGTGGTGGTGCTGTTTTTGACGGTCGGAAAGGTACCTGCCTTTTTGCTTGACGCGCTGGTCTGCTTTGCGCTGTGTGCCGTTGCTATGATGGGCAAACGAGAGCGATTTCGGTCGCTCGCCCGTCTGACCGCGCTGTATCTTTTGATCTCCGTTTTGTTGGGTGGAATCATGACCGCGCTGTATGCCCAGCTCAATCGCATCCCGGGCCTGACCGACCGAGTGGAGGCCGACGGTGTGTCCGCTTGGCTATTCTTCGGATTATCTGTCGTTTCTGCCGTGCTGACGGTGTTGTGGGGACGCTGCTTTAAGCGAAGCACCCGCAAAACGGCGGTGACGGTGACCATCGAGTCGGGAGGACGGCGAGCGGTGCTGGAGGGCATATGTGATTCGGGCAATCTGTTGCGCGATCCCATCAGCGGCAAATGCGTCATCCCCGCCGAAATCTCGCGGTTGCAGGGCGTGTTCCCGCCTGCGCTGATGCGCGCTGCCGCGTCGTCCGCCATCTCGGAGGAAATGGCAAAGCTTAGCGGAGAATGCGCGCGCATGGTGCGCCTGATCCCTACCCGCACCGCTACGGGGGAGCGCATGATGCCGGCCATCACGCCCGATCGCGTGTACATACAGGAGCAAGGCAAAGCGGAGGCACACGAGGTCAGTGCTCTGATCGCTCCCACCAAATTGACCGAAAAGAGTGACGGTATTGCGGCGCTGGTGCCGAGCGAATTGATGCTATAGGAGGGTATTATGTGGTTGTATTTCAAGCAGGCCATAAAGAGGGTGATCGCCTGGCTGCGAGGGGCTGACGAGCAGGACGAGGACGTTTTTTATATCAACGGCCCCGATACGCTGCCCCTGCCGCTATCGCACGAGGAGGAGGCGGCCGCCATTGACCGCCTTTGCTACGACGAGGAGGCCAAAACACTGCTCGTTGAGCATAATCTGCGCCTTGTGGTGTACATTGCCAAGCGGTTTGAAAGCACGGGCATCGGGCTGGAGGATCTGATCTCTATCGGCACGATCGGACTGATCAAATCGGTCAATACCTTTCGCGCGGATAAGAACATCAAGCTGGCCACCTATGCCTCGCGCTGCATCGAGAACGAAATTTTAATGTACATACGCAAAAACAGCGGTCAGCGCCATGAGGTCAGCATCGACGAGCCGCTCAATACCGACTGGGACGGCAACGAGCTGCTTCTGTCCGACATTCTCAGCAGCGATGAGGTGGACGTGGTGACTGAGATCACCGACAGGGAAGAGCGGCAGGCCATTCGGGATTGCGTGGCGAGACTGGAGGACCGCGAGCGCGTGATTATCGAATTGCGCTACGGTCTGAACGGGGGCGAGGAAATGACGCAAAAGGAGGTTGCCGACCTGCTTGGCATCTCGCAATCGTATATCTCGCGGCTGGAAAAGAAAATCATCGCCAAGCTGCGGGAGGAGCTGGGGCAGGTGTTGTGACGGACGTATATACCAAGGCTCTTGACACGGGTTTTGACGTGTGATATAATGATCACAGAGAGGTCCGGCGACGTATATCATTGCCGAGGCAAACAGAATATCGGCAAGAAGAATACAAGCGCATACGGTTGCTGTGGCAGTCGTATGCGCTTTTTGCTCTGTTGGGAAATTTTTTGAGGGATTTTCAAAAAAAGTCGGAAGAAAATTGAATTTTTTGCGTCTGTATATAATGAGAGCGCTTCGGTCGATGGCGATTGAACGCTGAATTTGAAGAGAAAATGGAGGAGAGTAGTTATGAAACGACTTTGCATATTCATGTTGTCTATTTTGACGGGAATTTTGATGTTATCCTCATGCTCTGCGCCGCCTGATACGTTTTCCCTAACCGAAGGGCATGCCTATATCTACAATGAGGAAACTCTATATGATCTGGCTGAGTTGGAATATACGGATCCAGGTTTTGACTTGGATATGGGATTTCAAACGGATGAGCAACTCCATGCGAGGGTGATCAATGATCCCACCATGTTCATTATCACGTTTGCCGTTATGGAATATACAATTCAAACGAATATTGAAGAGCCCGCGATCACTGATTTTATAGGGTGTAGATTAAGCACAAAATTAAGGGTGGATAAAATTCATTACATGGGAAAAGAGGTTCAATTAAAGGAGGGCGAAATTTACGATTTTATGCATTTGGGTGCATGGATTTTAGAAGAGGACGGTAAAGCGGTATATACGGTACACCCGCGTTCACATAAAGTTTTCGAAGCGTTCAAGTACGGGCGGCAATACGTGATGTGTGGTGGGCGCAACTATGAAGAGCAACATTCTTATTATGCTTTGGATTCTTTTTACGTCAGTAACTGGTTAGGCTATAACGAAAATGCTGCCCCTGAGGATATTTGGTTTTTGAAGTGATAAAAATAAATCAAATATTTTTCAAAAACCCCTTGCAATTTCAAATCATTTGTGATATAATGTCCGTATTCGTGAGCAATTCGAGAAGTTGCAGAAAAGTGCGATGTACGAGCGGCGGCAATCCTATGTAGGATGCACGCGGTTTAGCCATCAGGCTTTCCTGACCGAGGTCACGGAGCAGCACAAGCAAATTCAGAAAGGAGAGCTATTAAAATGCAAGCAGGAATCCATCCTAAGTACGAGGAAGTCGTTATTAAGTGCGCATGCGGTGAGACTGTTACCACCCGTTCTACTACGGCAGGTGAGCTGAGAGTCGAAATCTGCTCCAAGTGCCACCCCTTCTTTACCGGTAAGCAGAAGTTCGTTGATGCCGGCGGTAGAGTGGATAAGTTCAAGAAGAGACTGGCAGCAAGCGGCAAGTAATTTTGCGCCGACGCCGTCTGTTCGATCGAACCGACACAGCATTGGACAGAACACGTCAAGGCGTGCTCTGTCCAATTTTTTTATGCGAATGAACAACCTTCGCAGAAAGGAATCTTATGGCCTTTTTGGAACAACACGATATATTAGACGATTTTGGAGCAAGCCCTCTTGCTATCCTTGTTGGCGTCAGCACCCGCGACCTCTCTCCTTTGGAGGCGGAACGCGGTTTGGATGAGCTGGAACGCCTGCTCGACACTGCGGGGGGACGGGTGTTTGCCCGCGTCATGCAGGCGCGCCCTTCGATCGATCCCGCCACCGTCATCGGCTCGGGCAAGGTCAATGAGATCGCTGACCTTTGCGAGCAGAACCACGTGGAGTTGGTCATTTTTGATATGGAGCTCTCGCCCGCCCAGATCCGAAATTTGGAGGACGGCATCGGCAAGGGAATTCGTGTGATCGACCGTTCCATGCTTATTTTGGATATTTTCGCTCTGCACGCCACCACGATGGAGGGTAAGGTGCAGGTCGAGCTGGCACAGCTGAAATATACCGCTCCCCGTCTTTCCGGTCACGGCACCGAAATGAGCCGTCTGGGCGGCGGCATTGGTACGCGCGGTCCCGGTGAGTCGCAGTTGGAGAGCGACCGCCGTCATATGCAACGCCGCATTCATGCCCTGGAGGAACAGCTGGAGGAGATGGACAAAAACCGCCGTACCATGCGGGCGACAAGACAGCGAAGCGGTATTCCTACGGTCGCCTTGGTCGGCTATACCAACGCGGGCAAGTCCACGCTGCTCAACCGTCTGACGAACGCCGGTATTCTCGCCGAGAACAAGCTGTTTGCCACGTTGGATCCGACGACGAGACAGTACAGTCTGCCCGGCGGCGAAAAGATCCTTTTGACCGACACGGTCGGCTTTATCCGCAAGCTGCCTCACCATCTCATTCGCGCCTTCCGTTCAACGCTGGACGAGGCGGTGCTGTCGGATATTTTGCTCATCCTCATTGACGCATCCGATCCCGAGTGCAGGGAGCAGCTCGAATGTACCGAGGTACTGCTTGAGGAATTGGGCGCGGCTGACAAACCCAAACTGTACGTTTTCAATCAATGCGACAAGCCCGAGGCACAGGCGGCTTTCGCTCTTCCTGGCAAATCGGCGGGGCAAGGCGAGGCGGTGTTTATCTCTGCCAAGACGGGACAGGGACTGGACGAGCTGCTCAGCAAGCTGACGGCTCTGGTCAACGGTGGCAAAACACGGGCGACCTTTGTGATTCCCAATGCCAAGCAAGGAATGCTCAGCAAGCTTTATGCGGGCGGTGCGTCCATTGAGGACATTGACTACGGCGCCGAAGCTGTGACTGTTACAGCTATCGTTGATGCTCCCACACGCGGTGCTTTGCGCGATTATGATACTTGTCCGCAAAGGGCAAGGGAAGACTGGGAGGATTGACATGTCACAGACGTATACCACCATCTCAAAGGTGGCGGAAATCGAATTCGTCGAGCGCAAGTCGATCTTTTACGGCTATGCCGCTCCCGTCAAGACGGAGGAGGAGGCGTTGGCGCTTGTCAAAGAGCGCAGAACGCTAATGCCCGATGCGACCCATCACGTCTTCGGCTACCACATGAAAGGGGGCATCCTCGCCCGCTATTCGGACGACGGTGAACCGCAGGGCACGGCAGGAATGCCGGTGCTGGAGGCCATTCGCAAGTCGGGCGCGGACGACGCTTTGGTTGTTGTTACCCGCTATTTCGGAGGTATTCTTTTGGGAGCCGGAGGACTTGTCCGCGCGTATGCCCATACGGCGCATCTGGCGCTCGAAGCGGCTGGCATCGTAACCTACGAGAGTTATGCTGAGCTGGAGATTACCTGCTCCTATTCCGATTACCAAAAGTATTTGTCGCAGCTGCCGCGCTTTGGGGCGGTCATGGACGACACCGACTTTTCCGACCGCGTGACGTTGCGCTTTGCCGTCAAAAAGCATTTGACGGACGACGTTCGTACCCTTGTGCGCGAGGTCAGCGCGGGAGCGGACGAGGTCAAGGTGCTGGGCGAAAGATTTGATTACCGATAATAAAAAAGCAAGCGAGCCCGAGTCGTTTTGACTCG
>JAZLCA010000048.1:0-4928 GCA_045613985.1 Eubacteriales bacterium | reverse complement strand
AACATCCCCGTCGATCAGCTGACCTTTAGTATCGTGAATGAGAGAATGGATTTTTACCTGTCGCTCATTTCGGACTCGGACGAGGAGCTGTGGCAGGGCGGTGTGCTGGCCAAGAACGACGGCTCGTTCGGCCGCGAGGATATCTACCGTCCGTTGGTCGCCTATAAAATGCTCTATGACCTGACCGAGCGCGACGACGACGTGCAGTGGCGTCTGCTCGAGTTTGCCGAGGTCACAACCATTCCCTTGCTTACCCGTGCGCTCAAGCAGGGCGGCGATGCCGACATGGCGCAGGCCATCGTCGAGTTGTATAAGGGAGAAGGCGAAGAAGGCGAAAACCTGCGCGACTTCCTCAAAGGTAATCAAAAGTACCTGCGCGGCAGAATGCTTCGATACGTCAAGCAGAATTTGGATTATTTTTATTGATACGAATGATACGAAAACAGGCGCGAATTTCGCGCCTGTTTTTCTGTGCAAATATTCGTTTATACACCGCCTGTAAAGGTTACGAACAGGCCGATGTCGAGCCACCACAGAAGGATGGAAATCAGAAAAAAGAAGCCGGGGAAAAGCAATTTGATGCCGGTGCATTTTCTCTTGACTTTCTCAGCGGTTGCGCGGATACACAAAAGAATGGCAGGCAAAAGGCACAAAAGACCAAGAATACCGGTGATCATTGAGGAGTGAAGAATGAGTTGAGCAAATTCATCCGTATTACACCAAAACCTGAAAATGCAAGTCAGGGCAATAGCTAAAGTAAAAACAAGCCATAAAACTGAATGAAAGATCAAGTTGGTCTTTTCAAGTCGTTTCATCACTTACCTCCGATCAGCGAAGCGATCTAAATCAAAAATACCGATCTGCAACCTCTTTCATATCTTCGATGACCTTCGCCGCGTCCTCTGCTTTGAAGATAGCCGAGCCGGCAACAAGGACGTTGGCTCCGCTTTTAGCGCAGATCTCTGCCGTTTTGGGCCCGACACCGCCGTCGACCTCCAGATCAATATCCAGGCCCAGACGGTCGATCTCCTCACGGAGCAACTTAACCTTGGGCATCATATTTTCCATGAACGATTGACCGCCAAAGCCGGGGTAGACCGTCATGACCAACACAAGATCGCACAGCGGCAACAGCGGCAGAATGCTCTCGGCCGGTGTGTCGGGGCTGATGGCAAGACCTGCACGACAGCCGGCATCACGGATTTCTTTCAAGCATTCGGGAATATTATCCGCACTCTCGGCGTGTACCGTGATCAAATCGGCGCCTGCCTTGAGGAAATCCTTAAGATAGCGGCCCGGATCGCAAATCATCAGATGCACGTCAAAAAAGAGCTTGGTATGCGGACGCAGAGCCGCGATGACGGGCGCGCCGAAGCTGATATTGGGGACGAATGCGCCGTCCATGACGTCCAAATGGAGCCAATCTGCGCCTCCGCGTTGCACACGGGCAACGTCATCGGCCAGATGAGCGAAATCAGCAGCAAGAATGGAAGGGGAAATATGTATCATAAGAATCCTTTCTGTGCATTATCAAGATAAATGAACATGTCGAATTTTGTAGCAGGGCAAAGCACGGGACATATACTGATATTGCAGAGGCAGATGCTCTGCAATACGGTACTCCGCATGGTGCGACCGAAGAGCAAAATTGGGGACGTAGGAAGAGAATCCGGTTGCATCACCGTGCGGTGAGGGGCGTCGCAGGCTATCTGCCTTTGGCGCCTCTTTTTTTATTCGTTTGCCGAGTGACGGCAAATCAGACAGACCGCGTGGGCCGCCATGCCTTGGCCGTTGCCGGTAAAGCCGAGTTCTTCTTCGGTGGTTGCCTTGATGTTGATGTTCTCTTTGGGAATCGCCAAGGCAGCGGCAAGATTTTCTTCCATCTGCTTGACGTAGGGCGCAATTTTGGGGCGCTGTGCAATGAGAGTTACATCAATGTTACCGATATCGTAGCCTTCAGCACTAAGGAGAAGGGCAACGTGGGAGGCCAGATGAATGCTGTTAGCATCGGCGTAAGTGTTATCGCTGTCAGGGAACAGGCGTCCAATATCGCCAATGCCGGCCGCGCTGAGCAAAGCGTCCATTACGGCGTGGGTGATGACGTCGGCATCCGAGTGACCGAGCAAGCCCTTTTCAAACGGGATCTTCACGCCGCCGAGAATCAGTGAACGACCTTTGACCAAACGATGTACGTCGTAACCGTGCCCAATCCGAAAAGGTACCATTACTTATTACCATCCTTGTTGTTATTTTTGTCCGAAGACGCACGATATTGCAAAATTGCCTTTGCCGTATAGAGGTCGTCGGGCGTCGTGATTTTCATGTTTTCTTTGCCGCAGTCGACCAATTTGACGCGGCGGCCGATGGCCTCGACCAAAGCATTGTCATCGGTAGCAATCAGCCCTTTTTCTTTGGCATGGTAAGCCGCCGCCCGATAGAGAGGGAGAGAAAAGACCTGCGGTGTTTGTGCCAGCCAGACGTCCTTTCGATCGGGGGAGTTCTTTTTTGTGTATCCCTTGGTATCGACCAGCTTGACCGTATCGGTCGCGGGTGTTGCGGCCGAGGCGGCGGTAGTGCGATAGGAGGTACGGCAAATATTGTCGATCTGCTCCGGAGTTGTCAGACAGCGGGCTCCGTCTCCAATGGCGACGAATTGCGTTTTATCCGAGGCAACCTCCAAGCCGCGCAATACCGAGGTCTGACGGTCATCGGCCCCCTGTGTGATACGCTTGAGCTTGGTGATGCGGTATTGCTTTGCCAGCGCGATGAAAGTATCGAAATCCTCGCGGCGGGCGACCAGCACGATCTCGTCAATGCTGTCTGCCGCCTGATAAGCGCACAGCGTGCGGGCCAGAACGGGAGTTCCGTCCAAATCCAAGAGCAGCTTGGATTGCTCTGATCCCATACGGGCCGACGATCCTGCGGCCGCAATGATGGCCGTGGTGTATCGGTGAACGGGGGGCAACCCGACAATACTACGCAAAAGATCGGCAATTTTGTGTGACTTTCTTGCCATGGGAAATCTCCTTTCGTCTGAAATGAAATCCGACGGAAAAATCAGAGAGCGGCTTGGCTCTCCTCAATTGCCGTGAGCATATCCACACGGGATTGATGACGACCGCCCTCATACTCGGTTCCAATGAAGGCGTCGACCAGCTGCAGAGCAACTCCTTCACCTACTACGCGGGCACCGAAGCAAAGGACGTTGGCGTCGTTGTGCAGACGGGTGGCAGAGGCGCTGAAGGTATCCGAGCAAATGGCGGCGCGGATGCCGCGATGCTTGTTAGCGGCCATGCCCATACCGATGCCGGTGCCGCAAATCAAAATGCCGAGCTGTGCCTCGCCCGCCTGAATCTTTTGGCAGGCCGCGCTCGCGTACTCGGGATAAGCGCAGGAGTCGGTGGTGTGGGTGCCGACGTCGATGGTGGAATAGCCCAAATTCTCCAGATGAGCAATAACTTTCTTTTTCAGATCAAGTGCTGCGTGATCGCAGGCCAATACGATGGTCTTGTTTGCCATGATACATATCCTTCTTTCGTTGATTAATCGTTATTTTCTTTTTCTTTTGCCAGTCGCTCCAAACGTTCACGCTCGGCTTGCGAGAGGCGCAAATAGACAGGAACCAGTTCGCTGTCCGTTACGCGATGTCCTTGATCATAAAGCTGAAGGGCGATTTGCGCGACGGAATAAGCGTTTTGTACCCGCAAAAGTACGGGGGTGGGGCGAATACGGGGCGCGCACGTTTTGAGTTGAGACAGGGCAAGGTCGTAGCCGTCTCCTACAAGATAGACGGGGCACTCATCCATGGCGGCAAGCTCCTCGTCCAATGCCTCCAGAGCGATGGCGCGATCCTCGCACAGTCGGGTAATGACGCCGTCGCGGCATCGGAACAGTGCGTTGTAGACTTGATTGCGGCGGGCGTTCATGACAGGGCAGAGAATGCCGTCAAAGCCGACAAGGTTTTGCGCCAGAGCTTCCAGCGTGGAGACGCCGAGGCAGGGGATGTTTGTGCCAAAGGCCAAGCCTTTGACGGTGGATACACCGATGCGGACGCCGGTAAAGGAGCCGGGGCCTGCCGAGCACGCAAACAACGCGATATCCGCGGGGCGAAGCTCAAAGCGTGCCAGGGTGTCTTCCACCATGGGAAGCAGTGTCTGGCTGTGAGTATTTCCGTTTTCTACGGTGGTCAGCGACAACAGCTTTTCATCGTCGCACAGGGCAACGGTCGCGGCGATCGCCGTACTGTCCAGGGCAAGAATGTACATAAAAGCTCCTTACAGCTCGCTTTGTGTGCGAGCGATGGAAATAGTTCTTTGGTCGGGGGCGTCCACACCGCATTTTTCGATGGTCACCCGCAGATAGTCGTCAGGCAGGGCGTACGGAATGTTTTCGCTCCACTCGACCAGGCAAATGCCTCGGTCGAGATAGTCGTCGTAGCCGATGGAATACAGATCGTCCTCGGACGTGATGCGATACATATCAAAATGGAACACGGGGGGAAGCTTGCCGCGAGGTGTCGGGCGGTATTCATTCACCAGCGCGAAGGTAGGGGAACGAACGAGCGCACCGGGGGCGATGGCTTTGGTGAAGCCACGCACAAAGGCTGTTTTACCAACACCGAGATCGCCTCGCAGGGCGATATAACGGGGAAGCGACGCATCGTCCCAAAGGACACGCGCCAGGTGCTCACCCTTCGCCTCTGTCTGCTCGACCGAGTGGGTTTGTTGTTTGTTGGGAAGATCAAACGACATGATGTCCTCCGAGATTAGGTATCATTTTTATCCGTTTTCTTCAGCTTTTCCTTAGTGCCGTCGGGACGCTGAATGACGGTATGGTCGAGCTGGGTGGCAAAGGATGCACGGAACTCGGCGATATACTCCGCGCGAAGGGAGGCTTGCTCTGCCTTTTCCTGCTCGGTCAGTCCCTCT
>JAZLCA010000047.1:0-15186 GCA_045613985.1 Eubacteriales bacterium | reverse complement strand
CGTGCTTGAAAACGACGCCAACGCCTGCGCTGTTGCAGAGTGGAAATTCGGCGCAGGGCAAGGCACAAATAACATGGTGTTCTTCACCTTCGGCACGGGCCTTGGCGCAGGATTGATCCTGGACGGCAAGCTGTACGGCGGTGCAAACGGAAACGCAGGCGAGTTCGGCCATATCCGTCTGGCACCCGACGGTCCCGAGGGCTACGGCAAGCAAGGCTCGTTTGAAGGCTTTTGCAGCGGCGGCGGCATTTCCCGTCTGGCTGCCATCATGGCCAAGCGCCGCAAAGAAACCCCTCAATGTATCATTGATATGGGGGGCTACGACCACATTACAACCAAAGCGTTGGCCGAGGCCGCATTTGCAGGCGACCGTTTTGCCAAAAGCGTTTTCGCCAAGAGCGGTGAGATGCTGGGACGGGGACTGAGCATGGTCATCGACGTGATCAATCCCGAGAGAATCGTCATCGGCGGTGTCTTCATGCGCTCCTGGCAGTTGCTCGTTCCCGCCATGCAAAAGGTTATTGCACGCGAAGCGTTGAGCGACAGCGCCTGCGTGTGTGAGATCGTTCCCGCAAAGCTAAGCGAAAACGTCGGAGACATGGCAGCTCTTGCCATCGTAGGAGGTATGAAAGCATGAAAACGTCCACCAAGCAAATTTTGTCCCATCTGATCGAGCGTCATCCCGAGCTCGCTCCCAACGAAGCTACCATCCAGGCCGCCTATGATACACTGTACACTTCCCTGTCCTGTGGCAATCGTCTGTATCTGTGCGGTAACGGCGGAAGCGCCGCCGACTGCGAACATATGGCAGGCGAATTGCTCAAATGCTTTAAGAAACCCCGTCCTCTGCCCGCAGACGAGCAGGCGATGCTGTCTTCTTATGGCGAAATGGGCGAAAAGCTCGCCGTCACGCTGGAGGACGGTCTGCCCGTCGTCTCGCTGTGCGGCCATCCCGCCTTCTCCACCGCATATCAGAATGACAACGCTCCCGAATTGGTATTTGCTCAGCAGGTTCACGTCTTTGGCCAAGCAGGCGACGTGCTCGTCGTCTTTTCCACCTCAGGAAATTCCAAAAACTGCATTTATGCCTGCATTGCAGCAAAAGCCCGCGGCATGAAGATCGTTTTACTGACGGGCGGCGAAGGCGGCAAGCTCAAGGCATACGCCGATACCGCGATCATCGTTCCCCAAAAAGAAACGTATCTCGTTCAGGAATTGCACTTGCCCGTGTACCATTGCCTGTGCGCTATGCTGGAAGAAGAATTCTTTTAAGACAATATAAAAAGGCTGCGCCGTGTCCAAAAGAACATGGTGCAGTCTTTTTTATTCATGCTTGTTCTTTGATTTGCGATTGCTCACACCGAGCTCGCTCTGGTCATACACTCCGCGATAAATGCTGTCAACACCCTTTTTGCGGCGAATGGTTAAAAGTGCCTCTTCCAACTTCTCCTGCCGATCGTGGCGGACGTCGGCGGCGAGCTCGTCGAACATGGTCAACTGCTGCGCCACCATGTCGGGTGGAACCAGTCCCGAAACCGTTACGGTCAGCATACGGATACGAGTCCCGCTTTTCCAGTTGGCACTGACAAGTTCAACGGCCGTTTGGATAATATCGGATTGCAACCAAGTCGGCGCATCCAATTTCCGCTGACGCTGAATCGTATGAAACTCGGGATCGCGGATGCTCACCTGCACCACGGTGCATTTTTTATTCTCGTTGCGCAACCGCCACACCACCTCGTCGCACAGCATCGTGATGCAGGCATGCATTTCCTCGTGGGTATATACGTCGCGGCGGAAGGTGGTGCCATTGCCGATGGATTTAACCTCGCGCTTTTCATAATAAGAATGAACCGGCTCGTCGTCAAGACCGCTTGCGTATTTCCACAGCACCCCGCCCTGCTCGCCAAGCGCGTGACGCAAGACCGCCTCGTCGGTACGGGCCAACTCTCCAATGGTGGTAATGCCCATGTGGGCCAGATGTTGTGCCGTTTTCTTGCCCACGAACATCAAATCGGAGACGGGCAATCGATAAACGATATTCTCGACGGCGGCATGGTCGAACACCGTGGTAGCATTGGGCTTTTTGTAATCGCTGCCGAGTTTGGCAAACACCTTGCAAAAGCTGACGCCGACCGAGATGGTAATACCGACATCCTTGTATATCCGCTCACGAACGTCATCTGCCAGCTCGCGCGGACTCTTGCCAAACAGCGCAAGACTCCCCGTCACGTCCAGATAGGATTCGTCCACGCTGAAGGGCTCGACAAGATCCGTGTAGTCGAGATAGATCTGATTGATCCTTTGGGATATTTCGCTGTATTTGCGGTGATGGGGCGGCACGAGGACGAGCGAGGGGCATTTTTGCCGCGCGCTGTAAATGGTCTCGGCCGTTTGAACACCGTATTTCTTAGCCAATTCATTCTTGGCCAAAATGATGCCGTGACGGTTGTCGGGATCGCCCGCCACCGCCATGGGAACGCTCGCCAGCTCGGGACGGTCGAGCGTTTCGACCGACGCAAAAAAGCTGTTGCAATCGCAGTGAAATATGACGCGCTCCATTCGCTCGCCTCCCTTCTTTCTTAATAGTATAGCATACCACCGCAAAAAAATAAAGTCCTTTTCCTTAAAACTTTTTGAAGGAAGATAGGGGTATGGGGGAAGAGGGTGCCTTTTCCAAAAAGGCACCCTCTTCCCCCATATTCAATCATATAATTAGTCAAAATATCCCAGCTTGTAAAGCAGCTCTGCGTTGAGCACAGCACCGCCGGCGGCACCGCGCAGGGTGTTGTGTGACAGGCACACGAACTTGTAGTCAAACCAAGCATCCTCGCGCAGTCTTCCGACCGTCACACCCATACCGCCGTAGATATCGCGGTCAAGTTTAGCCTGAGGACGGTTGTCTTCCTCAAAGTAGGTGATAAACTGCTCGGGCGCGTGAGGCAGAGCCAGCTTCTGAGGCAGACCCGCAAAATTCTTCCACGCCTCCAGGATCTCTTCCTTGGTGGGCTTGATCTCAAATTTCACGAATACAGCCGCGGTATGACCGTCGGTTACAGGCACGCGGATGCACTGCGTGGTGATGAACGGCGCGTCCGCCTTGACGATCTCTCCGTTCTCTACCGTACCCCAAACGCGCAGGGGCTCCTGCTCGCTCTTCTCTTCCTCGCCGCCGATGTAGGGGATGATGTTATCCACCATCTCGGGCCAATCCTTGAAGGTCTTGCCCGCACCCGAAATTGCCTGATAGGTGGTGGCAACGATCATGGTGGGCTTATACTTCATCAGAGGAGTCAGCGCGGGAACGTAAGACTGAATGGAGCAGTTGGGCTTAACGGCGATAAAGCCGCGCTTGGTACCCAGTCTCTTCTTCTGCGCCTCGATGACCTCGTAGTGCGCGTTGTTGATTTCGGGAATGACCATGGGAACGTCGGGCGTCCAGCGGTGAGCCGAGTTGTTGGAAACAACAGGGATCTCTGCCTTGGCATACGCTTCCTCGAGTGCCTTGACCTCGTCCTTCTTCATGTCAACCGCACAGAATACGAAATCGACCAACTCACCGATCTTTTCGATCTCGGCGGCATCCATGACCATCATATCGGCAAAAGCCTCGGGCATGGGAGTGGTCATCTTCCAACGCTCGCCAACGGCCTCCTTATACGTCTTGCCGGCACTGCGGGCAGATGCCGCAAGAGCGGTTACTTCAAAATAGGGGTGATTTTCCAAAAGCGTCAAAAAACGCTGACCAACCATACCGGTCGCACCTACGATACCAACTCTTTTTTTGTTCATGGGATTGCCTTCCTTTCCGAATATACGCATCCATAAAAAATGATGCTTCATTATATCACATCATATTCAAAAATGCAAGTCCTGTTGATAAAAATTTCATTTTCGGTAAAAATATATGGCTGTCGGCTCAAAAAACCGACAGCCATGGGTATATTTACGAAAAATCAGTCAAAATTATTCATCCTGCGGAACAATCAGACCGTAGTCACCGTCGCGGCGGGCATACACCACGCATACCTTGCCCGAACCGTCGTCCTCGCGGAAGACGAAAAAGTTGTGGCCGAGCAGGTTCATCTGGAGAATGGCCTCTTCGACCGACATGGGCTTAAGCGCAAATTCCTTGGTGCGAATGACTACCTCCTGCTCCTCGTCCTCGGGAGCGAAGAATTCATCCTCGGGAATGGTTTCGCGCAATCTTTTGGCCAGTCTCGTTTTGTTCTTGCGGATCTGACGCTCGATAATGGTGACACAACGGTCGATGGCCTCGCGGAAATCATCCGCATCCTGCTCACTGCGATACAAGGTGCCTGAAGCATTGATGGTGATCTCCACTCTGGAAGCGCCATGCTTGCGGGACAAGGCAACCGTGGCCTCGCCCTCCCCGGGAAAGAACTTATCCAGTTTGGCAAGTTTTTTGGCGATCTGCTGTTTGGTTTCCTCAAACACGTTCATTTGTCTGCCGATAACGTTCAATTTCATGGTGTTTCCTCCTTGTTTTGTGTAATTCCCTTCCGTCCGCACAGTATCGTGACCATACACGCCATACCTGCGGAGCGTCCGGCAGTGTAATCGTTGTCCGATTACAGTTTGATTATATCATAAATTCTCGAATTTGTAAATATGCCCCATGAAAAAATTGCACCAAACAAGAAAGTTTGTGCAACTTGCATATTCGTGCATGGAGCGATTTTCAAAAAAACAACGATCAGTCATTGACAAAAGCGTTCTTCGTTGGTACAATAATATAATGTAGAAAGATTTGACAAGGAGGATGTTCCATGTCCGAACAAATCAACCCATATATTCTCACGGGCGAGGCACTGGAAAGCTATATTGCCGAGCTGCGTAAGACGATACTGTATCACGCCAAACGCTATTACGTGGACGACGATCCCGTGATCTCGGATTTCGAATACGACCGTATGTACGCCGAACTGCTGAAATTGGAAGAGGCACATCCCGAATTGGACGATCCAGCCTCTCCCACCAAAAGAGTCGGCGGCGCGCCATTAGATAAATTTGAAAAAGTCACCCATGCCGTGACCATGAATTCGCTCTCGGACGTGTTTTCCTTTGACGAATTGCGCGAATTTCTCTCGCGCGTGGAGACGACGTTGGGCGAAGATGTTCGCCCCGTCTATTCGGTCGAGCCCAAGATCGACGGTCTGTCCGTGTCGCTTCAATACGAGAAGGGCATTCTTGTGCGGGGCGCGACACGTGGTGACGGCATCACGGGCGAAGACGTCACTCAAAACATCAAGACGATTTTCTCCATCCCCCTGACGCTGCCCGAGCCCCTGACGCTGTGCGTGCGAGGCGAGGTCTATATGCCCCGCGCCGTGTTTGAACGTCTCAACGCCGAGCGCGAAGCACGCGGTCAACAGCTCTTGGCCAATCCCAGAAATGCAGCCGCAGGCTCGCTTCGTCAGCTCGATCCCGCCGTTTGCGCCGAGCGCGCTTTGGACATTTTCGTGTTCAATTTCCAAAACGGCAGTCTGTATCTTGACGGCCATGCGCCCGAAAATCACATTGAAACGTTGGAGAGATTGCAGGCTTTGGGTTTCCACACGCTACAAAATTATACCCGCGCCGACTCGGCCGAGGCCATTGTTGCCCATATTGAGCAGCTGGGAAATCTCCGGGATTCCCTGCCCTACGACATCGACGGCGCCGTCGTCAAGATCGACGATCTGGCAACCCGTCGCCGCCTGGGCGAGGGCACCAATACTCCCAAATGGGCCGTTGCCTACAAATATCCGCCCGAATGCAAGCAGACCAAGCTGGAGAGCATCAGCATCGCCGTTGGCCGCACGGGTGTGTTGACACCGACTGCCAATCTTGCCCCGGTGAGATTAGCCGGCACCACGGTCTCCCGCGCCACACTGCACAACATTGATTTTATTCGCGAGCGCGGCATTCTTTTAGGGGACATCGTGTCGGTACAAAAGGCCGGCGACATCATTCCTGAGGTCGTCTGCGCCCATCCCGATAAGCGAGATGGAAGCGAAACCGAATTTTATATGCCGACGCATTGCCCCTCCTGCGGCGAGCCCGTCACTCGCGATACCGACGAGGGCGCAGCCGTTCGGTGCACCAACGCCGCCTGCCCCGCCCAGCTTTCCCGCGCATTGGAGCATTTCGCCTCCAAGGATGCCATGAATATCGACGGTCTCGGTCCGCAGATCATTGAGCTGTTGTTAAATAACGCTCTCATCCGCGATGCAGCCGATCTATATTCGATCCTGCCGGAAAATTTAGAAAATCTTGATCGCATGGGCAAAAAATCCGCCCAAAAGCTGACGGATGCCATTGCGGTTTCCAAGGGCGCGGGATTGGAACGTCTCATTTACGCCTTGGGTATCCGCAACGTTGGAGCCGTTGCCGCCGAAGCCTTGGCCGCCCGTTACGGTTCGCTGGATGCTTTGATGAAGGCCACGACCGAAGAGCTGTGCGCCCTGAACGATTTCGGCGCCATTACGGCAGAATGCGTAGTCAATTATTTCTCGCATCCCCAAAACATCGCTCTGTGTGAGCGTCTCGTAGCGGCAGGACTGACCACTACCTCTACCGCCGCCCCCCGCACCGAACAGCTGGCAGGGCTGACCTTTGTCTTAACGGGCACCCTTCCCACCATGAGCCGCGATCAAGCAGGCGCACTCATCAAGGCACAGGGCGGCAAGGTGTCGGGCTCGGTGTCCAAAAAGACGGACTATGTCGTCGCGGGCGAAGCCGCAGGAAGCAAGCTGACCAAAGCGCAGGAGCTTGGCGTCAAGATCATTGACGAGAGCGCGCTTCTGGAGCTTTTAGGGCAAGCCTCCCAAGCTACCCTTACGACAGCCCAAGATATCTGAGCAGACCGTTATAGATTCCTTGCGCGAACAGATCGGGACGGTCGTTCATCAGGGCGGCATCCTCCGGATTCGTAATAAATCCCAATTCAATCAGCACCGCCGGCATTTGCGTCTTGCGCAGCACGTACAGATTGGTGCGCACCTGCATCCCACGATTGCGCAGTCCCGTGCTTTCGCTCAATTCCTCCAGAATGATCTCGCCCAAACGAAATGCGCGCGAGGGGCGGAAGTAAGCATAAGCTTCAATGCCGCTGGCTCCCTCCAAGGAGGATGCATTGGTGTGCAGGCTCAGAAAATAATCTGCGCCCCATTCGTTTGCTTGATTCACGCGATAAGCAAGACTGGTCGCCGTCGAATTTCCCAATTGGACATTGGCGGACGTGCGAGATACCAACACTTCAAAATTCCCATTGGCCAGCAAAAGATCTGCCAAAAGAATCCCAATACGAAAAACGATATCCTGTTCCCGCAAACCGTTTCCTTCCGCACCCGCGTTGGGATTTTGCGGATTGTGCCCCTGATCGATATATACTTTGATCGCCATATGTCGCATCCCCTTTTCTCGTTTGTTGCCATTATATGCAAAAAAGGCATGACGAGTGCCCCCATTCTCACAAGAAAGAAGATTGTTTTCATGAGTTTTGACGCTTTTTTTGACGATATTCCCGCCGTCGCTTTGGCGGCGCTGGAGCGGGAAGATAAAAACCGTATCGAGCCTTCCACCCTTTATCTTGTCGCCACTCCGATCGGAAACCTGGACGATCTTTCGTTGCGCGCCATCAAGGTACTCGCTGGCGTGGATTTCATCGCCGCCGAGGACACCCGCAATTCCGCGCGATTGCTCGCCTATCTTGGCATATCCAAGCCGATGGTCTCTTATCATGAGCACAACCGCCGCGAGCGCGGTCCGCAGATCATCGAGCGATTGAAAGAAGGACAATCCTGCGCCCTGATCACCGATGCAGGAACGCCCGCCATCTCCGATCCCGGCGAGGATCTTGTAGCCTTGTGCGCACAAGAAAACGTCGCAGTCACAGGAGTCCCCGGTTGCTGCGCCGGCATTGATGCTTTGACACTGTCGGGACTCCCCACCAAAAGATTTTGCTTTGAAGGCTTTTTGTCTGTCAACAAAGCGGAGCGGCGAGAGCAGTTGGCTCGCTTGCAAGCAGAAGAGCGCACCATGCTGTTGCACGAAGCGCCCCACAAACTACGCGCAACACTAAAGGACCTTGCCGAAGCATTTGGAGAAAACCGCCGCATTTCTCTTTGCCGCGAATTGACCAAGCGCAACGAGGAGATCCACCGCACGACGATTGGCGAGGCCGTTGCCCACTATCAAATGCACGAGCCGCGAGGCGAATACGTGCTGGTCGTTGAGGGCGGCACTTGCCTGCCGGGCGGACAGTTCTGGCAAGATATGAGCCTTTCGGACCACGTCCGTCATTATATGTCCCAAGGAATGCGCAAGAACGACGCCATCAAAGCGGCAGCTCACGATCGAAATCTATCCAAAAACGAAGTGTATCAACAAGTATTAGATCTGTAACATAAAAAAAGCATCCGCGAAATCATTGGATTTCGCGGATGCTTTTCTATCTCTTATCAGCCGGCAAAGCCTGCGGGCAGATAGGAGTATGCCTTCAGCCATCTGTAGTACAGCTGATAGGGATTGATCTGGTATTTGTATACAAAGTAAGAACCAACCAATTGCTCCACGTCGTTGCCATTTTCATCTTTAACGATCTCATAGCGAGGCGTGGGCTCCATGGTAGCGGAGATGGTGGGGTTGAGAACTACGGGCTGCTTCGTTGCAGGATCGATGCTGATCTTACCGTCGGGATCAAACTTGGGTGCCAAGACATCGTACTGCATTGCACGCCACAGATCAGGATACAACTCAGGATCCAGTTCCTTTGCCAACAGCAACTCAACCTCTTTATCGAACTGCTCAACGTTCTTGCACTTCTGGATTCTCTCCCAAACAGCATCGGACAAGTTAGAAATGAACTTGATCTGGGCGGTATCGATCGTCTCGATCATATATTCATCCTGCTTCTTGTAGTCGCTGCTTTCGGGATCCAGCAGATTGCTTTCATTCTCAAGCAGGCTATCTTCTTTGTTCTTCTGACCGATGACGGTGGAGAAATCAAAGCCCAACAGCGGATCTACCAGCGACTCGCGGTTCTGCTGTTTTGCATATTCCCAATATGCCGCATCCGTACCTGCAGGAACGTATGCCAAAAACTCGTTACCCGTCTTGGCGATGTCCATCAAATACTTGTTGGAGGAAGTGGCGGAAACGGTTCCGTCGGTGTGACGAGTATAGTTCGTACCCTCAATACCATACAGGAACAGGTTGCGGAACTCAACGTCGGTGTTGAGCAACGAGATGACCTGCATGCTCTTTCTGATATTGGAGGAATATGCGCTGATACCAAACATATTGCCGTAGATATCATCGCTCGTTGCCAAGGGGTAATCCACGACAACCGTATAGTAATCCTCTGCATACGCAGCGGCATCGGCAGCCGAACCCTTAACGAAGGATACTGCGCTCTTCTGGCCTTCCGCAGGCGTTCCGAAGTAACCCTTGTACTTGAAGTCCATCAAGTTTCTCAAAGCCGTCAGATACGTATCGTTCTGGAACAGATTGTCAAACTTCAAAACGATGTCACCACGGTTAACGCGGTCGGTGCTGCTGTAGGCGTAACCCAGAACGGAGAAATCACCCGTAACCGCGTACGTCTCGGGATGGATATCCCAGTAATGAGCGATCATGCTCATGCAGTAGTTAACGTCAGCATTGATGGGCAAAACATCCGTAGCGTATGCAGCAACGTCCTCAAGGAAAGGACCGAGGTCAGCTACGCTGAAAATGCTGTCGATCGAGGCGGTGTGATAGAACTGGTCAAACAACTGCTTGTCGATCAGCATATAAGTATACTCACCGATGATGTTATTGTTGGGAATCGCATAAGCGGTACCCTTCTGCTTCACTGCATTGAGAAGCGAGCTGGAAACGAAGCTGGAAATCTTCTTTACTTCGCTGTTAACATCCGTCGTGTTCAAAGGAGCGAGCCACTTCTTGTAGGTATACTCGTCCGCCTTACCGGCAGCGATCAGCTTTTCGATCTCCTTCTTGGACTTGCCGTAGCCGGAGATGTAATCCATATACTGATCACGGCCTGCGATGTAAACGATGTCCACCTGATATTTCAGCTGGTCTTCAGTCAGTTCAGGATACTTGGTGGTATCGATGATAGGATTGCCGTCCTCATCGTACTCGATCTTACCGTCGTCTTCCTCTTCTTCCTCTTCTACTTCAGGATTCTCGTTCTTGTCGCCCTTGTTATTCTTATCCTTGTCCTTAGCTTCCTCCAAGCGCTTGGCCTCATCCTGCTGCCACTTGAATGCTTCTTCAAGTCTCTGGGCGTATTCGTCCATCGTCATATATTTTACGATCAGCTTGGTCTTGAGCTTGGACTGCGTGATGGCGGTCATCTGCTTGACGACCTCCTTCATCTGAGCTTCCGTTTCCTCATCAAACACAAGCTCACCATCTGCATTCAGCGTCTTTTCGCTTTCGGTAACACACCACATGACAAGCGTTGCAGCAGTGTCAGCTTGGGGCGTGTTGCTGCTCTCTTCCTCTTCTTCCTTGCTACCGCATCCGGTCAGGCAAAGAGCGCAAGCCGACAGCATCATCGCAAGACACAAAAGCAGGCTGACTACTCTCTTCTTCATAAATCTTCCTCCTTGGACTGTATCCGAGGGCATATTCCCACGAATATATTTATACTTTAATATTTTACTACATTTTCGGCGTTCTGTCAAGTTGTTTTTTTGATTGGCGGCAATGCCTTTGCGGGCACGTCAAATTTTAGTCACGCTCCGTTAACATTTCGCCGTCTCAATGCACAATTTCATTCGTTTCATTTGATGCAATACGCCAATTTTATTGTACAATAGTCCCAAAAAAATCCATCTATTTTTGTTTGACAAAACGGCGAAAGTTCCACCGTTAAAATCAATTCAAGAAGCCGCGAAGATGGCGAGCGCGGCTGGGGTGACGCAGCTTACGCAGGGCCTTCGCTTCAATCTGACGAATACGCTCGCGGGTGATATCAAACTCCTTACCAACCTCTTCCAGGGTGCGGGTACGTCCGTCATAAAGGCCGAAACGAAGCTTAATAACGTGCTCTTCACGAGGCGTCAGGGTGCGCAGCTCACGTTCAATGACCTCACGCAGAATGGTCGCGGAAGCAGCATCTGCAGGGGCCGGCGTATCGTCGTCGGGAATGAAATCGCCCAGATGGCTATCCTCCTCCTCGCCGATCGGCGTCTCCAGAGAAACGGGATCCTGCGCGATCTTCATGATCTCGCGCACTTTTTCCGTGCTCATGCCCATCTTCTCACCGATCTCCTCAGGGGTTGCCTCGCGGCCCAATTCCTGCAGCATCTGGCGAGAGTAGCGCGACACCTTGTGAATGGTCTCTACCATATGAACGGGGATACGGATGGTTCTGGCCTGGTCCGCAATCGCGCGGGTAATCGCCTGACGAATCCACCAAGTCGCATAGGTCGAGAATTTGAAGCCCTTGCTGTGGTCAAACTTATCGACCGCCTTCATCAGGCCCAGGTTACCCTCCTGGATCAGATCCAGGAAATACATTCCTCTTCCAACGTATCTCTTAGCAATGGAAACGACCAAACGCAGGTTAGCCTCCACCAATTCACTCTTGGCATCCTCGTCACCGGCGGCCATTCTCTCCGCCAACTCGTGCTCACGCTCCGCTGTCAGCAGCGGAACCTTACCGATCTCCTTGAGATACATACGGACAGGGTCATCGACCGCAAGGCCCTCCTGCTCCAGAATGTGCTTCATGTTCTCGCCCGCACCAAAATGCTCGACTTCGTTCTCAATTTCGCTCATTTCGGCATCCACGGGCAAGGAATTGTTATTGTCTACCAGTCGCTCGTACAATTCCTCCAGGTCATCGTACTCGCTTTCCAACGTGGCAAGCTCCTGTTCTGTCAGCTGTCCCTTTTTACCTTTTTCCATCAATTCGTCCACGACGACAGACTGTTCCGTCTCGTTCGCGGGCGTTGCAGCAGTTTCCTTCTTCATACATTTTCCTTTCTTTTATGTAGTATGTAGCCTCCGCAACAGCGGATTGTTTTTATAGTATCGTAATTTATTTATTTTCTTGATTTTCTTGCCAAAATGGCCGTGATACCCGACACAACGTCTTCGTTTTCACTGGCTGCCCTGCGCTCCCCTGCTTGCTTGAGGGTTGCGATAGCCGCCCGAAAGACCGACGGACCGTTTTCCGTCAAGGCACGGCGCCCTTGCTCCATTCGTTGCAGCCGTCCTACCTGGTCGGGAGTGAACATGGACTCCAGCATCGGCGGACTGAATCCGTCGGGAGAACGATGCAGGTCTACGATAGCCTCATACGCACGACGGCCAAAAGCGGTAAAGAAATCCTCACTCGTCAAGCCTTCGCTACTGTCTGAGGCAGCACTGCGATACTCGGGGTAGATCAGCATCAGTCCAAGTATCGTCTCCTCCGCCGAGGCAGCCTGCACGTCCTTGATGGCATCGGGATTGATACGATCCCCCACGTGGCGAATGCTGGCCTGTGCTTTGCGTTGCTCTTCCGTTTTCTTCTCGCGGATGCGTCGGCGCAATATCATTTCCACTTGATTCTTAATAACGTCAGCCGGCAATCCGAGCTGTTTTGACACCTGCGCGATATAGACCTCTCGCTCAACGCCCGAATGATACCCTGAAATCAGAGTGCAACACTCGTTGCTTGCCCGTATCTTGTCTTCGGGCAGTGCCAAATCGTATTTTGCTAAAATAGCGTCTAATTTATACTGAAAACCCGATCTGCTTCCCTCCAGCACGCGGCGGAACTTGTCCGCGCCGTATTTTCGGATATATTCATCGGGGTCCTTTGCATCAGGTACGCGCAAAACGCGCACGTCAATCCCGACCTCGCCCAAAAGCTGCATGGCCTTATTTGCGGCCCTCTGCCCTGCTTCGTCGCTGTCGTAAGATATGACCACCTTTTTGGTGTATTTGGCAAAAATGCGAGCCTGTTCCGCAGTAATCGCCGTTCCCAGCGTCGCGACGGCATTTTCGAATCCGGCCGCGTGCAGAGCAATGACGTCCATATAGCCTTCGCACAAAATCATCGTTTCCGCCGCGTGATGTCGAGCAAAATTGAGGGCAAACAGATGGCGGCTCTTTTTAAAGCCGGGAGTGTCGGACGAGTTCAGGTACTTGGGCTTGGAATCGTCCATCACACGGCCGCCGAAGGCCACGATGTTGCCTGACGTATCGATAATGGGAAACATGACGCGATTACGGAAATAATCGTACGCGCGCCCCGTTTTTTGGCTTTTACCGCAAAGGAATCCCTTGATCAGCTCCTCGTCGGTATACCCAAGCCGCCGCATATGGTCATGCAGCAAATTAAAGCTGTTGGGAGCAAAGCCAAGACCAAAATGTTTGATGGTCGCGCCCGAAAGCCCGCGATTCTGCGAAAGGTACTTCATACCTTCGCCTCCGATTTTGGGATCAAACAGGCATTCGCGGAAAAATTTAGCCGCCGCGAGGTTCATATCGTAAATACGCCTGCGCGAGATCTCATCGGGTTGGGCGCTCTTGCCGTCCTGCGGGATGGAAATCCCCGCCCGCGCAGCCAAAAATTCAACCGCTCCGACAAAATCCAGATTTTCCGCTTTTTCGATAAAGGTGATCACTCCTCCGCCCGCGTTACATCCAAAGCAATAAAAGCTCTGGGTGTTGGGAAACACGGTAAAGGAAGGACTTTTCTCACTATGGAAGGGACAAAGTCCTTGCAGATTGGAGCCCGCTCGTTTGAGCGTAACGTAAGAACTGATGACAGATTCGACGTCGTTACGGGCAACGATATCGTCGATAATCTCGCGTGCGATCAACGAGCGCACCTCCTTTCGGGTTAAGAGTAAATTAGGATCGCCAATAACAGCGATATGTTAATTGGAACTGCTGATGCCTCGCCAAACGCGGGGGACGTACAGTTGGTTATAGGTTTCGATAGCATAACGGTCGGTCATGCCCGAGAGGAAATCGCACACGCAACGCTCTACGCCATCGCGCTCGATGTTACCGCGGTACAATGCCGGCATGGTATCGGGATGCCCCACGTAATATTCGAACAGGCGAATCAAAAGCGCACGAGATTTATCCTCCTGCGACTTGGCCACGGGATTGGTATAAACGTTTTCAAACAAAAACTTACGCAACTTCATGGTCGCGTCGTACACCTGCGGCTCCATTTGAATGTCGTTTTGATCGCGGCTGCAGCGGATGACGGAGGTAACCATGGTATTGATGCGTCCCGAGTGGGATTCACCCAGCACCTCGCGCAATTCCGAGGGAATATCGGACAGCTGCAAAATACCCGCGCGGCAGGCATCGTCGATATCGTGGTTGATATAAGCAATACGGTCAGCGAACTTGACCAAAAGGCCCTCCAGCGTGGCGGCGCGGCTGTCGCCCGTATGGTTGACGATGCCGTTGCGCACTTCCCAGGTCAGATTGAGGCCTTGACCGTTCTTTTCGAGCAGATCGACCACACGAATACTCTGGGTGTAGTGAGCGAATTTGGGATCGAAGCACTGCTGCATCGCCTGTTCGCCCGCGTGACCGAAGGGGGTGTGTCCCAAGTCGTGACCGAGGGCGATCGCCTCCGTCAGATCCTCGTTCAGCCGCAGAGCGCGAGCCAGCGTGCGAGCAATCTGTGTGACCTCCAGCGTATGCGTCAGACGGGTGCGATAGTGGTCACCCGACGGCGCCAGAAAAACCTGCGTTTTGTTCATCAGGCGGCGAAAAGCCTGACAATGGATGATGCGGTCGCGGTCGCGCTGATATTCGGTGCGGTATTCGGTTCTGCCGTCGTTGACCTCACACGGCTTTTGGCGGCCGCGGGTATTGGCGGTCAGCGCAGCGTAGGGCGAGAGCCATTCTTTTTCGTGCAGCATATAGGATTCCGTCAGGTTTGCCATGGCGAGATACCTCCGTACGACATCATTTTTTGTCAAATTCATTACATAAGATACGCGAAAGGTAGAGGAAATACTTTTTTTCTTGTAAAATAATTTTTTCTTTCAAAAAATGGTGGGGCAACATGAACAAAAAAGGAAGCTGTTTTTTTGCAGCTTCATCTACAGCCTCGCACAGCCCACCTCGCCTTCGTCGAGCGGACGCGCTCGGGGCAAGACGGTACAGGCAGGTATAAAATTCCAAACCGCGAGCCCGAGTCAAAACGAC
>JAZLCA010000046.1:0-29330 GCA_045613985.1 Eubacteriales bacterium | reverse complement strand
GGCGGGAGATGAAGAAAAAGAACAGATGTTTTTCTCCCTAGCCCTCTTTGAAGAGCGGCAAAGAAAGGGAGATCCAAGAGGGAACGTCTTGGCGTCTTTTCTTTCGCCATTTCTTTGCGACGAGGCAAAGAAATGGCATCCATGCAAACACCGAGCGCGCGCGGCGAAGACGCGCTGTGTGAGGCCGTCTATGAAGTTGCATAAACTTTAGCTAAACCCAAAATCATCCCCCCGAAAGGAACCACAACCATGTTCAACATTGATAACCTTAAATTCGATCAGAATGGCCTCATCCCCGCCATCGTCGTCGATGCCATTTCCGGCAAAGTCCTCACGCTTGCCTATATGAACCGCGAATCTCTCGCCATCTCCATGGAGAAGGGACTGACCTGCTTCTGGAGCCGCTCCAGACAAGAATTGTGGCTCAAGGGCGAGACCAGCGGCAATTATCAGCACATCGTCTCCATTACCGCCGATTGCGACGGCGACGCCCTGGTCGTTAAGGTCGAAAAGGACGGCCCCGCCTGCCACAAGGGCACCGACTCCTGCTTCGAGGACGTCATCTGGGAAAGCGAAGACCGCCACGAGTTCTCCTTGCAGTCGCTTATGATGCTCATCGAGGGCAGAAAAACGGACAAAAAGGAAGGCTCCTACACCACCTATCTGTTCGAGAAGGGCATTGATAAAATTCTCAAAAAGGTGGGCGAGGAATGCACCGAGGTCATCATTGCCGCCAAGGCAAACGACCGCGCCGAGACGATTTACGAGCTGTCCGACCTGGTCTATCACGCCATGGTGCTTATGATCGAGCAGGGCATCTCCCTGGAGGACATCCACCGTGAATTGGCGTCAAGACACGTCATTGATCATAAGATCAAGCAGGAGAAGATGACCAAATGAGCAAGATTGATCTCTTGAAATACGGCGCGTTGCAGGATCTGCACACCCACACCACCTATTGCGACGGCAAAAACACGCCCGAGGAGATGGTGCAGGCGGCGATCGCAAAGGGCATGAAGCGCATTGGCTTTTCGGGACATTCGCCCTCTCCCTGCGGCGAGGATTACGCCATGAAGCCCGAGGAGATCGCAACTTATATCGCCCAAGTGCGGGCGCTGGCCGAAAAATATAAGGATGGTATTGAGGTGCTGTGCGGCATCGAGCAGGACGTGTATTCACCGCCCGCTCCCACCGGCTTGGACTACGTCATAGGCTCGGTGCATTACGTCAAGGTCGGCGACCACTACTTTGCGGTGGATATCAACCCCGACGATCTCGCCCGAGCGTGCCGGACCTATTTCGGCGGCGACGTGTATGCTATGATTGAGGCCTATTTTTCAGGATACGAGCAGCTGGCTGCCATGAAGCCCGATATTATAGGACACATCGACCTGATTACCAAGTTCAATCGGGGCGGTGTCCTGTTCGACGAGAATGACGAGCGCTATCTTGCCGCCGTCCGCCGCGCGGTGGATGTTTTGATTCCCACGGGGGCGCTGTTTGAGATCAACACGGGCGTGATTCCGCGTGGTTACCGTGATATTCCGTACCCCGCGCCGGAGATTTTGGAGTATATCCGCTCCCGCGGCGGCAAATTTATTCTGGCGGGAGACGTTCATCGGGCAGAAAATTTGTGCTATGGATTTGATGAGTGGAGTAAGTTGATGTAAAAAGAGAGGAACTTCGTGGGAAGTTCCTCTTTTTGAATGTTTGGAATTCGGCTCTTCCTTACCGCACGTCAATCGGCTGCGTATCCGTCATGGGAATCCAACCGTAATCGGTTCTCCCCCAGCCGTTGACACACTCGTAAATGTGCATCAGATCCCCTCGGCGAAGAGTGAAGGTCACAAGACCGCCGCCGGGCTGACTCCGCACGGGCAGCTCCGGTGCCGCAATGATATAATTGCCCTCGGTGTACTCGTCCAAAAGATAGTCGATCGCTGTGTCGGAATTTTCGGTGTACTCGGGAGAGGCGTAGCCGATGACGTAGGTGTCGTTCAGATCATACGCCGCCAAGCGCACCGCATCGCCGCAGTTGCCCTCGATGGTGTAGACCAGCCCGTTGCACTCGTAGCGCACCAAGCCCACGTGGGTGGACAGCTTGGACGATCCGGCATCGCGGAAAAAGATCAGGTCGCCCTGCTTGGGAATATAGCCCGACTCTCGCGAATGATATTCGCCCTCGCCAATAAAATGGTTCACCCAGCGCGAGCAGTTCAGCGAGGTGCAAAGCGTGTCGCAGGAAATGCCCGCCAAGCGTGCGCAATAGGACACGAAGGAGGCGCACCAAGGATAGCCGTAGGTCAACACACCGTTGCCCAGCTGATCCACGCTGCCGTGGTAATAGTTGTATTCTACGTAATTGCCCGAGCCGCAGCTTTCTCCGTGGCAGTGCGAGGGGCCGTTGCCCTCGTGATAACCCAGCTGGCTCATGGCGATCATAACAATGTCCGTGCGCTCGTCACCTGTCAGCGTCAATGCTTTGAGGTTAAGGTAATAGCGACTGTTCCGAAACGCCTCCGTCATGCCGCTGTATGTAGGGTTGATGGCCGCTGCCGAAAAGGTCAGCAAGCACGTCAGCGCCAACACCAGGCATAAAACGGAGCATCGTCGTCCATGCTCTTTGTGTCGTTGTCTTTTTTGATTTTGCATAAAATCTCCTTTCTTTCCCTTGCGGGTCGGTTGCCCCTGTTGCCGGTTGCGCGCTCGATTTGGCAGGTGGGACGCACCAAGTATAGCATATCCCGAAAAAAATGTAAATAGCTTACAATTAAGTAACGAAATGTAAATCCTGGCAAGAGAGGAAGGGAGTGGAAAGAGCAGAAGATGTTGTAAAAAAGTTTTCAAAATCGTGGGAAAAGTGCCAAGAAATGCTCCGCTCCTCTTTACAAAGCGGGAGTTTTTTGCTATAATAAGATATTAAGAGAATGACATCCGAAAGGAGAATATGATATGCTTCTTTACAATTCACTGACGAGAAACCGCGACGAATTTGTCCCCAACGAAGAGGGCAAGGTCAAAATGTACACCTGCGGCCCCACCGTCTATCATTTTGCCCACATCGGCAATTTGCGCACCTATATCATGGAGGACACGCTGGAGAAATACCTGCGCTACCTCGGTTACGACGTTGTGCGCGCCATGAACATCACCGACGTCGGTCACCTGACGGACGACGCCGACGACGGCGAGGACAAGATGCTCAAGGGCGCTCGCCGCGAGCACAAGACGGTCATGGAGATCGCGCAGTTTTACACCGACGCTTTCTTTGCCGACTGCGATAAGCTCAACATCAAAAAGCCGGACATCATCGAGCCCGCCACCGCCTGCATTGACGATTTCATCCGGGTGATCGAAGGCTTGATCGAAAAGGGATATGCCTACCTTGCCGGCGGCAACGTCTATTTTGACACCTCCAAATTGCAGGATTATTACGTCTTCAATAACTTCAAGGAAGAGGATCTGGAGGTCGGCGTGCGCGAGGGCGTTGAGGCCGACAATAACAAGAAGAACAAAAACGATTTCGTTTTGTGGTTTACCAAGTCCAAGTTCGAGGATCAGGCGCTCAAGTGGGATTCCCCTTGGGGCGTGGGCTATCCCGGCTGGCACATCGAGTGCTCCTGCATCTCCATGAAGCATTTGGGCGAGACGCTGGACATTCACTGCGGCGGTATTGACAACGCCTTCCCCCACCATACCAACGAGATCGCTCAGTCCGAGGCGTACTTGGGCCACAAGTGGTGCAACTACTGGTTCCACGTGCTTCACCTGAATACCAACAGTGGCAAGATGTCCAAGTCGACGGGCGAATTTTTGACCGTGTCGCTCCTGGAGAGCAAGGGCTACGATCCCATGGTCTATCGCCTGTTCTGCCTGCAGTCGCACTACCGCAAGAATCTGGTGTTCACCTACGAGAATCTGGACAACGCCAAGACCAGCTATGACAAGCTGATCGCCCGTATCGCCACGCTCAAAGAGGGAGGCGACGTGGACGAGACCGCGTTTGCCGAGCTGAAGAAGGCCTTTACCGACGCGCTGGACAACGATCTGAACACCTCGCTGGCCATCACGGCTGTTTACAACGTGCTCAAGGCCAAGTGCTCCGACGCGACCAAGCTGGCACTTCTTGCTGACTTTGACCGCGTGCTGTCGCTGGATCTTTTGGAGGCCGCCGCGACCATTCGCACCGCCGCCGAAGCAGAGGCAAAGGCTGCCGCAAACGAGCACGCAGACGATCCCGAGGCCGAAGAGATCGAAGCCTTGATCGCTGCCCGTGCCGCCGCCAAAAAGGCCAAGGATTACGCCGAGGCTGACCGCATCCGTGCCGAGCTGACCTCGCGCGGCATCACCCTGACCGATACCTCGCAGGGAACCAAGTGGCAGAGAAATTAAATAAGTGACGTGTGGGGGAAACTTCTTTCAAGAAGTTTCCCCCACGCCCCTTTCAAGAACCGAGCGGGCATAATATTAGTTGCTTGTGGAGTGTTCGGCTTGCCCGCTCCCGAAGAATTTTGCTTCGCAAAATTCTTCCCAAAGTTAGCAAAGCACTCGCCCTTGCAACTTTTTACTTGCCATATCTGCCGCTCGTGTTGGCTTGCCGGCGAGAGATGAAGAAAGAAAGTAGATGTCTTTCTCGTCCTGCTCTTTGAAGAGCGGCAAAGCGGGGGAGGCCTCGGAGGGAACGTCCGAGTTCACTTTCTTGGTTACTTCTTTGTTGAACGACAAAGAAGTAACATACAACGGTTGCAAAAAATTTCGCTTTACTTCCCACCTTTTCCGTGCTATACTGTAACCAACCGATCCCAATTCCCGTGTATTAGAGTGAAAGGTACCTGAAAAACCCCCGGGAGGTGACAAAATGGATGACCAAAAAATCGTAGATCTTTATTGGGAACGCTCCGAGACGGCGATTTCGGAAACTCAAAAGAAATACGGTAAATATTGCTATCACATCGCCTACACCATTCTGCATTCCAACGAGGACGCCGAGGAATGTGTCAACGACACCTATCTTCGCGCTTGGGGCGCCATGCCCCCCGCCAAGCCGAGCCGTCTGTCTACCTTCCTTGGCAAGATCACCCGCAATCTTGCCCTGGATCGCCTGGATAAAAACACGGCGCAAAAGCGCAGTGGGGCGGTGGAGCTGACGCTGGACGAATTGAGCGAGTGTATCCCCGACGCCGACTCGACACTCGATCCGGCGGACGAGATCGTCCTTGGTGACGCCATCAATTCGTTTTTGGCCGGCTTGCCCGTGAAAACGCGACAGGTCTTTGTGCGCAGGTATTGGTACCTGTCCTCGGTCAAGAGCATCGCGCGGGATGCCGGTATGAGTGAGAGTGCCGTGAAGGTGTCGCTGATGCGAACGAGAGAGGCATTCCGCCTCCATTTAGAGAAAGAAGGGATCGTATTATGAAAAATAAAAAGCTGCTTCGCGCTATGGGGCGCATCGACGACAAGTACATCGCTGAGGCAGACCCCCGCACGATGAGAAAACGCCCCAAGTGGCAAAAATGGACGGCCATCGCCGCCTGTATCTGTCTGCTTGTCACGGCGCTCAATTTAGTGCTGTTCCTGCCCTATAACACCACCCCGCCCGACGTGTCAAAATACGCCGAAAGCGAGTATTATTCCGTCATTCAGAGCATCAACGCCCTGACCTACCAGAAGCCCGAGTTCAAAAACCGCTTCCAAAGCCTGTGGGATACGTTGAGTAGCCTTGGCCGCAATTTTATGAAGGGCGATATGGCCCCCGGCGCCGCCGCGCCCGAAGATTTCGAGTCCGCAGGTGACATTAACCAAAGCTACCAAGAGGTCACCGACAACCAGGTGTCGGGCGTCATCGAGGGCGATATCTTCAAGCGAAGCGACAAGTATATTTACTATATGTCGAGCAAAAACCTGTACGTTTATTCTATTGAAAAAGAGAACTCCGCGCTGTTGTTCTCCTGCTCGCTGGATTCTTACGACAGACCGGAGTATTCCGGCGTGATGTACTATGGCAATCAGTTTGAGTTTTATCTTTCGAACGACTGCACCACGCTGACCGTGATTATGCCCCTGGCCGCCCTGAATTCGGAGGGCTGGGCCAGAACGCTGGTCGATATCGTCTCTCTTGACGTGACGGACCCCGGAAACGTTCGCGAGACGAAGCGCATCACCGTCACGGGCGGCTATCTGTCCTCCCGCGTGGTGGACGGACAGCTGCTGCTCATGACCAATATGTCCGTCAAAAACCCCGATTTCTCGGACGAATCCACCTTCTTGCCCCAGATCAACACGGGTGACGGATTTGAGAGCATTTCAGCCGACAACATCATGCTGCCCGAAACGCTGACGAGCGCCCGCTATACCACCGCCTTTTTGCTGGACGAAAAGACGCTCGAGGTCAAGGGCGACGCCGCTTTCCTGTCCTATTCTCAAGAGGTCTACGTGTCCCGCGACAGCATTTACGCCACCTCGCAGTACACCGAGCGCACCGAGCAGGACGACGGCTACACCAAGACCGAGATCATGACCGAGATCGCGCGGCTGTCGTATGCCGACGGCACGCTGACCCCCATGGGCAAAACGAGCGTCAAGGGAAGCGTCAAAAATCAGTACAGTCTGGATGAGTACCAGGGCGTGCTTCGCGTGGTGACCACCACAAGCAGCTCCAAATTCAAGGAAACCGTTACGGGTAACATGGCTTCCGTCCAGATTCCGACCGACAACAACGATTTCGGCATTGGAGCTTCGCTGTACTGCATCGACATCAATACTTGGGAAACGATTGCCAAGGTGGAAAACTTCGCCCCCAAGGGCGAGACGGTCGAGTCCGTCCGCTTTGACGGTGACAAGGCTTACGTCTGCACCGCCGTGGTGGTCCAGCTGACCGACCCCGTTTTCTTCTTCGATCTGTCCGATCTCGACAACATCACCGTCAAGGACACGGGTGTCATCGACGGCTACTCCTCCTCGCTTGTCAACTGGGGCAACGGATATTTGCTCGGTATCGGCTTTAACGGTGACAGCGTGCTCAAGATCGAAGTATATGAGGAGAGCGAAACGGGCGTGGTGTCCGTTACCGCTTACGAAAAGAACGCCAACTTTTCACTGGACTATAAGGCATATTTTATAGACCGCAAAAATCAACTCATTGGTCTTGGCATCTTCGATTACAACAGCGCTGAACGCTATATCGTGCTCCACTTTGACGGCTTCCAGCTGAATGAAGTGCTCAACGTTGCCATCGGCGCTTACCCCGATGACTGCCGCGCGACGTTGATCGACGGATATATGTATATCCTCGGACAGGATCAGTTTGAAGTTGTGAAGCTTTGGGAATAAAAAAGGATGCTTAAATTTTGAGCAACGTTTCCTTGGGACGCGCACGAAGTGCAGTGTGAGCGTCAATAGACGAAGTTGTAAAAACAACAGCTTTACAAAAAACATCGGACGAACCTCACAGGGTCCGTCCGATGCTTTTATTTTTTTTCATGATCTTTGGTAAATCTTCTCCATCGCGGAGCGATCAAAAGCGCGCAGGCAAGGCAAACCAAAGCCACGGCGCACCACGAAAGAATGGTCATCGCCCAGCCGTTCTTGTCGGCCAACACGGGAATAACGGAGGTCGCAAGCGTGCTTCCCACGTACGTAAAGGCGTTGACCAGGCCCGATACGGTGGAAACCTTGCCCGATTTGACGAAACGGGCGGGCAGGTAACAGGTAAGACTGGTGTTCGCCGCGTGAATACAACCGACCGACAAAACGATCATGACCAGCGAAAACATGGGATGCAGGGCGTGGAACAAGCCCAGTGCCAAGGTTGCCCCTGCGCAAACAGACATCAGAAGGGTGACCTCCTTCATCTCGTCGCGCAAAATCTTCAAGTGCAACACGGCGGCAAATCGAACGCATACCATACCAAACAGCGGCATGAACAGATTCATCAGCGTGGACAGATCGGCTTTGAGCGAGAAGGTCGCATACAGATAGGTGGACATCCACTCCTCGATGCCGTCCCGCAAAAAACCGATGGTCATGGTCATGACAAAGACGAACAGCAGCCCCGACACCAGCACGGTGCGCCACAAGCCTTCGCTCTTTTGAGGTGCTTGGGCGGTTGCTGCTTGGGCGGCGTTGGATACCCTCCCCGAAAGAGCGTCTTTGACGGCGTTCGGATGGCGGCGCTCCAAGGTTTTGAAGCCCAAAACAAGGGCGGCGGCGGTCAGGACGGCCAAAGCGCAGGACAAACCGAACATTCCGCGCCAAGCGTCAAGCCTTACGAACAGAGCGGCCGAGGCGTAAACCGCCAAGAGGGCGGCTTGCGCGGCGATGGATACCGACATGACGGCGCGGGTGTAAGAGTCGCCCGACAGATAAATGGTCATCAGCTTGACGATGGGGGGCCAGAACAGCGCCTGGGCAAATCCGTTGACGCCCCACAAAACGATCAGGGCAGGGACGGAGGTGATGAAAGGAAAGGCGGCGTTGCACAGCGTGGTCAATCCAAGACCGCAGAAAATGAGCTTGCGGGGATCGATGCGGTCACCCAAAAGACCGCTGATGATCTGTCCGGCTCCGTAGGTAAAAAACAAAGCACTTCCGATGTAGCCGATCTGAAGGTCGGTTAGCATGGCGTCGGGAATGCCCAGCTTGACGGCGCTGAAGCTTTTGCGCGTCATGTAGCTGGTAAAATAAAGAAGACAAAACAGGACGGAAATGAGGGTGACGCTGTCGCCCGTTTTGGTTTTGAGGGGTTTCATGGTGATATGTGTTGGGGTAGCTCAACCTTGCTCGGCTGCCCATGCCTCCAGTTCTTCTAATTGTTCGTATACTTCAAATAGCTTTTCTTCCAGTTGCGCCCGGCGAGTCTCAAGCTCCGACAGAAGGACGTAGTCCGTGGCGGCATCTCCCGCCATTTGCTCCTCTATGTGCGCAATCTCCTCCTCCAGACGCGGACATTCCTCCCGCAATTTCTGGAGACGGTTGCGCTTTTTGCGCTCCTCGGCGGCGTTCTGCTTGTTTTTCAGATAATCCGCCTTGGCATCGCTCACCGTCGTCTTGGCGGCGGATGCCGCGGACGGCGCGGCCAAACGCTCCGCCTCGCGTGCGGCGCGGTAGCGGGACAGCTCGGTAAATCCCTCGCCCGCATGCTCGACCGTATAGTCGAGCAAATCGCCCGAAAACGCTTCGCCCGGGTGCATCATGAGGATGCGAGTGGCCAACTTGTCGATGAGATAGCGGTCGTGGCTGACGGTCAGAATGGTGCCGTCAAACTGCTCCAGCGCCGATTCCAGCGCCTCGCGCGAGTCGATGTCCAGGTGGTTGGTGGGCTCGTCCAGCACCAGAAGATTCATATGGGAGAGAATGAGCTTGCACAGCGTCAGTCTTGCCCGCTCACCGCCCGACAGCACCTCGACGGTCTTGAATACGTCCTCGCCCACGAAGCGGAATTGGGCCAGCGCGTTACGGATTGTCACCTCGTTTAAGTGCGGATAGGCGCTCCAAAGCTCCTCAAGCACCGTGTTCTCGTCGGTCAGGTTTTGGTTTTCCTGATCGTAATAGCCGACGGTGACGTTGTATCCTGCCTCGATGACGCCCGCGGAGGGCTCCAACATATTCAGAATCAGCTTGATCAGAGTAGATTTGCCGCAGCCGTTGGGGCCGATGAGCAACACCCGCTGTTTTTTCTTGATGAGGAAATTCAGATCCTCAAACAGCACCTTGTCGCCAAAGCGCATAGAGAGATCCCGAACCGAAAGCACGTCGTTGCCGCTCTCGGCCGATTTGGTGAACTTCATACGGACGGGGCGGGGGGCGTTTTGCGGCTTTTCCAGCTTGACCATCTTGTCCAGCAGCTTTTGACGGCTCTCGGCCGCAATGATGTTGCGCTCGCGGTTCCAGGCGCGCTGTTGAGCGATGTAGGCCTCCTGACGCGCGATCTCCTTTTGCTGTTCTCTCCAGTGCTTTTCCGCGATCTCGCGGTCGATGCGGCGCTGTTCCATGCTCTTGGTATAACTACCCTGGTAGAGCGTGGCGCGGTGATGCTCGATGGCCAGCGTTTTGGTGGTCACGCGGTCAAGAAAATAACGGTCGTGCGAAATGACCAACACGCATTTTTTGTAGTTGACCAGAAAGTTTTCGAGCCATGCCGTCGTTTCGATATCCAGATGGTTGGTCGGCTCGTCCAGCATGAGAATGTCGGGCTCGCGCGACAGTTGGATTGCCAGCGCAAGTCGAGTGCGCTGACCTCCGCTCAGGGTATTGACGCTTCTTGTTTGCGCCTCGGCATCAAAGCCCAAGCGTTGCAGCATAGAGGCACAGCGACCGCGGTATTCCAGTCCGCCTTCGCGCAAATAGCGATCGTTCAGGGCGGTGTATTCGGCACTTAGCGAGGACAGATGCTCTACGCCCTCGGCATTCATCTGAGCCTCCAGCTCGGCAAGTCGCGCTTCCATGCGCAGCATTTCGGGCTTGGAGCGCAGCATCAGATCCAGCACGCTCACGTCTTGCGGTACCTCCTCGTCGGGCGCGTCCTCCGATCCGCACAGGGAAGAGAAGGCGCCGTCCTGGGTCAGTATTCCGATGGTCTTGCCGGGAGCAACGGTTACGCTGCCCTCTTCGGGCTCGTACACCCCGGTGATGACGCGGAACAGGGAGGATTTTCCCGAGCCGTTGACACCGATGATGCCAAGCTTGTCGGTCTCATCCAGGGCAAAGTCGATATTTTGTAATATGGTGGTCACGCCGAAGCGCAGAGTCATGTTTTTTACGTTTAGGATGGTCATGGGGATGGTCCTTTCAGGAGGATGAAAAGGGGTTAGCTAAATTTCTTGCAACTTCGTAGCCGGACGCTCACACTGCTGCGCGCGTTCGCTGTGCCGGTTGTTGATGTACTTTCTTTGTTGCTGAACAAAGAAAGTACCAAAGAAAGTCAGCCAAAGGCTGCCGCCTTTGGAAACTGCTCCTTTGCCGCTCTGCATAGCGAAAAAGGAGAAAGACATAACGGTTTTGGTACATCTCCCGCCGGCAAGCCAACACGAGCGGCAGGCGGAGATTGCAAAATTTGTTAAAACAATTCTACTTTGGTGGAGAAGAAGGGGAAGGGGCCCCACTTCTTGCGGTAGTACCTTTGGAGCAGCGCACGTTCTTCCCATGCGGAGTCAGGAGAAGCTGCATGGGCGAGCTTTTCTATTTTTCCCTTATAAAGTTTTTTGAGGGGGTCAGGGGAACTTTTTTTCAAAAAAGTTCCCCTCGTTCTCTTCGTTCCTTCGTCCCCCTCACAGCTTAATCTTCACTTCCTGTGCCACGCCGAGAATACGGGCCTCGCCCGTTTCAAAATCGATGGGGGACAGCTCGATGGGAGTGTAATCTTCGTTTTCCGGTTGCAGAACGATGCGCCGGTCGCGCTTGAAAAACCGCTTGACCGTTGCGCTGTCGCCGCCGACCAGGCAAGCCACAATGTCGCCGTTGTCGGCGTGCTGCTGCTTGTGGAACAGCACCAGCGAGCCGTCGATAATGCCGCAGTTGCGCATACTGTCGCCGCAAACCTTGAGATAAAAGTATTCGTCGGTATCCTCCACGTCGGCATATTCGTAGCCCAGGAGAGTTTCCTCGGTGATGATGGGACTGCCCGCCCGAATCTCGCCGATGATGGGCAGCTTGTGGTGGGTTCGGGCGTTCAGACGGTGCCGCGGGGTGTGATCGGCGGCCAGCATCTCGTCCAGGGAAACGCCGAAAAAGGCGGCAATGCGCAACAGCTTTTCGGCTTTGGGGCAGGAACGGCCGTTTTTCCAGTCGGTAAAGGTGGAGGCGGCGATTCCCGTCTCTTTGGACACGCGGTAGACCGTCGCGCCGCTTTGTTTGAGCAAATGTTCAAATGCGGAATAGTCCATAACAGGCTCCTTTTGTTGAAAGTTCCGGTATTTATGAAATCATAATTATCTTGTTGACAAATATTCGGAAATGCGTTATAATATGGCATGACAAGGACATTATACGGCGTTGCGGAGGATTTGTCAACCGTTTTGAGAAATTTCATGAAAAAACTTGAGTTCCCGGCGCAACCGATTCAAAACTGACTTGTGCGAAAGGGGAATCATATGAAAATGAAAAAAGCAAACAAAAACCCGCACGCGCGGGTGGTGAAACTTTCTGAACATCGCGGTGCGGAGTGGGATATTCCATTCGGATATGCGAAGGCGGGAAAAGAGAAAACGGGGGAGATGCCATGACGGGATCTTCCAATAAGGCCGGTACGGTCCGGCGGCTGCGGGGGGAAGAGATGTGCGACAGCCCGCAGGCAATTTGCCAGGCAAAGCTGTTTCTTGAGCGATACGCGGTGGCCATTCGTATGCTGCGGCTGTGCTATATTGAGGAAAAGGAGCGCAGACAAGTACCCGACGAAACGGTGTTTTACGGCCGCGTAGGCGGAACGGCGGAATACTGGAAAAAGCAGATCCGAGAGATTCGGGTGTTCATTGATTCGCTGCCCAACGAGTCCTGCAAACTGCTGTTGTATTACCACTACGTCGTGGGCATGACGGTCGAGCGGGCCTCGGAGGAGCTGGATATCTCGCGGCGGGGGGCGTTTCGCCTCAAAAAGAAGGCGTTGGCTTTGGCGGCGGCAAGATTGCCGGATTTTCTGTTGGCGCAGGTGGGGCGATCCCCCGATCAATCGTCGGTGTGAGCGCGGCGCTGGGCGGCAAGGCGGGCGGCGTTGCGGGCCATGCGAGCCATCAATTCGGCGAGCAGCTCGTTTTCTTCTTCCGACATGCCGCGCGTCAGCTCGCGCTGCGTGTCCGAGACGATCTCGACCAGCGTGGGAAGCACATCGTAGGCACGGTCGGTCGGTTCGACGAAAATGCGGCGGCGGTCGCTTCCGTCGCGGCGGCGGATGACGTAGCCCGTCGACTCCAATTCGGCCAGCTGGCGGGCGACGTTGCTTTTGTCCACCCCGAGATCTCCCGCAAGGGTATCTTGCGTGGCACCCGGCAGGCGGCAGACGGCAAGAAGGTAGGGCAACTGACTGCCGCGAAGGTCGCTGTCGCGCAAAGAGAGGGTATATTCGGCGCCTGCGACCGAGAGGATGAGATTCATTTGTTGGGAGAGAAGGGAAATGTCCATGGTGGGCTCCTTCGGAGGGGATTTTGGAGTTTAGCTAAATTTTCTACATCTTGGTTGATTGACGCTTACACGGAGCAGGCTGGGGCGTTGCGCAAAGCGCAAACATAAAAACTCCAAGACATCTATGTTCTTTCTATATCTCTTGCCACGTAGCCACTACGAGCGGCAGATAGGCCAAAGCAAGAAGTTTGGCGGGGTGCCAAGGGGCATTAGGCCCCTTGGTTTCTTTTCTTTTGCCATTTCTTTGTGAAATAACAAAGAAATGGCATCAATACTTTTAGCGAGCGCGCGTTAGCAGTGCGAGCCTGTAGGAGTAGTTGTCAAAATACTCAGCCATCGTCCTTTACCCAAACCTCCGCATTCAAGCAAACCTGTTCCTCCTCGTCCAACGTCCGGACAAGGTAAACCGTGTCGCCCGTGTCGGCATCCTGTCGGCTTCCGAGCATCACGCGCAGGGTGCAACCAAACTTAGCCTCGCGGACAAACTCCAGATGCATGGTGTGAATGCGGCCGATCGCGTCGTCGGGCAAAAAATCGCACACCATGTCGGGATAGCGGGTGTTGTTCATGTGGCCGTTGTAATCAATATCGGAATATACGATCTTGCGCCGACCTACCTCAACCATCTCGGCCGGGAGAGCAAAGCGGCGGGGCGTAGCAAAGGGCAGGGGCTCCTCGGGAGAAAAGCCGTATTCAAATTCACTTGCCCGTACGGGAAGGCGCGAATCCAATTGGAGAAGCACCCACGAGCTTGCCGCCTCGGCCGCGACTTGACCGTTCGGCCCGATCACACGGAAATAGCGGGGGAAATTCAGCCCCTTGCCCTCGGATACCCAGGTCATTGCCGTCACCTGCTCGGCGGGACGGATGGGAGCGTAAAATTTGAGCGTCAGGCGGGTGAGAATAAAGGCAAGGCCCTCTTCAAACCGCAGCTTGTCCAGATTGCGCCCGGCAGAATTGAGGTGGCAAAAGGCCATCTCCTGCATATACACCAGTACTTGCGAGGGACGGACGGCCAGGGTGGCGTCGGTGTCGTGCCAGCGGGCGGTGAGTGTCTCTTGATATATCATGTTCGTATCCTTTGTATGTACCGTGGCGGTGCCACGGTTGTCGGTTGATGATTTATTGTAACAGATTGGAACAAAAAAATCAAGTGCCAACGATGATTTTTCCCTCATCCGATGGTTGGCTGCGCATCGACCGCGGCCACGGCGGCGGGGGGCGCATCGGACACGGGAGATGCGGGCGCAGCCACTGCCGCGGCGGCAGCAGGTGCGGCTGTTACCGCAGGCGCGGTTTGCGCTTCGCCCGTGGCCCGGATCCGCGTGCTCGGCTGCCAGTCACCAAGCCCGACGCTGACCGCGATGGCATGGTTGACCTCGGCCATAATGCTCTCGTCCAGATGCCCCATTTTCTCTTTCAGGCGGCGTTTGTCCAGCGTACGTACCTGCTCCAAAAGAATCACGGAATCCTTGACCAGACCGACTCGGTCGGCAAAGACGTCGATGTGAGTGGGCAGGCGGGTTTTGCTGAGCCTTGACGTAATCGCGGCGGCGATGACGGTGGGGCTGTAACGGTTGCCAACGTCGTTTTGTATGATCAATACGGGGCGAAGCCCCCCTTGCTCCGATCCGACCACCGGACTCAGATCGGCGTAATAAATATCTCCTCGTTTGATGCTCATCTGTTTTCGTGTGCCTCCTTGGGTATGTGTTGCCTACAGGAATATTTTGTCCCGCCGCCCGCCCATCTTAAACACCAACGTGCCAAATGAACGATGGAAAATTTTCCCCGACCGTTCGATAACAGAATATGACAAAGACCGTCATTTTGTGCCATGACGGTCGTTTTTTGCATTTTGACGGAAAAATTTCGCTCACAAACAAAAATTTTTTTAGGTTTGACAGCTCAGACGTATTGCAAAATGAAAGAAAATTTGATATAATAAAGCAACATAGAATGTCTTTTCGGACAGGCTAAAAGAGCAAAACCTTCGGCTTTGCGAGTTGCGCAAAGCCCCCGGCACGCTTATTTTGACAGCCCGTATGGGCGGAAAGAGGAAATATATGTACGATCCCAACAAGCGTCCCGACGACATGGCGCGCATTACGACGATCGAACAGGCCAATGCTTTTATTGACGAGCAGGTAGCGGCCGTTCGCGCCCAGGTAGGTGACAAAAAGGTACTGCTGGCACTGTCCGGCGGTGTGGACAGCTCGGTCGTAGCCGCGTTGCTCATCAAGGCCATCGGCAGACAGCTCGTTTGCGTTCACGTCAATCATGGACTCATGCGCAAGGGCGAGAGCGAAGACGTCATCAAGATTTTTGGCGAAGGATTGGATGCCAATCTGGTCTACGTCGATGCCACGGACAGATTTTTGGATCTGCTCGCGGGCGTAGCTGATCCCGAAAAGAAGAGAAAGATCATCGGTGCGGAGTTTATCAAGGTGTTTGACGAGGAGGCCGCCAAGCTGGACGGCATTTCGTACCTGGCACAGGGCACCATTTACCCCGACATTCTGGAGAGCATCAAGGCAAAAGAGAGCGGCAAGCCGGTCAAGTCGCACCACAACGTCGGCGGTCTTCCCGACGACATGGCGATGGAGCTGGTCGAGCCGGTCAAGCTGCTTTATAAGGACGAGGTGCGCGTGGTAGGTGAAGCGCTGGGACTGCCCCATGCGATGGTCTACCGTCAGCCGTTCCCCGGCCCCGGTCTGGGCGTTCGTTGCCTGGGTGCCATCACCCGCGACCGTCTGCACGCTTTGCGTGAGGCAGACGCGATTCTGCGCGAGGAGTTCGACAAGAACGGTCTTGCCGGTAAGGTATGGCAGTATTTCATCGCCGTGCCCGATCTGAAGAGCGTCGGCGTCCGCGATCACCAGAGATACGAGGGCTGGCCCGCCATCATCCGCGCCGTCAATACCACCGACGCCATGACCGCGACCATCGAAGAGATTCCCTATGCCCTTCTGCACCACATCACCGACCGCATCACCCATGAGGTCGAGGGCATCAACCGCGTTCTGCTTGATCTTACGCCGAAGCCTATCGGCACGATCGAGTGGGAATAAGTTGCAGGTGGTTTTGAGATTGTTGTAAAAACCGCTTACACTCTCATGAAATCTGTCATCTAAGGAGAATCGTATTATGAGGAAGATTTTAATTTTTGTATTGGCTATGGTGATGCTCCTCTCTTGTGTCGCTTGTTCCAACACGTCCGACAAAGACCCTGGAGCCGGAACGAACCCACCTTCCGACATTCCGATTGAACTGCGCCCTCCTGTAAATAATTTCGGTACCAACCCCGAGACCGACAAAAAGCCTTTTGACAAGGACGACCCCAGAAAGAAATATCTGGAAGATAAGTACGGCGTAACAAGTTATTTGGTTGCTGAAATACCGGACGCCCCCCCTTTCCCATACTCGATTATCGCACTTGAGGGCTATGAAAGCGCCTTTCGGCTGTATGCAAAAGCTGACTTGGTTGATGCCGGTGTGGCGGAAGAAACCATCACAACCGATTATGTGGATGATGCATACTTCACCATTGCTTATGCACAGATTTACGAATACTTTGCTCAGGCTGTCAAAGCATCCGGGGCACCAGTCGACCGCATAATTATACAATATTGCGGAATGCCCACATCTATATATGACCCCAATAAATCCTTTGAGGATTGCTTGGCATCCACCGACAACAAATTGTATAAGTTCTTCAACCTCTATTTCTACGGCGAGTTTGTCGATGGTGATGACTCCGTTGATAAACTGATTGCGGAATTGGAGAAGATTGGTTTTAAAAGCACTATCCGGTTCTATAAAGTGCTTCAGGATATCAGTAGCCTTACCAACGATGATTTGATGGATTACAAGATATATGGCGATTACGTTAGGTCTTGGAAACTTGCCAGCATCAATTAACTCACCCATTCTGTATGTATACCGCAATGTGACAGAGTGCAGAGATTTTCTTAAATTCATCCGGTCTTGATTGTTGTAGCATAAATTTAAACTATCTAACTTATTTAATTAAACCACTCGAATTTGAGGCAATGCAATTCACGGCATTTTTCTCGTGGAACAGGTGGAATAGGCGGAAATGAGCAAAAAGAGTGCGTCTGATACGCCCGAAAAACACGAAATAACACCGCTTACCACCAGTTATTACCCCCTACTTAAAGAGTGGGAATAATAGAAACACAAAAAAGCCTTGTGAAACTCCATTCACAAGGCTTTTTTCGTTATGTTTCGGCCATGCCGCCGTGCTTTATTTTTCAATAAATTCTCCGTCCTGGTAGACAAGGCAGGGGCCTTCCTCGTACAGCTCGTAGCTTCTTCCGTCCACGCGCTTGACCGTCAGGGGGGACATGAACTTGTCTTTGAGTCCGATCACCGCAAACTCGTCGACGATGGGAGTGAAGGTATAAAGCTTGAACTCGTCTCGGTCCTTGAGCGTAAGCGGCTTTTGCTCGCCCCTTTGCATGGTGAAGGTTTCACCGGTAAGATGTTCGTATACGGCAAACTTTTCACCGTCGAGTCCGGGAATATCGTCGGGTGAGATCGTTCCCGACGTCATTCTCTCGTTTTCGTCCAGGTTGAACACGGCCAGAGCGCCGCTGTCCTTGGCAAGGTTCTGAATCTTGAATATGTTGCCGCTCACTCTCGGGTCCTCGGCAAAGCAGTCGAGGGTCGGGGTTGCGGGGCGCTCGCATCGGAGAATCTTTCCGTCGTTCCGCACGAGCGGCAGAATGATTTCCCTCTCGCTGCGACCGATTTCGTCGCTGACGTAAATCGGGCCGCCGCTGATGGCTCGGATCACACTGTTTTTGACACCCTGTCCGTCGCCTGACCACCACATATCCCAGTCGGAATAAATCACGGGCCCTTGAAGAAGACAGGTGTAGGAGCATTGAAGAATGTGATGCGTAAACCATTCTTTATTTTCGGGTTGGAAATCGTCCGAGCAACGGGAGATGGGGCTTTTGGGACGATTCCATATATTTTCGCTGGCGCACCCCATGCAGTTGATCAGCTGCAGGTCAAAATACTTGTCGGCGCTGTCGTCAATGGCCGCGTGAATGGCCCGAGACATCTGTCCCACCGTGCCTTTTTTCTTATAAAAGCGGCGGATCATACTTTGGTTATCTACCTTTACAAAGTCGGCACCGCAGTCCTTCAAAAAGCGGTGGAAGGCGTTGAGAAAGACGGTGTAATCCTCGTAGGTCGGCTTGACGATATATCGTCCGTCGTGCGTCAGCATCAGATGATTTTCAAATCTCTCGAAAAGCTCGCTTTCGGGGTCAATGCCAAACCAATAGCCTGTGGTGGGATGCCACATACCGACCCACGTCAGGTATTTTTTCATCTCGGTGATGGCGTGGGCAAGACCGTTGGGAAATCGCCGCGGCTCGGCCTCAAAGTCCGCAATGGGACTTCTGTGCATGAGCTTGAACATCTGCTTGCGTGAATCGTACGTTTCTGAGTTGAATTTGGGGATCGTCGCCCACATATCGTCGATGATGGCCCATCTTACGGGGATATTCTTTTGCTCAAACTCACGGCATTTCGCAAGAAGCCCCTCTTCGCTTACCCGAATCTGAAGCGCGTCCCAGCTGCACCAGCCAAGGTATTCAAAAACCTCGGGATACACCCGCTTCGCCCTTGGCAGGACGGGCCGTCCCAGCTGCTGCAACGCCCCCATAAAACAAGCCTCGGAGGCTTTGGCGGGGTCGTGTGCGCGAAGGTAGGTAAAGGCAAGGCAACTGCATTCGTCTATCCCGTCGCACCAGGTAAAGAGCTTGGCGTGAATGCCGCGCTCGTCTCCGTAAAGAACACAACGGTATTGTTCCGAAACAACGGGAAGTACAAACGTAAAGCTGCCGTCCGTATGCTTTGCCACAAGCATCTGCGTTTCATCGGGAATGCCCGAATACTCCTTGGTAAATACAGGCTCACACCAAAACTCGGTGCGTCTCTCCAGCGCCGTCATGCCTTCGATCTCGGACAGCGTGAACAAAATATCCGCCCCGTGCTCGCTATCGAGCGCTTCGTCTGCTTTTCCTCGGACGTACACGGCCATGACGCCGCCGTCAAGCTCCTTTTCCAATACGTCCGCGGCTATTTCTTTGTTGCTTTGTGTTTTAAGAATCGCATTCAAGGTCATAGCTGTTCTCCGTGATATATTTGTCGTATTCAAATTCCATTCCCATCATGGGATATTTGAAGGCCGCCATGCGGTTGTAGGGGATTTTTTCCCAGGTGGAGGCACCGACTATTTTTTGGATTGCCGACAGGTTCTCCTTCGTGTCGGTGATGTGGGGGATCAGGGGCGTTCGGAAAACGTGCTTTTTGCCGCTACGCTTCAAAAGCTCGGCATTTTTCAGAATTTGCTGGTTACTGACCCCTGTAAATCGTTTATGTTGGGTATCGTCCGCCAACTTTAGGTCCATGATGACGGTATCCACGCAGTCAAGCACCGCGGAGAAAACCTCCTCGCTTGCATAGCCGCTGGTTTCGATGGCGATATGCGTGTCAAGATAGGATGCCGTCTCGATCAGAAAGCGGTGCTGCATCAGCGGCTCTCCGCCCGAAAACGTCACGCCTCCGCCGGATGCGTCAAAAAACACTTTGTTTTTCATCAGGTGCTTCGCCAACGCCCGAGCCTCGTACTCTTTTCCGGCAAGGCGGGTCGCACCGACGGGACAGATGTGCAAGCATCGGTCAAACGGCCGGCACTCCTCATGATCACAGCCCCGTTGGCAAAGACCGCATTTTTTGCACAAGGTGGGTTTTACTAAAAGATTCGGCCTTTGGTCCAATCCCTCGGGGTTGTGGCACCAGATACACCGCAAGGGGCAACCCTTGAGAAACACGGTCGTGCGAAGCCCCGCTCCGTCGTGGACGGCACATTCCTTGATATCAAATACGATTCCCGTCATAGATTGTATTCCTGTCGGAGCATCACATGGTCCTGGAACCGTTCGTCCAGCTCGACAAAGTAGGCACTCCAGCCCCAAATTCGCACCACCAGCTGTCTGTGATTTTCCGGATGAAGCTTTGCGTCCTTCAGCTTTTCCAGATTGACGGCGTTGAGTTGAAGCTGATGACCGCCAAGATCCAGAAAGCTCTTGACGAGAACCGCAATTTTATGTATGCTGTCGCTGTCATGGAACATGGAAGAGGCAAATTCCATGGTCAGCGGACCGCCGTTGCAGACTCGGTCAAACGGTTGCTTGGTAAACGACTTGATCACCGAAAAAGGCCCCGGGATCTTGGCAAAGATACTGGCCGAGAAGTTTGTTCCGAACGGCTCGCCCCGTCTTCTTCCGTCGGGAGAAGCACCGATCCGGTCGGCGTGCCACAGATAATACATGGCAGAGCCCGTTCCTGCGCGGAAGCATCCGCCGCGGCAGGTTTTCTTGCCGTCCAGGGCGTCTGCGAACATATCGAGCAGTTGTACCGAAATTTTGTCCACCTCGTCGTTGTCGTATCCCATCTTATCGGTTTCGTTCCGGAGAAGCGAGAGCAGGGCGGGATCGTTTGCAAAATCCTCGTCAACCGCCCGGATCAGGGCGGCTTTGTCCACTCTCTTTTCCTCAAATACGTATTTTTTGATGGCATAAATCGAGTCGGTCGCGGTGGCAATGCCCGTTCCGTGAATGCCGAAGTTATTGTACTTGCCCCCCTCGTAGATGCCGCCGTCCATGCATACGTTGGCAAAGGGGGAAGGGACGAACCATAAATTCTTGATGCCGTCGCAGATGTCATCGGCCTGCTGTTTGATTTCTCGGTTGATGCACGCCATAAATTCTTCGTAGCTGCCCGCGGTTTCCAGGTCGTTGTGCAAGACCTTGTCGATCACCCCGGGGAAGGAAAGCGCACCGATATTGGCAACGTCCGCGCCACAGCCGGGAATGATAAATTCCCAGCACGCCGCAACGACGTAATTCCTTGCGTCTTGCGGCTCGTATCCCATCTTGATCAGCGCGTCAATGACGACGTCGTCGTTGGAATACTGCGGAAAACCAAGGCCTGCCTTGGTGAGTTTGCTTGCCTTCTCCAATACGTCGAGCGGCGTTTTTTTGCTGACTCTGAGATTGATTTTGGGGTCGATCATGAGCAGTCGGCCGCTGGCTTGCAGGCACATCTCGGAGAGAAGATTGAACGAGTCGTTGCCCTCCTCGTCCATGCCGCCCAGCACCATGCTCTGACCGTTATCGCCCTGCTGGACGCCGACGTAAAGGTCGCTGTCCTTGTTAAACGAGAGGAAAAAGTCGCAAAGCAGCTCGAACGCCTCTTGCTTTGTCAGTCTGCCGCACGCAAGGTCGGCTTCAAGATAGGGGTACAGATATTGGTCAAATCTTCCCAAGGTGTTGTGGTAGTTGCCCTCCAGCCACAGCGAATAGTGAAGGATTCTCATCATTTGCAGTGCTTCGTGAAACGTTTTCGCCCCCTTGGCGGGAACATGGGAGAGAACGCGGACAAGGTCATCGCGGCCTTGCTTTGCGGCTTCGTCTTTGTATCTTTTCGCAAGATCCAAAATGGCGTTGATGCAGCGCACGCCGTACTCGTCCGCCACCTCTTTTGATTTTTCCAGACCGTCGGCGATCATTCTTTCGTAATTCGGGCAAACGTTGGAAAGATAGCCAAGCTCGTGGATGAAGTGCTCTTGCTTGATCTTGTCCCATTCCTCGGGCGTATAAATATCACAGTGATTTTCCACCGTTCGAATAAAGCAGATCTTTTCGTCGGGCAGAATATGGGGCACTTCCGCCTGTGCCATGCGCTCAAAGCGGTAAGTCATTCGTTCTATGGCGCTCATGCTCGCATCAAAGGATACGTCAAGGTGCCGTCTGAATGTTTTGTGCTCCTTGTTCAGTACGTATTGATAAAGTCGTTCGGTCACAGTGTTCTCCTTCCCGGCCGGATCGGGCCGCTTGTTTATCTGTAAAAAATTATAACATAAGGGAATCTAAAAATCAACAAAAAAATTCATCGGTGCCAATTGCTTCATCCATGAACGCGGCGGCGGTTTGTTTTTTTCTGTCAAACATGAATTTTACAGCTGTTTTTTTTCATATCCCCTTGATTTATCATCGAATTTGTATTATAATAGTAAGGCAAGGCTCGATATGTCCAAGACCAATCGAAAATAGCTTCAAAAGCCAAAATCGAATATTCTCGGATAAGAGAAATACGCCTTGTGAAATTTCACAGGGCTTTTTCTATTCATTATGACATCCCACCTTTCTCCCAAGGAGGTCGCCATGAAAAAAACAGTACTCGTGCTACTTAGCATCGTGCTTTGCTTGCCGTTGCTGATATCCTGTGCCTTGGGTCGGACGGAAAGCGATGCGATCTCCCCACCGCCAAATCCACAAAAGGAGACGCCGGCTATGGCATTTACGTTTGAAGCGCTCCAAGATATCGACTTGATGCAGGGCAGCTATTTTATGGATTTTGACCTTGATTCGAACGAGGTGCAGACCGCTCTTACGGAGGGTAAATTGCGCGCGGTGTTTGGCGAGCCGGTCTATGAAAGCGAAAATTACGAAAACTCTCTGAATTATATCGTTAAAGCAACAGCCGCAGACGGCACAACCCGCATACTGACCGTGTACAACATGGGTGTGATCCATATTGGCGCGGAGGTTCAGGATGCCACGGCTCGCGCGGCGGCAAAAGAATTGATCGCGTACGTCAACGCCGCCCATCCCGCCGACTACGAACGCACCGTATATTATCTGGATTTTGACGTGCAGCTGGATATCGCGGTCAAGGACGGTGTTGCAACGGTTCGTCCGTCTGAAATGTCGGAAGAAAAAATGCAAGAACTGATCATGCAATGGTATGGCCCGCTGTCGTAACAGGCAGCATCTGAATATATCCCCGATTGCGTCCGATGCGACGGATGCCCCCTAATCTACAATTACTTGAAGAAGGAAAAACTATGGAAAACACAAGAAGAGTCGGTACCATCTCCCGCGGCATCCGTTGCCCCATCATTCGTGAAGGCGACGACTTGGCCGCCATCGTCACCGAAAGCGTCGTCGAAGCCGCAAAATGCGAAGGCTTCGAGCTTCGTGACCGCGACGTCATCTCCATCACCGAATCCATCGTCGCCCGTGCGCAGGGCAACTACTGCAGCGTCGAGGACATCGCAACCGATGTCAAAGCAAAGCTCGGCGGCGGCACGGTAGGCGTTATTTTCCCCATTCTGTCCCGTAACCGCTTTGCGATCTGCCTGCGCGGTATCGCCAAGGGCTGCAAGAAGGTCGTGCTGATGCTGTCCTATCCCTCCGACGAGGTAGGTAACGAGCTGGTGAGCCTGGATAAGATCGATGCGGCGGGCGTCAACCCCTACAGCGACGTGCTGTCTTTGGAAAAGTACCGTGAGCTGTTCGGTGAGAACAAGCATGAGTTCACCGGTGTCGACTACGTGGAATATTACGGCAACCTCATCCGCGAGTGCGGCGCTGAGGTCGAGATCGTCTTTGCCAACCAGGCGAAAGCCATTTTGGACTATACCGATCACATCATTAACTGCGACATTCACACCCGTGCCCGCACCAAGAGAATTCTGACGGCAGCAGGCGCGAAGGTCGTTTGCGGCTTGGACGAGCTGATGAACGCCCCGGTAAACGGCAGCGGTTGCAACGAAAAGTACGGCCTGCTTGGCTCGAACAAGTCCACCGAGGACAAGGTCAAGCTGTTCCCCCGCGAGTGTCAGGACCTGGTGCTGGACATCCAGGCGCGCGTGCTCAAGGAAACGGGCAAGCACGTGGAGGTCATGGTGTACGGCGACGGCGCCTTCAAGGATCCCAAGGGTAAGATCTGGGAGCTGGCTGACCCGGTCGTTTCTCCTGCCTTCACCGACGGTCTGATCGGTACCCCCAACGAGCTTAAGCTCAAGTATCTGGCCGACAACGACTTCAAGGATCTGTCGGGCGAGGCACTCAAGGCAGCGATCTCGGCAAGCATCAAGCAAAAGGGCGACAATCTGGTGGGCAACATGGCGTCTCAGGGCACCACGCCCCGTCAGCTGACCGACCTGATCGGTTCCTTGTGCGACCTGACGAGCGGCTCGGGCGACAAGGGTACTCCCGTCGTTCTGGTGCAGGGCTATTTCGATAACTACACCAACTGATGTTAATGTGCAAGGGGACTCCCACCGGAGCCCCCTTGACTTTTATTTGATTTTGTATTATAATGAAGCCAACCGAAAGGAAAGGAGAGACCGCCATGCATTTGCAAGAATCGGGTGAGATGTATCTGGAAACCATTTATACTTTGACCAAAACCCGTCCGGCGGTTCGTTCCATCGACGTGTGCGAGCACATGGGCTTTTCCAAGCCCAGCGTCAGCCGGGCGATCGGCCTGCTCAAAACGGGCGGTTTTGTCGTGGTGGATGAAAACGGCTATCTCGCCTTGACCGAGCAGGGCAGAGCCGTGGCCGAGCGCACCTACGAGCGCCATCGCCTGCTCAAAGAGGTGTTTGTCCGCCTGGGCGTGAATGAGGACGTCGCCGATGCCGACGCCTGCAAGATCGAGCATCATATCAGTGATGAAACTATGGCAGCGCTGAAAAAGTATCTGGAAGGGTTGAAATGATAAAGAAAAATAAAAATACCACAAAACCGCAGATTGTTCTTCTGCGGTTTTGTGGTATAATAGTTTTGGTGATATAAATGGAAATGTTAAAAAAAAGAAAAGACATACGTTTGAAACAGTATGATTACAGTTCTCCCGGCGCTTATTTTGTAACGATATGCACGGAAAATCGAAAAAATTATTTTTGGAACGGCGATCTTGAGCCGAATGTATTTACATGGTGCTCCGTAGGGGCGAACTGTGTTCGCCCGAAAAATTTGCCGTTATCCGATACAGGGATCGTCGTTTTAGAAGAATTGGAACGTTGGAATAAAACATATCCCGCCGTATCTTTATGTTCGTATGTAATAATGCCAAATCATTTGCATATAATGGTTGTTATTTTGGCCGATGAATACGGGCGACCACAGGTCGCCCCTACGTTGGATAGAATGGTAAAGCAATTCAAGGGGGCTGTTACGAAAAAGGTGGGGAAATCCATTTGGCAAAAATCTTTTATTGAGCATGTGATAAGAAACAAAGAAGATTACGAAATAAGATCAAACTATATCTACTCAAATCCGGTGCATTGGTGTTACGATGAATTATATAAAGAAGAATGAGATGGTCAGGAGAGAGGAATGAAGCAACTTGTTGTTATAGTCGGTCCAAACGGAGTTGGAAAAAGCACTACAGCGAAGGAAATATCAAAAAAACGTACTCATACGGCCTATGTTGACTCGGATTGGTGTCGTATGATTAACCCGTTTGAATTTACAATAAAAACAAAGCAAACAGTTGAAAAAAATATTTATTGTCTATTGCGTAACTATCTCGATTGTGATGATATAAAAACGGTACTTTTCACACACGCATGGCATGGAGAGCGAAAAGAAATATATGAAAATGTAGTTGAAAAACTAAAAAAAGATCACATGGAGTTCAAGGAAACTATCATCATTTTGAAATGTTCCGAGGAAGAAAATATTAGAAGAGCAACGAACGATGGTCGAGATAAAATGCGGATCGAACGGGGGATGAAACAGACGTTTTCTTTTTATGATGGATATGACTATCCTTTGATAGATACTACCGAAATGACTCCTTCGCAAGTCGCCGAAAAAATCATTGATGAAATATTGATAGAATAAATAACAGAACCCCCGACAGATAAAATCTGTTGGGGGTTCGTCTTTAATACTGTGCCACGATCCGATAGGTTTGGATCGACTCCAGCGCGCGCTCGACGAAGGCGTCGAAGTCCAGCTTTTTCTCCTGCGCTTCGACCTTGGCCAGCTCCGGCCTTGTGCGGGGGTGCTTGGGGGTGAAGACGGTGCAGCAGTCCTCGTAAGGGAGGATGGACGTCTCAAACGTGTTGATCTTGTAGGCGATCTGGACGATCTCCTCCTTGTCCATGCCGATGCAGGGACGGAAGACGGGACGATTGGCCAAAATGTTGGTCACGTGCAGGGCCATGGGCGTCTGCGATGCGACCTGACCCAAAGATTCACCCGTGATCAGCGCCTGACAGCCGTATTTGTCGGCCAGCTTGTCGGCAATGGCCATCATGTAGCGGCGAAGGAGCAATGTGAAATAGTCCTCGTCGCAGGCCTTGACCAGCGCCTCCTGGATTTCAGTCAGCGAAACGACGTGCAATTCGATCGGGCCGGAATAGACGGCCACAAGGCGGGCCAATTCCATCACCTTTTCTCTTGCCTGCTCGCTGGTGTAGGGGAAGGACTCAAAATAGACGGCCTCCAGCTTCATGCCGCGCTTGGCCATCATGTAGCCGGCGACGGGAGAGTCGATGCCGCCCGACAAAAGCAGCATACCCTTGCCGCCCGTGCCGACGGGAATACCGCCGGCCCCCTTCATCTGTCCGGCGTGGACGTATGCGCCGTACTCGCGGATCTCAACGCGAACGACGACGTCGGGGTTGTGAACGTCAACCTTGAGCCAGGGGCAGACGGACAAAATGGCGCCGCCGACCTCGCGGGAAATTTCGATGGATCCGAGCGGGAAGGACTTGTCGGATCTGCGGCCCTCCACCTTGAAGGTGCGCTTGCCGGCCAGCTTGTCGGGAAGATACGTCTTGGCCAGCTCGCAAATGGCGTCCATGTTCTTTTCGCACATGGCGCTCCGACCGACGGACACGATGCCAAACACCTTACGGGCGGCCTCAAACATTCCGTCAACGTCAGCATTTTCATCCTTGGGCTCGACGTACAGCGTGCTCTGGGCACGGTAGACGTCAAAGTTGCCGTAGCAACGGGCGCGAATGCGCAATTCACGGGTGAGCGTGTCCTCGAAGTAACGCTTATTTGCGCCCTTGAGCAAAATCTCACCGTATTTACAAAGCAGAATTTCTTTCATGATTATGCTTCCGTCTCCTCGTTGCCGGTTTCCTCGGTTTCTTCGAGCTCACTCTCCTCGTCTACGTCAACGGGAGTGAGCAGCTCGCGTGCGGTTTCAATATCTTCGGGGCGGACGAACACGTCGGTGCCGTACATGGTGTAGCCCGAAATGACGCGGACGACACCGCCGGCTCCGCGATCCATCAAGCGATAGGGGATCTCCGCCGAGCGGAGAAGTGCCTCGACGGCGGCCAGCTCCTCGTTACCGTGGACGGTGATGAGCAGCTCGTTGGCGGCGTCGTTGGGCTGGGACGGATGGTCAAAACCAAACAATTTATCCAAAAATGACATAATCGGCCTCCTTTTGTGATCAGACGGTCAGTTCTTCCGCGGGCTCTTCCGCTTCGGTCAGGTCATGCGCATCGAGCACGACCTCGTCTTCTTCGGGAATGATGTTACCCGCCTTGTCGTGGTGATGCACCTCGAAGGTGGGAACGTCCAGCGAGGCATCCTGCTCGCCCTCGTAATAGCGGGGGAACAGCTTGTGCCAAACGCGGCAGCAGGCGAAGGTATCGGCCACCGACGAGTGGGGAATACCGTCCCAGCCGACACCGAAGCACTCCATGGCATCCACCAGAGCGGCGTGTCGCACGTCGGGGCGATGCTCGTGGGTGAAACGGACGAACTCGTTGGCGCAGCAGCGTACCTTGTCGTGCAGGGCCAGCTGCTCCTGTTCGGTCGCGTAGATCTTTTTGATATGGCTGTAGTCGGTGGAAACGCCGTAGGCAATGAGATTGTCGGCGTTTTCAAAAATCTCTTTGATGCGGGGGGTCAGCTCGGCCAGCGTGGGAGAGTCCTGAACCATGGCGGGGGTGATGCCGTGGATCTTTTCGGTGCGCTTCCAACGCTTGGTGTGAACGGGCTTGACCAGCGTGTCCATGATGAGCTGCTCGTTGCCGTCGACGATGGAAATGGAAATGATCTCGTCGTGGTTGTACACGCCGGTCAGCTCCAAGTCGAAGAACAGCACGCGGGAAGGATCCATGGCGTAGTAAGCGGAGCGGTGGGCGTCGCCCTCGGCGCGGCGCTCGGCCAGGTCCAACTCGTAGCATTCCTTGCACAATTTGCGGCGGAAACGGACGTCCTTACCGCAACGGACGCAAACCAGAGGCAGACGGTTGGCGGTTCTCTTGTCGTAGAAGTAGATGATGGATTTGTCGTTTTTGCGGCTGAAGGCCACCGGCTCCTCGACCGTTTCGTACATCATCTGGGACAGACGCTCTTTGGTGTAGTAGCCGTAAGAGGCGGCGCGGCGGGTGCTCATGCGGTAAATGACGGTACCCGATTCGAGTGTCATTTCCTCGTCCTGACGCTCCTCGCGAGGCTTTTCGGCCGACGCACCGGTCGGTGCTTCAAATTCTTCACTGCGGTCGCGGTACCACAGCTCGGGGGGCGTCTCGGTGACGCGGGTGGGATCGAAATAGTAGACGACGGTACCATCCTCGTTGCGATCAAAGGCGACGGGATCGCCCTTGGGGGACAGATGCATCTGCATCAAGACGCTGCGAGTGATGTATTTTTGGGAATCGGCATCCTTCTTTTTGATGCGGGGGATTTTTGCGCCGGAGCGCAGCGTGACAAATTCTTTCAAGCGTTCCTCCACTGCCTGCCTGCGTTGTTCTACGAGGCGGCGTTTTTTATATTTATGACCGACGGACACAAAAAAGAGCCCTTCGGAGAGCATACTTATCTTATGATAACATATATTAAGGGAAAATGCAAGGGGGGAAAGGGGGTTCAGCTAAAATTTTAACAACTTCTTTTAACCACGCGCGTACTGCCCACCTCGATTTCATCGAGCTGAGCGCCGCGCTGTGTGGTATTGTTGCCATTTCTTTGTCATTCCACAAAGAAATGGCGAAAGAAAGGGAACCAAAGGGCTCCCCCTTGGAACCCCGAGCGGGCGCGTCTTTGCAGGCGAGGCCTTGGCCTCGCAGCACGACGCGAAAGGTTACATCTTCAGCTTTTGCGTTGGCATTTTAAATAAAAATGCCAACACTAAAGTGGCACGCGATCTTCTCTTGCCAAAATTCTTACTTTTGTTCTACGCACCTTAGTTCAGCAAAAGATTCTGCTTTCTCCGCCTGCCGCTCGTGTTGACTTTGCGGCGGGAGATGAAGAAAAAGAACAGATGTTTTTCTCCCTAGCCCTCTTTGAAGAGCGGCAAAGAAAGGGAGATCCAAGAGGGAACGTCTTGGCGTCTTTTCTTTCGCCATT
>JAZLCA010000045.1:0-23161 GCA_045613985.1 Eubacteriales bacterium | reverse complement strand
TCCTGCCAGCGGCACGTTTGGATTTGGATATGAATTCGCCGAGCTGTACGACATCAACTGCCTCGGTACGTTCTCCTTCAAGGGAACGACCAAGGATCCCCGCTTCGGCAACCCCACCCCTCGCATCGCCGAGTGCCCCATGGGCATGATCAACGCCGTCGGTCTGCAAAATCCGGGCGTGGAAAAGGTCATCTCGGAGGAACTGCCCAAGCTCGCAAAATGCTTCAACAAAAAGGTCATGGCCAACGTCTCCGGCTTTGCTATCGAAGACTACGCCTACACCTGCGAAAAATTAGATAAAGAGGATCAGGTCGGCTGGCTGGAGGTCAACGTCTCTTGCCCCAACGTCCACGGCGGCGGCATGAGCTTTGGCACGTCTCCCGAGGCAGCGGCTGAGGTCACGCGGGCCGTCAAGGCAGTCACGACCAAGCCCGTCATCATCAAGCTGTCCCCCAACGTCACCGACATCGTTTCCATCGCAAAGGCTTGCGAGGAGGCAGGGGCGGACGGCATCAGCATGATCAACACCCTTCTGGGTATGCGCATCGACCTGCGCACCAAAAAGCCCGTGATCGCCAACAAAATGGGCGGTTTCTCGGGTCCCGCCATTCTTCCCGTAGCACTTCGCATGGTCTATCAGGTGTCGAATGCCGTTTCCATTCCCGTGGTGGGCATGGGCGGTGTATCGTGCGCCGAGGACGTCATCGAAATGATGCTGGCGGGAGCAACTGCAGTCGAGATCGGCGCGGCCAACCTGGTCGATCCCTTCGTCTGCAAGACCATCATCGAGGATCTCCCCCGCGTGATGGATAAGTATGGAATCAAAAATTTGAAAGATATTATTGGAGGAGCACACTAATGGGAAAAGACGTAATCATCGCACTGGACTTTGACAGCAAGGAAAAAACGCTGGCGTTTCTGGATCAGTTCACGGGCAAAAAGCCCTTCGTTAAGATCGGCATGGAGCTGTTTTATGCCGAAGGACCCTCGATCGTTCGCGAGATCAAGGCGCGCGGTCACAAGATCTTTTTGGACCTGAAGCTGCACGACATTCCCAACACGGTGAAAAAGGCCATGGCCGTTTTGTCCGGCCTGGACGTTGATATGACCAACCTGCACGCGGCCGGCACCGTCCGCATGATGCAGGGCGCTCTGGAGGGTCTGACCCGTCCCGACGGTACCCGTCCTCTGCTCATTGCCGTCACCCAGCTGACCTCGACCGACCAGGAAAGCATGGAAAACGATCTGCTCATCAAGGAGCCCATCGCTGACGTTGTTATGCACTACGCCTCCAACGCCGCCAAGGCAGGCCTCGACGGTGTTGTCTGCTCTCCCCTGGAGGCAGGACTTGTCCACGATAAGTGCGGCGCGAACTTCCTGACCGTCACCCCCGGCGTTCGTTTCGCCGACGGTGACATCGGTGACCAGAAGCGCGTCATGACGCCCGCCGCCGCCAAGGAGATCGGCTCCGACTACATCGTCGTCGGCCGTCCCATCACCGCCGCCGCTGACCCCGTAGCAGCCTACGAGCGTTGCATCGCGGAGTTTGTAGGTTAAAAAAGAGAGAACGATGTGGGGACTTTTTGAAAAAAGTCCCCACGCCCCCAAAAACTTTTAAAGAAGGAATAGAAGCGTTCGCCCTTGCAACTTCTTCTAACCCTATGTGGGAAGGGTGTGCGCTGTTCCAAAGGTACTGCCGTAAGCTCCTGGGGCCCCCGCCCCATCCGCTCCACAATGTTAGCTTGCCCGTAGGGGCGATCATGGATCGCCCGCAAAGGAGATTTTATGTATTCTCACCTGCTTTTCGACCTCGACGGCACACTCACCGATCCCGGCGAGGGCATTACCAATTCGGTCGCCTACGCGCTGAAAAAACGCGGCATTGAGGTTGCTGACCACCGAGAGCTCAACTGCTTTATCGGCCCACCCCTCGCTCAAAGCTTCATGAAATATTATGGTCTGTCCGAGGAAGACGCGACGCGAGCCGTTGCCGACTACCGCGAGTATTTCGTGCCGCACGGCATGTTTGAAAACGAGGTCTACGACGGCATTCCCGAGATCCTTGCCGATTTGAAAGCAAGCGGCAGGCGCTTGATCGTTGCCACCTCCAAGCCGGAGAAATTTGCCATTCAAATTTTGGAGCATTTCGGTCTTTTGTCCTATTTCGACCGCGTATACGGCGCGACGATGGATCTGTCCCGCTCGAAAAAAGGCGATATCATCGCTTATGCGCTGGCAGAACAGCACCTTTCTTCCGACAACGCACTTATGATCGGCGACCGCCACCACGACATTGACGGCGCGCATGAGAATGGCCTTGCGGCCGTTGGCGTGCTGTACGGATACGGTGATCGGAAGGAGCATGAACAAGCGGGAGCAGAGTTTGTTGTTGCTACTGTGCAAGAACTGAAGGAGTTGTTGGAGAAAAATTAATCTTTCAACAACGACTCCTCGGGACGCGCATACAGCTTCGCGCTGCGCTGTTCCGGCACAATGCCATTTCTTTGTCACTGAACAAAGAAATGGCGAAAGAAAATCAGCTTAAGGGCCTAATGCCCTTAAGAAACCCGCAAAATCTCTTGCTTTGGCATATCTGCCGCGCGTGTTGACAAGATTTGAAGCACGCTCTATGAGCATTTAATCAAATCTCGTCTTGTGCTATGCAGTGCGGCAATGCCGGGGAGATCCAAGAGGGAACGTCTTGGCACGTTTTCTTGGTTACTTCTTTGACGTGCGTCAAAGAAGTAACATCCAAAAACCATCCGCGAACGCGCACGAAGTGCAGTGTGAGCGTCAAAAGAAGAAGTCGTAAAAAAATAAGATATCAAAAAATATTAACACATAAAAAAGGAGACCACCATGGAAGCCTACAAAAGAGAATTTATACAGTTCCTCCAGTCCGCAGGAGTATTGAAATTCGGTGATTTCACCGCAAAATCCGGCCGTAAGATCCCCTATTTCATCAACGCCGGTATGATCAAAACCGGTAGCGATATCGCAACGCTGGGCGAGTTCTACGCCAAGGCATATTTCGAAAAACTCGGCAACAAGCAGGCCGTCCTCTACGGTCCCGCTTACAAGGGCATTTCCCTGTCCGTTTCCGCCGCAGTAGCGCTCTCCAAAAACGGTCTCAACGTTCCCTTCTTCTTCAACCGCAAGGAAGTCAAGGACCACGGTGAGGGCGGCGTGTTCGTCGGCTACGTTCCCACTCCCGGCGAGGAGATCGTCATCATTGAGGACGTCATCACGGCAGGCACCGCCATCCGCGAGTCCATGGAGATCCTGTCTCACCTGGAGGGCACCAAGGTAGCCGCTACCTTCATCATGGTCGACCGCAAGGAAAAGGGCCAGACCGACAAGGGCGCAATGCAGGAGATCGAGGAGCAGTTCGGCTTCCCCGTTTACTCCATCGTTGACGTTTACGATATCATCGAATATCTGGAAGAGGATCCCGCCAACGAAGAAAACGTCACCCGCATCAAGAATTACCTCGCCATCAACGGTGCAAAAGCATAATAAGGAGCAGCCACATGAGAAGCCTGATTGATATTCTCGATCTGTCGGTTGAAGAGCTTGACGAGCTGATTGCAACCGCTTGCGACATCATCGATCACCCCGAAAAATACGCCCATGCATGTGCGGGCAAAAAGCTGGCTACCCTGTTCTTTGAGCCCTCCACCCGTACCCGCCTTTCCTTTGAGGCGGCCATGTACGAGTTGGGCGGCAACGTGCTGGGATTTGCCGGCGCACAAAGCTCGTCGGCGGCCAAGGGCGAAAGCGTGGCCGATACCGCCAAGACGGTTTCCTGCTACGCCGACGTCATCGCCATGCGCCATCCCAAGGAGGGCGCGGCGCTGGTCGCGGCCAACAACGCTTCCATCCCCGTCATCAACGCGGGCGACGGCGGTCACTGCCATCCAACGCAGACGCTGGCAGACCTTTTGGCCATCTATCGCGAAAAGGGCGGCTTTGACCATCTGACCATCGGTCTTTGCGGCGACCTCAAATTCGGTCGGACCGTCCACTCGCTCATCGGCGCCATGTCGCGCTACCGTGGCATCCGCTTCGTGCTGATCTCGCCGAGTGAGCTGCGCGTCCCCGATTACGTCAAGGAGGACGTGCTGGACAAAAACGGCATTCCTTACGAGGAGGTCACCGATCTGGAGGCGGCAATGCCGGAACTGGATATTCTGTACATGACGCGTGTTCAGCGCGAGCGATTCTTCAACGAGGAAGATTATCTGCGCCTGAAGGACAGCTACATTCTCGATCTCAAAAAGCTGGCGCAGGCCAAGGCGGATCTGTGCGTCATGCACCCGCTGCCCCGCGTCAATGAGATCAGTGTCGCTGTGGATAACGATCCCCGGGCCTGCTATTTCAAGCAGGTTCTCTACGGCAAGTACATGCGCATGGCTCTGATCTTGAAATTGCTCAAGGAGGCTGGAACGATATGAATATTGATTCTACCGTACGCACCGGTATCGTCATCGACCACATCACCGCCGGCCGCGCAATGCAGCTGTACGAGCTGCTGGGACTTCAGAACGAAGAGGGCTCGGTCGCCATCATCAAAAACGTCCAGAGCCGCAAGATGGGTAAGAAGGATATCATCAAGATCGACACCGAACGCGAGCTCAATCTCGATATCATCGGCTACGTCGATCCCTGCGCAACCGTCAACGTCATCAAGGACGGCAAGCTGGTCGAGAAAAAGACGATCGATATGCCCGAGGTGCTCACCGACGTCATTTTCTGCAAAAATCCCCGCTGCATCACCTCGGTCGAACAGGAGCTGTCTCACGTCTTCCGTCTGACCGACAAACAACACAAAGTCTACCGTTGCCTGTATTGCGAAACGCAGGCGAAACAATAAATCAAAGCTAAAGGAGAGCAATCATGGCAACTTTTATCAACGAACCTTCGCATACTTTTAACGAATATCTGCTCATTCCCGGTTATTCCTCGAGTGAGTGCATTCCCGCAAACGTCTCCCTGAAGACCCCGCTTGTACGCTACAAGAGAGGCGAGGAGCCTGCCATTTCCATGAACATCCCCATGGTTTCCGCCATCATGCAGTCCGTTTCGGGCGAAAAGCTGGCCGTAGCCCTTGCAACCGAGGGCGGTGTGTCCTTCATTTACGGCTCGCAGACCATCGAGGACGAGGCCGCTATGGTCCGCCGCGCCAAGAGCCACAAGGCAGGCTTTGTCAAGAGCGACTCCAACCTGACCCCCGATATGACCATGGCTGAGGTCGTTGCGCTCAAGAACAAGACCGGTCACAACACCATGGCTGTTACGGACGACGGCACTGCCGAGGGCAAGCTGCTGGGTATCGTTACCGGCCGCGACTACCGCGTCACCCGCATGGATCCCTCGACCAAGGTATCCGAGTTTATGACGCCGTTTGAAAAGCTGATCACCGCCCCCGAGGGCACGACGCTCAAGACGGCCAACGATATCATCTGGGAGCACAAGCTCAACTCGCTGCCCATCATCGACGACAAGGGCCATCTGGTTCACATGGTCTTCCGCAAGGACTACGACACCCACAAGCAAAACCCCAACGAGCTGCTGGATAAGGAAAAGAGATACGTTGTCGGCGCGGGTATCAACACCCGTGACTACGCCGAGCGCGTACCCGCGCTGGTAGAGGCAGGCGTTGACGTTTTGTGCATCGACTCCTCCGAGGGCTTCTCCGAGTGGCAGAAGCTGACCATCGAGTGGATCCGCGCGCATTACGGTGACAGCGTCAAGGTTGGCGCCGGTAACGTCGTAGACGCCGAAGGCTTCCGCTTCCTGGCGGACTGCGGTGCTGACTTCATCAAGGTCGGTATCGGCGGCGGTTCCATCTGCATCACCCGCGAGACCAAGGGTATCGGCCGCGGTCAGGCAACGTCTTTGATCGAGGTCTGCGCAGAAAGAGACCGTTACTTCGAGGAAACGGGCATTTACGTTCCCGTCTGCTCGGACGGCGGTATCGTTTACCATCACCACATCACGCTGGCTCTGGCCATGGGTGCCGATTTCGTTATGCTGGGCCGTTACTTTGCCCGCTTTGACGAGTCTCCCTCCAACAAGGTCAGCATCGGCGGCACCTACTATAAGGAATACTGGGGCGAGGGCTCGGCCCGTGCCCGCAACTGGCAGAGATACGACCTGGGCGGCGACAAGAAGCTGTCGTTCGAGGAGGGCGTTGACTCTTACGTTCCTTACGCAGGTAGCCTCAAGGACAACGTCGCCATGTCGCTGGCTAAGGTCAAGTCGACCATGTGCAACTGCGGCGCGCTGTCGATTCCCGAGCTGCAACAGAAGGCAAAGCTGACGCTGGTATCGGCAACCAGTATCATCGAAGGCGGCGCACACGACGTCATTCAGAAGGAAAAGGGCACTTCCATTAAGGGCTGATGCCCGGATAAAACACATCACCCCCGCGGAATCAACCGCGGGGGTGAATTTTTGTTTCAAAATCAGGGTTGGTAGTTGTAGTGGATGGTGGCGGAGAGGAGGGGATCATTAAATTCCCATATTTTGATGGCTTTCCATTCTTCTTCTGTTCCACAATAGTATACGTCGGTCAAATTCGAACAACCTTCAAATGCATGCGATGAGATTACTTCTAATCCCTTCCCTATAACAATACTTGTAAGATTCGAACAATCCTTGAACGTAAATAAGAAAATCTCTTTCACGCCCTGCCCCATAATAACGCTTGTAAGATTCGAACAGTACGCAAACGCTTCAAATCCTACAAAGGTAACACTGTCGGGAATCGTAACACTTGTAAGACCGGTTAAAGCAAATGCGCCTATTTCTAATCTTGTAACACTATTAGGAATGATGACACTTTCAAGACGTAAATTTCCACAAAATGCGCTATCGCCAATCACCGTTACTGTATTTGGAATGGTAACGCTCGTCAGCTTTTCGCAAGAGTTAACCGCACAATCTCCAATGTACGTCATACTGTCGGGAAGGATTATGTCGGTAATCGAAGTTCCTGATAACGCATGCCTTCCAATATACGTCAATTTACTGTTTTCCCCAAAAGTAATGCTTGTAAGCCCGGTACAATCAAAAAACGCATGTATTCCAATGTGCGTGACATTATCGGGAATGACAATGTCTTCAAGATTGTAACTTGCCTCAAATGCTTGTTCTCCAATGGTTTCAAGGCAACTGTTTTCTCCAAAGGTAACGCAGACAAGATCGACGCATGAAGCAACAGCAAATCTTCCAATATACTTTACACCGTCGGGAATATATAATTTTTCAATTCTGCTGTGCCGAAACACATCGTCTCCAATGCCAATCACAAGTTCCTTCTCGGGCGAATAATTTGGAATAATAACATCAACGTCTGTACAAGTACCTTTGCCGCTGACGTAGCAGGTGCCGTCTCCATTGGAGGTAAATACCAAGCCAAGGCTGGCCAGCGCGGGGATGTCGTGCGTTTCTTGATCGCCGCAAACAGAACACTCCCTTATTTCTTCGCCTGCCGCGTGTTCGGTTGGCTCAACTGTTTGCGTCCAATCGCCAAAGCTATGTCCTGTTGCAGCCAGCTCTCTCGTCTCACACTCACCGCAGCGGGAGCATTTTCTCGCTTCCAAGCCTGCTTCGGCACAAGTTGGGGCGGTCACTTCGGTCCATTCGCCAAAATTGTGGCCGAGAGCTTTATCTCCAGCTCTGCTTTCCGTGTAGTCGCAGCCGTCTCTTTGGCATTTTCGTTCTTCCTGACCATCTTCGGTGCAGGTCGGGGCGACGATCTCGGTCCATTCGCCCATGTCATGGCCGGTAGCCGGGAGTACCTTCGTTTCCTGCTCGCCGCAGCGAGAGCATAGTCTTACCTCCTCACCGTCCTCGGTGCAGGTCGGGGCAACCACCTCGGTCCACTCGCCCATGTCGTGGCCTAAGGGCTCGACCTCGTTGCGTCTTTCCGTGATGGGACATTCCTCTTTTTGGCATACTCTTTCTTCATAACCACCGAGCGTGCAGGTCGGCTCGATCGTTTTCCACGGGGTAAACTCATGGCACGAGGTCAGTGTCAGACACAGACCGCACAGCACGAGTAAAATTAGCAAAAACGTTCTTTTTTTCATCTTTGTTTTCCTCCTGACGGGGCGCAAAACAGACGTCCTTTTTTTCATTATACTACAAGGAGTTTTGGATGTCAAGTGTGCGAAAATAATTGCTTTTGGGGGTTAACGACTTCTCCCACGGTTGGGCGCGGCAGTGCAGATATGTCCTTTTTGTCACGCAAATCTTTTTGCCTTTCCCGTCTGCCGCTCGTGGTGAATTTTGCTCGCAAAATTCTTCACAAACAGGCAGATGAACACCCCATAAGCACGAAACGGGGCACCCGCGTGAGTGTCCGCAGGAGAAGTTGTTTGAAATAACCTCAAATCTCCCCTAAAAAAACAATATTTTGTCCTATCTGTTGCTTGACTTATACTATATTATATGCTATAATGTATTTGGTAAGATTTTTCTTTCCAGATATAACCTTTTTCGCAAACGACATACGCTAACATCGGTGCCTGCGAGCAAAAGGGGTTACCCCAATCCCCACCTGCCTCGGCACACGGTCTCGCAGTGTGCCTTTTTGCTTTTTTATGAGAATTTTTCTCCCTCACCCACCCACCCGCTACCAAAAAGGAAGGAACGTCAACATGAAAAAAATCGGCATCGTTATGGGCAGCGACAGCGATCTGCCCATCATCCAGAAGGCTACCGATACCCTGCTCGCCCTGGGTATCCCGTTTGAGGTACACGTGTACTCGGCGCACCGTACGCCCGAGGAAGCACGCGCTTTTGCGCTGTCCGCTCGCGAGAACGGCTTTGGCGCTATCATTGCGGCTGCAGGCATGGCGGCTCATCTGGCAGGCGCTATCGCAGCCAATACCACTCTGCCCGTCATCGGCATTCCCTGCGCTTCTGCGAATATCGGCGGCATTGACGCCCTCCTGTCTACCGTACAAATGCCCTCCGGCATCCCTGTCGCTACGGTTGCTATTGGGGGTGGTGTCAATGCCGCTTTGCTTTGCGCTCAGATCCTCGCCGTCGAGGACAAGGAGCTCGCCGCAAAGCTTGACGCCAAGCGCGCTTCTGACAGCGCAGCCGTGCTTGCCAAGGACGCCCGCATCTCGGCCGAGTTTGCCGCCAAGCAGGCATAAGGAGGCAGCATGGGAGGATTTTTCGGCGCGGCCTGCAATCACGACGCCATTGAAGACGTCTTTTTCGGGACCGACTACCATTCCCACCTCGGCACCCGCCGCGGCGGTATGGCGGCCTACGATCCCATCAAGGGCCTGCAGCGCGACATTCACAACATTGAAAACTCGCCCTTCCGCACCAAGTTTTCCGGCATCTTCGACGAGATGACGGGAACGTCGGCCATCGGTTGTATCAGCGACAGCGATCCTCAGCCCCTGCTCATCCGATCGGCGCTGGGCAAGTTCGCCATTTGCACCATCGGCCTGATCCGCAATGCGGAGGAGCTCATCGACCGCTATTTCACCGCAAGCTCGGGCCATTTCAACGCCATGACGGGCGGCGCCGTCAACGCCACCGACTTAGCAGCGGCTCTGATCAGCCGCAAGTCGAGCTTTGCCGAGGGCATCAAGTTCGTTCAGGATCTGATCGTAGGCAGCTTGTCCATGCTGATTCTGTGCGAGGACGGCTCCATCATCGCCGCACGCGACAAATTAGGCCGAACGCCCGTACTCGTCGGCAAAAACGAGGGCGGATATTGCGTTTCGTTTGAGTCGTTCGCCTACCAAAAGCTCGACTATATGGACGAGCATGAGTTAGGCCCGGGCGAGATCGTCCGCATCACCAAGGACTCGATGGAGATCTTGCAGGAGCCGGGCAAGAAAATGTGCATCTGCTCGTTCCTGTGGACGTATTACGGCTACTCCTCCTCCAACTACGAGGGAGTGAACGTCGAGGCCATGCGCTACCGCGACGGCGGTATTTTGGCCGAGAACGACAAAAAGACGGGCAATCTTCCCGACATCGACTACGTCAGCGGATTCCCCGATTCGGGTACGCCCCACGCCATCGGTTACGCCAACCAAAGCGGCATTTCGTTCGCGCGCCCCTACATCAAGTACACCCCGACCTGGTCGCGCAGCTTCACTCCCGCAAAGCAGGTCGATCGCAACCGCGTAGCCAAGATGAAGCAGATTCCCATCAAGGAATTGATCAAAGACAAAAAGCTGTTGTTCGTGGACGACTCCATCGTGCGCGGCACGCAGCTCAAGGAAACGGTTGAATTTCTGTACGAAAACGGCGCCAAGGAGGTTCACATGAGAATCGCCTGCCCGCCCATCATGTACAGCTGCAAATACCTGAATTTCACTCGCTCCAACAGCGAGATGGACCTCATTACCCGCCGCGTCATCATGGAGCTGGAGGGCAAGGATGGCTTTGAGCATCTGGAGGAATACAGCGACTCCTCCACCGAGCGCGGACGCAGACTCCGCGAGGCTCTGTGCCACCGCTTCCGCTTCGATTCGCTCGAGTTCCAAACCCTGGACGGCATCATCGACGCCATCGGCATCGATAAGGAAAATCTTTGCACCTACTGCTGGACGGGAAAAGAGTAAAGAGAGCGAGAGGCGCGAGGGGACGACGTGGGGACTTTTTGAAAAAAGTCCCCACACCCCCAAAAACTTTCAAAGAAGAAATAGAAGCGTAGCCGGAAAGAATTCTCCTATCCCTGTAAGGGGAAGGGCGCGCGCTATCCCAAAGAATAGCTACCGCAAGCGGCGGGGCCCTTCCCCCATCCGCTCCACCATAGTAGAATTGCTTTAACAAATTTTGCTTTCTATATCTGCCGCTCGTGGTGGCAAAATGGCGAGCGATGTATAAAAAACTTTTATGTTTTTCTCCCAAAACCGCTTTGAAGAGCGGCAAAGGAGGGGAATCCAAGGGGGAACGCCTTGGTTCCCTTTCTTTCGCCATTTCTTTGTGGAACGACAAAGAAATGGCACCCATATCGGCACAGCGCGGCGCGAAGCTCGACAAAGTCGAGGTGGGCTGTACGCGCGTCCGTAGAAGTAGTTGTATAAAATTTAGCTGAACAAAAAATATCTCTCCCGAAAGGACCTACCACCATGCATTCCAATTCCAGATCCGAATCCTACGCCGCTGCAGGCGTCGACATCACCGCCGGCTACCGTGCCGTCGAACTGATGAAAAAACACATCAACCGCACCAAAAACGAAGGCTGCCTTGACGACGTCGGCGGCTTTGGCGGCTGCTTTGGTCTTCCCATTGCCGGCATGGAAGAGCCCGTGCTCGTTTCCGGCACCGACGGCTGTGGCACCAAGGTCAAGCTGGCCATTCTCATGGACAAGCACGACACCATCGGCATCGACGCCGTTGCCATGTGCGTCAACGACATTATCTGCTGTGGCGCGCGTCCCCTGTTCTTCCTGGACTATATCGCCTGCGGCAAGAACATCCCCGAAAAGATCGCAGAGATCGTCGGTGGCGTAGCCGAAGGCTGTGTACAGTCGGGCGCGGCTCTGATCGGCGGCGAGACGGCCGAGCATCCCGGCATGATGCCCGTCGAGGAATACGACCTGGCCGGCTTTGCCGTCGGTATCGTCGACAAGAAGAAGATCCTCGATAACACCCGTATGGCTGAGGGTGACGTTGTGATCGCTCTGCCCTCCACCGGTATTCACTCCAACGGATTCTCTCTGTGCCGCAAGGTATTTGATATCGACAACAACAATCCCGAATTGTACGTTAAGCGCGACGAGCTGGGCGGCAAGACGATCGCCGAGGCGCTCATCGTTCCCACCCGCATCTACGTCAAGTCCATCCTGGCACTGCTGGAAAAGGTGGACGTCAAGGGTATCTCCCACATCACGGGCGGTGGCTTCTACGAAAACATTCCGAGATCCATTCCCAAGGGTCTGACGGCCAAGATCAACAAGAGCGCCGTTAAGGTTCTGCCTATTTTCGATATGATCGCTAAGTGGGGTAACGTTCCCGAGCGCGATATGTTCAACACCTACAACATGGGCGTTGGTATGAGCGTCGTCGTTCCCGCCAATGAAGTCGAAACCGCGCTCGAAATCCTCAAGGCGCACGGCGAAGATGCCTACGTGATCGGTGAGATCATTAAGGGCGAAGAAGGCGTTATTTTGGAGTAACGAGGAGGACGAGGAGGACGAGGAGGACGACGTGGGGACTTTTTGAAAAAAGTCCCCACACCCCCAAAAACCTTCAAGGAAGAAACAGGAGCGCTCGCCCGCACAACTTCTTCTATCCCTGTAAGGGGAAGGAAGTGCGCTGTTGCGTAGATACTACCGCAAGAAGTGGGGCCCCATCCCCTTCTTCTCCACGAATGTAGGGGCGAACTTTGTTCGCCCGCGAAACACGGTGTCATGCAAGCATGAACACAAAACTAACTGTACGCGCGTCCATAGAAGTAGTTGTAAAAACACAAACATATTCGGCAGAGCAAGTGGGAGGGGGCCCACGAGCTTGCGGCAGCACCCTCGCGTCAGCAGACGAGCTTGCCGGTTTTGCCAAAAAACTTCCCTCATTGAAAGTTCTTGAAAGGGGTTTGGGGAAAACTTCTTTCAAGAAGTTTTCTCCAAAAAACAAAGGAGTATCATCCATGTCAACCCCTAAAAAAATCGCCGTCCTCGTTTCCGGCGGCGGCACCAACCTTCAAGCTTTGATCGACGCACAAGAGAGCGGTATCCTTCACAGCGGCAAGATCGTTTTGGTCCTCGCCTCCAATCCCACCGCTTATGCGTTGGAACGCGCCAAAAACCACGGCATCGCCACCGCAGTTGCTTGGAAAAAAGAACTCGGCTCGCAAGAGGCATTTGAGGCCGCCATCGAGCGCGAGCTGGCCGAGCACAACATCGACTTGATCGTATTGGCCGGCTTTATGAATATTCTGTCCGCCTCTTTTACATCCAAATGGCCCGAGCGCATCATTAACGTTCACCCCGCCCTCATCCCTTCCTTCTGCGGCAAGGGTATGTACGGACTTGCCCCTCACGTCGCTGCGTTGGAGATGGGCGTGAAGGTCACGGGCGCAACGGTGCATTTTGTCAACGAGATCCCCGACGGCGGCAAGATCATTGCGCAAAAGGCCGTCTACATTGAAGACGGCGACACCCCCGAGGTTTTGCAGCGCCGCGTCATGGAACAGGCCGAGTGGATCATTCTTCCTCGCGCGGTCGAGCAAGTTTCCGCCGCCATGATTGAAAACGAAAAATAATCGCAAGGAGTACATACAAAATGAAAATTTCCACCATCAAAGAAGAACTCAATTCTCTTGCCTACCACGGCCGCGGCATCATCATCGGTAAGTCGGCTGACGGAAAGAAGGCAGTCACCGCTTATTTCATTATGGGCCGTAGCGTCAACAGCCGCAACCGCGTATTCGTGGCTGAGGGCGAGGCCATGAGAACCAAGGCGTTCGACGAGTCCAAGATGGTTGACCCCCATCTGATCATCTACTACCCCGTCCGCGTGCTGGGCAACAAGACCATCGTCACCAACGGCGATCAGACCGACACCATTTACGATCTGATGGACAAGCAGATGACCTTCGAGCAGGCACTGCGCACCCGCGAGTTTGAGGACGACGCTCCCAACTTCACCCCCAGAATTTCGGGTATCATCCGCCGCGAGAGTGACGGCATGCACTACGCCATGTCCATTCTCAAGAGCGCCGAGGGCGATGACAGCTCCTGCGAGAGATTTACATACGCATATTCCAATCCCATCGCGGGCAAGGCAAAGTTCATCCACACCTACAACGGTGACGGCAATCCCCTGCCTTCCTTTGAGGGTGAGCCCAAGACGCTGGAGCTGCCCGACGTTTCCATCGACGAGCTGACCGATCTGATCTGGACCAACCTCAACGAGGACAACAAGGTTTCTCTGTTCGTTCGTTACATTGACATCGCCACGGGCGAGACGGAAACGAGAATTGTAAATAAGAACATCTAAAGAAAGCTGAATTTTCCGCGACTTCTTCTACGGACGCGCATACTGCTTCGCGCTGCGCTGTACCGCATTTATGCCTATTCTTTGCCTTGTCGCAAAGAATAGGCGAAGAAAAGACACTTAAGGGCCTAATGCCCTTAAGAAACCCGCAAAATTTCTCGCTTTCCATATCTGCCGCTCGTTGAATATATTTCGGCAGAGCGAGTGGGATGGGGGACGGAGTAAATCTGCGAAGCAGATTTATGCCGAGCGGCTGGGGTTCCCGAAAACGAGTGAAGCGAGTTTTTGGGGTTCGCAGCAGAGCGAGGAGAGGGCCCCATGAGCTTGCGGCAGTACCCAAGGTCGAGCGCACAAACATCCCCATTTAGCCAAAAAACATATTTGAACAAAGTTCTTGAAAAGGGTTTGGGAAAAACTTCTTTCAAGAAGTTTTTCCCAACAAAAACCAAAAGGAGACAATAATCATGAAAGAATTCGAACTGAAATACGGCTGTAACCCCAACCAAAAACCCGCTAGGATCTTCATGGCAGACGGATCGGAGCTGCCCATCGAGATTCTGAACGGCCGCCCCGGCTTTATCAATTTCCTGGATGCCTTCAACTCCTGGCAGCTGGTCAAGGAGCTCAAGGCCGCGCTGGGACTTCCCGCCGTCACCTCCTTCAAGCACGTTTCCCCCACCTCTGCTGCCGTCGGCATTCCCCTGTCGGACAAGCTCAAGAAGGCTTGCTTCGTAGACGACATTGAGGGACTGGATGAGTCTCCCCTTGCCTGCGCTTACGCCCGCGCTCGCGGTACCGACCGTATGTGTTCGTTTGGCGACTGGGTCGCTCTGTCCGACGTGTGCGACGTGACCACCGCGCTGATGATCAAGCGCGAAGTCTCCGACGGTATCATCGCTCCCGGCTACGAGCCCGAGGCACTGGAAATTCTGAAGTCCAAGCGCAAGGGCAGCTATAACATCGTCAAGATCGATCCCAACTACGTCCCTGCCGCTGTCGAGCACAAGGACGTATTCGGCATCACCTTCGAGCAGGGCCGCAACAATTTCGAGATCAACCGTGAGCTGCTTTCCAACATCGTCACCGCCAACAAGGATATGCCCGAGAGCGCCATCCGCGATCTGATCGTGGCTCTGATCACCCTCAAGTACACCCAGTCCAACCCCGTTTGCTACGCCGTTGACGGTCAGGCCATCGGTGTTGGTGCCGGTCAGCAGTCCCGCGTTCACTGCACCAGACTCGCCGGCGGCAAGGCGGACACCTGGTTCCTGCGCCAGCACGACAAGGTACTCAACCTGCCCTTCAAGGACACCCTGGGCAGACCCGACCGCGACAACGTCATCGACGGCTACATCAACCAGAACGAAGAAGACGTTTGCGCCGACGGCAACTGGCAGAAGTACTTCACCGAGCAGCCCGCCGTCTTTACCCGCGAAGAGCAGAGAGCTTACCTCGACACCATCGACGGTGTCGCCCTGGGCTCCGACGCCTTCTTCCCCTTCAGCGATAATATCGAGCGCGCCAAGAAGTCGGGCGCCAAGTACATCGCCGAGCCCGGCGGTTCCATCCGCGACGACCTCGTCATCGAATGCTGCGATAAGTACGGTATGGCTATGGCCTTCACCGGTATGAGATTGTTCCATCATTAAGAGAGGACGGAGGAACGAGGGGAACGACGTGGGGACTTTTTGAAAAAAGTCCCCACACCCCCAAAAACTTTAAAAGAAGTAATAGGAGCGCTCGCCCTTACAACTTCTCCTATCTCTGTGTGGGAAAGGACGTGCGCTGTTCCATAGAATAGCTCCCGCGAGCTTCTGGGGCCCCTCCCCCATCCGCTCCACATAATTAGAATTGCTTTAACAAATTTTGCTATCTCCGCCTGCCGCGCGTGGTGGCTTGGCGGTGAGCGATGCATTAAAATCTTTTATGTCTTTCTCCTGTTCCGCTTTGAAGAGCGGCACGAAAGCAGTTTCCAAAGGCGTCCTCTTTCGGCAAGCCGAAAGTGCCTTTGGTTCCCTTTCTTTCGCCATTTCTTTGTGGAACGACAAAGAAATGGCATCCATACCGCACAGATCAGCGCGAGCCGAAGGCTCGCAGTATGATCGTCCGGCTACGCACACAGTTAAAAATTTAGCTACCCCCAAATACCTCCGAAAGGAATAAACCATGAACATCCTCGTCGTAGGCAGTGGCGGCCGTGAACACGCCATCATCAAAAAACTCAAACAAAACCCCGACGTTAAGACCATCTACGCCCTCCCCGGTAACGGAGGCATCGCCGCCGACGCTACCTGCGTCCCCATCGGTGCAACCGATATCGACGGCATCGTAGCCTTCGCAAAGGAAAACACCATCGACTATGCCGTCGTCGCTCCCGACGATCCGCTGGTCCTGGGCTGTGTCGATGCCCTGGGCGAAGTCGGCATTCCCTGCTTCGGCCCCCGCGCAAACGCCGCCATCATCGAGGGAAGCAAGGTCTTCTCCAAAAATCTGATGAAAAAGTACGGCATTCCCACCGCGGCCTACGAGGTATTCTCGGACATGGAGGCGGCGCTGGCCTACTTGGACAAAGCCCCCATTCCCACCGTCATCAAGGCGGACGGTCTGGCACTTGGCAAGGGCGTCATCATCGCCATGACCCGCGATGAAGCAAAGGACGCCGTCGTGTCCATGATGCAGGATAAAAAATTTGGTAAGAGCGGTGACAACATCGTCATCGAGGAATTTTTGACCGGCCCCGAGGTGTCCGTCCTCGCCTTCACCGACGGTAAGGTGGTCAAGCCCATGGTCTCGTCCATGGACCACAAACGAATCGGCGAGGGAGACACGGGTCTCAACACGGGCGGCATGGGCACCACCGCCCCCAACCCCTGCTACCCTGCGGCTCTGGCCGAGGAGTGCATGGAGACCATTTTCCTGCCGACCATTCAGGCCATGGCCGCCGAAGGACGTCCCTTCACGGGCTGCCTCTACTTTGGTCTGATGATGACCCCGAACGGCCCGAAGGTCATCGAATACAACTGCCGTTTCGGCGATCCCGAAACGCAGGTCGTCCTTCCCTTGCTTGAGAGTGATCTTTTGACCGTTATGCAGGCGACCACCAACGGCACGCTTGCCCAGACCGAAGTCAAGTTCTCGAACGGCGCCGCCGCCTGCGTCATTATGGCATCGGCCGGCTACCCCGAGGCTTACGAGAAGGGCAAGGAGATCACCATTCCCGAGGCGTTGTCCGACAACGTTATCGTAGCCGGTGCGAAACTGGACGGCGGCAAATTGCTGACCAACGGCGGCCGCGTGCTGGGCGTCATCGGCATGGCCGACAGCCTCAAGGGCGCATTGGATCAGGCTTATGAAAACGTAAGCAACATTCATTTTGAAGGTGCATATTATCGCCGCGACATTGGCAAGCGTGCCTTGGCGGCTATGGAGGAATAAATCAACATGGTATACAGAGTATTTGTAGAAAAGAAAAAAGAATTGGCGCACGAGGCGCACGCGCTTCTGTCCGACGCCCGCACCCTCTTGGGCATCACCTCTCTTGAGGACGTTCGTCTGTACAATCGCTACGACGCCGAGAACATCACCGAGGAGCTGTTTGACTACGCCAAGGGCACCGTTTTTTCCGAGCCCCAGCTGGACATCACCTCGGACGACGTAACGGCCACCGATGCTGACGTCGTATTTGCCGTCGAGTACCTGCCCGGTCAGTTTGACCAGCGAGCCGACTCGGCCGCACAGTGCATCCAGATCATCTCGCAGGGCGACCGCCCCACCATCCGCACCGCTCGCATCTACGCGCTGTACGGCAAGCTGAGTGAGGCTGAGGTTGCCGAGATCAAAAAGTACGTCATCAACCCCGTCGAGTCGCGCGAGGCCGTCATGGACAAGCCCGAAACGCTGGCGGTCGAATACGCCATTCCCGAGACGGTCAAGACGGTCGAGGGCTTCATCCAAATGGACGACAAGGCACTTGCCGAGCTGCTTGACACGCTGGGTCTTGCCATGGACCTGGACGACCTGCGCTTCCTGCAGAATTATTTTGCGGGCGAGGAAAAGAGAGATCCCACCATCACCGAAATTCGCGTGGTTGACACCTACTGGTCCGACCACTGCAGACATACCACCTTCTCGACTCACATCGACAACGTCAAGATCGACGACCCTGCCGTCGCCGCTGCTTACGAGCGCTATCTGAAGGCACGCGTCGAGGTTTACGGCGAGGAGAAGGCCGCCGCCCGTCCCCAGACGCTGATGGACATTGCGACCATCGCCGTCAAGACGCTCAAAAAGAGAGGCGAATTGCCCGAGCTTGACGAGTCGGAGGAGATCAACGCCTGCTCCATTCACGTCACCGCCACCATCAACGGTGAGGATCAGGATTGGCTGCTCATGTTCAAGAACGAAACTCACAACCACCCCACCGAGATCGAGCCCTTCGGCGGCGCGGCCACCTGTATCGGCGGTTGCATCCGCGACCCGCTGTCGGGTCGTGCCTACGTCCATCAGGCCATGCGCGTCACGGGTGCGGGTGACCCCACCAAGCCTTTGAACGAAACCATGGCCGGCAAGCTGCCCCAGAGAAAGCTGTGTCAGACGGCCGCCGCAGGTTATTCCTCTTACGGTAACCAGATCGGTCTGGCTACCGGTCACGTAGCCGAGATTTATCACGACGGCTACGTCGCAAAGCGTCTGGAGTGCGGTGCTGTCGTTGCTGCCGCTCCCGCTTACAACGTCCGCCGCGAGCGTCCCGCTCCCGGTGACGTCATCGTGCTTTTGGGTGGCCGCACCGGCCGCGACGGTATCGGCGGCGCGACGGGTTCCTCCAAGAGCCACAACCTCAAGTCGCTGACCACCATGGCCTCCGGGGTCCAGAAGGGTAACGCGCCCGAGGAAAGAAAGATCCAGCGTCTGTTCCGCAATCCCGACGTCACCCGACTCATCAAGCGCTGCAACGACTTCGGTGCGGGCGGCGTATCGGTTGCCATCGGTGAGCTGGCCGACGGTCTGAAGATCGATCTGGATGCCGTTCGCAAAAAGTACGACGGTCTGGACGGCACCGAGCTTGCCATCTCCGAGTCTCAGGAGAGAATGGCTGTCGTTGTTGCGGCCGAGGACGCTGACAAGTTCATCGAATACGCCACCGCCGAAAACCTGGAGGCTTATCGCGTAGCCGTCGTCACCGAACAGGCGCGCATGGTCATGTCCTGGAAGGGTCAGATCATTGCCAACCTGTCCCGCGACTTCCTCAACACCAACGGTGCGAACAAGCACACGACGGTCGAGGTCAACGAAAAGGATCTGTCCGTAATGAGCAAGCCCTTGTACACCTCTCTTCGTGAGATGGCCGCCGATCTGAAGACGGCCGGCCGCCGCGGTCTTGTCGAGCGCTTTGACGGCTCGATCGGTGCAGGCTCGGTGCTGATGCCCTTCGGCGGTAAGACGCAGAGAACCCCCGCGCAGGCCATGGCCGCACTTCTTCCCACCCTGCCCGGTCAGGTAACGGACAGCGCCAGCGTTATGGCTTGGGGTATGGATCCCGATCATATGTGCATCGACACCTACACGGGTGCCCGTGCCGCTGTATATAACTCGATGGCCAAGCTGGTTGCCGCCGGTGCGGACTACAAGGACGCATATCTGACGCTCCAGGAATTCTTTGAAAAGCTCCGCAACGAGCCCACCCGCTGGGGCAAGCCCTTCGCGGCACTCTTGGGTGCGATGGACGCGCAGCTCGAGCTGAACGCCGCTGCCATCGGCGGTAAGGACTCCATGTCGGGCTCCTTCCTGGATCTGGACGTTCCTCCCACACTGATCTCCTTTGCGATCGCCCCCATCAAGGCGAGCGACGTAATCTCGCCCGAATTCAAGGAGGCAGGTCATCCCGTATATCTGTTCGCTCCCGTGGATAACACCCCCGAGGCCACCAAGGCCGCGTGGGAGAATTTCCACTTGCTGTGCGCCGAGGGCAAGGTCAAGGCTGCTTGGGCAGTTGAAAACGGACTTGCCGAGGCGGTCATGAAGATGTCGTTTGGTAACAACGTAGGCTTTACGTCCTGCGGCGCGGTAAAGGATCAGTGGTACGCCAAGGGTCAGTACGACTTCATCGTCGCTGAGCTGACCGAGGACGTCACTCTCCCCTGCTCGCTCAAGATCGGTCAGACGACCGCCGAGCCCGAAATCGTTCTGGACGGCGAGAGCGCGACCATCGCCGAGCTGCTTTCGATCAACGAGGGCAAGCTCGAGAGCGTTTATCCCACCACGGCTCCCGCCAAGGAGAGTGCGCTGGGTCTGCCCGTCTTCTCCTATACGGGCGGATCGACGGCCGCACCTGCCATCAAGGTAGCCCGTCCCAAGGTACTCATTCCCGTATTCCCCGGCACCAACTGCGAATACGACAGCGCCCGTGCGGTTGAGGCTGCAGGTGCTGAAGCTGACATTCTGGTCATTCGCAACCTGAGCGCTGACGACGTCTCGCGCAGCGTTGAGGCAGCGGCACAAAAGATCAAGAACAGCCAGATGATCTTCATCCCCGGTGGTTTCTCGGGCGGTGACGAGCCGGACGGTTCGGCAAAGTTTATCACGGCTTTCTTCCGCAACCCTGCCATCAAGGAAGGTGTGACCGAGCTGCTCGACGCTCGCGACGGTCTGATGTGCGGTATTTGCAACGGCTTCCAGGCGCTCATCAAGCTGGGTCTGGTTCCCTTCGGTAAGATCATTGACACCGACGAAAACTGCCCCACCCTGACCTTCAACACCATCTCCCGCCACCAGTCCAAGCTGGTTCGCACCCGCGTTTGCACCAACAAGTCTCCTTGGCTGTCTCTTGCTAAGGTAGGCGATATCTATACCGTGCCGATCTCGCACGGCGAGGGTCGCTTCCTGGCATCCGACGAGCTGATCGCCAAGCTGTCCGAAAACGGTCAGATCGCAACGCAGTACGTCGATCTGGACGGCGCTCCCACCATGGACACCGCCTTCAATCCCAACGGCTCCATCTGCGCCATCGAGGGTATCACCTCGCCCGACGGCCGCGTCTTCGGTAAGATGGGTCACTCCGAGCGTATCGGCGCCGGTCTGTATAAAAACGTCCCCGGCGAGTATGATATTCGTATGTTCGAGGCCGCTGTGAAGTATTTTAAGTAAGAACGAGGGGAACGAGGAGTACGAGGAGTACGTGGGGGACTTTTTTGAAAAAAAGTTCCCCTGCCCCCCTCAAAAAACTTTAATAGAAGAAAAGTAAGCGCTCGCCCTTGCAACTTTTCCTATCTCCGTGTAGGGAAGGAAGTACGTTGTTCCGTAGTTACTACCGCTAAAAGTGGGGCCCCTGCCCCAACTTTTCCACCATATTAGAGAACCTATGGCAAATTCTATCTGCCGCTCGTGGTGGCAAAATGGCGAGCGATGCAGAAAAAGCATAGATGTCTTGGAGTTTTATGTTTGCGCTTTGCGCCACGCCCGTGTTTAGCGGGCGAATAAAACTCGCCACGTTTCGGCGCAAGCCGAAATATGTTCCCCCAAGCCTGCTTTGAAGAGCGGCAAAGGAGGGGAATCCAAGGGGGAAAGCCTTGGTTCCCTTTCTTGGTTACTTCTTTGTGGAACGACAAAGAAGTAACATCCATACCGGCACACCGAGCGCGCGAAGCTGGGCGAGGCCATAAAAAAGTTGTAAAAACCTTAGCTATACCCCCAAAAATCCCCCTGAAAGGATCCCCCCATGAACTTTTTTGATGAATTGAAAAACTACGATTCCGAAGTCTTCGAGGCCTGTGACGCTGAGCTTGCCCGCCAGCAGCACAACATCGAGCTGATCGCCTCCGAAAATATCGTCTCCAAGGCCGTTCTTTTGGCCGCCGGCGGCGTCCTGACCAACAAATACGCCGAGGGCTATCCCTCCAAGCGTTACTACGGCGGCTGCTACTGCGTTGACGTTGTGGAAAACATCGCCCGCGAGCGCGCTTGCAAGCTGTTCGGCGCCGAGCACGCCAACGTTCAGCCCCACAGCGGTGCCAACGCCAACCTGGCCGTATTCTTCGCGCTGCTTCAGCCCGGCGACACCGTCATGGGCATGAATCTGCAGCAGGGCGGTCACCTGTCTCACGGCTCGCCCGTCAACATTTCGGGTAAGTATTTCAACGTCGTTCCCTACGGTGTCAGCCCCGAGACCGAGGTGATCGACTACGACGAAATGCGCCGCATTGCTCTGGAATGCAAGCCTAAGCTCATCGTTGTAGGTGCCAGTGCCTACTCCAGAACCATCGATTTCCCCCGTTGCCGCGAGATTGCAGACGAGGTGGGTGCTTATCTGATGGTCGATATGGCTCACATTGCGGGCCTGATCGCCGCCGGCGTTCACCCCTCGCCCGTACCTTACGCTGACGTCGTCACCACGACCACCCACAAGACACTGCGCGGTCCCAGAGGCGGTATGATCCTGTGCCGCGAGGAGCTGGCAAAGCAGATCGACAAGGCCGTATTCCCCGGCACGCAGGGCGGTCCCTTGATGCACATCATCGCCGCCAAGGCCGTCGCTTTCGGTGAGGCGCTGACCGACGAATTCAAGGAATACCAGCAGCAGATCGTCAAGAACGCGGCCGTATTGGCACAGGCTTTGACCGAAGGCGGCATTAAGCTGGTCTCGGGCGGCACGGACAATCACCTGATGCTGCTCAACCTGGTCGACGAGGGCATTACCGGCAAGGAGCTGGAGCATCGTCTGGACGAGGTTCACATCACCGCCAACAAGAATACCATTCCGAACGATCCCCAGAGTCCTTTCGTCACCAGCGGTCTGCGCATCGGTACGCCCGCGGTCACCACTCGCGGATTTAAGGAGCCCGAGATGAAGCTCATCGCCGGCTGGATCATCGATACCATCCGTGATTTTGAGAATAGCAAGGATAGAATTTCTGCGGAAGTTCAGGCTTTGTGCGAAAAGTTCCCTATCTATAATTAAGTTAACTTAAATTTTCCACGACTTTTTCTCTTGACGATCATACTGCGCGACTACGTCGCGCGCTGATCTGTTTAGCACTTCATTCCATTTCTTTGTTGTTCCACAAAGAAATGGCGAAAGAAAGGGAACCAAGGGGCTCCCCCTTGGAACTCCGAGCGCGTCTTTGTGGGCGCGCAAGCGCGCAACACGACGCGAAAACGAGCATCTTCAGCCTCTGCGTTTGCA
>JAZLCA010000044.1:0-13880 GCA_045613985.1 Eubacteriales bacterium | reverse complement strand
TGCAAACGCAGAGGCTGAAGATGCTCGTTTTCGCGTCGTGTTGCGCGCTTGCGCGCCCACAAAGACGCGCTCGGAGTTCCAAGGGGGAGCCCCTTGGTTCCCTTTCTTTCGCCATTTCTTTGTGGAACAACAAAGAAATGGCATAAATGCTAAACAGCGCAGCGCGAAGCTGTATGCGCGTCAAGTAGCGAAGATGTGTGAAATTCAGTTTTTCACATCTCCCGCCGCAAAGTCAACACGAGCGGCAGGTGGAGAAAGCAAAATTTCTTATTGTCTTGTAGGGACAGGCCTCCCGGACTGTCCGCCACAAAGGTAAATCTAACTTTGTGGAGCGAAAGGGTCGGGGGGAACGGAGTCAATTTGCGGAGCAAATTGATGCCGAGCGCCAGCGAGGAGAGGCCCCACTTCTTGCGGCAGCTATTCTACGGAACAGCATATTCCCTGTCCCATACAGAGTCAAGAGAAGTTGCATGGGCGAGTCTTTCCTTTCCCTTCCATTAAAGTTCTTGAAAGGGGCGTGGGGAAAACTTCTTTCAAGAAGTTTTCTCCACACGTTCCCTATATTCTCATCGGAATACCATTCTTCACCAACTCGCGTTTGAGGTCTTCGATTTTGACCTCGCCGAAGTGGAAGATGGAGGCGGCAAGACCTGCATCGACGCGGGGGAGAGTTTGGAACAGGGTAGTAAAATGGTCGATGCAACCGGCGCCGCCCGAGGCAATGACGGGGACGTCAACGGCACGGCAGACAGCGTCGAGCATTTCAAGGTCGAAGCCGCCTTTGACACCGTCGGTATCGATGGAATTGACCACGATCTCGCCCGCGCCCGATGCGACACCGCGGCGGATCCATTCGATGGCCTCCATGCCGGTGTCCTCGCGGCCGCCCTTGGCGAACACGTGGAATTGTCCGTCCACTCGCTTGATGTCGACCGACAGAACGACACACTGGTCGCCGTAGCGCTTGGCCGCCTCAGCAATCAGGGAGGGGTTGCGGATGGCACCCGAATTGACGCTGACCTTATCCGCGCCGCATTTGAGCACGCGATCAAAATCGTCCAGCGTGTTGATGCCGCCGCCGACCGTCAGCGGAATGAAAATGGTCTTTGCCACCTCGCACAAAATGTCGGTAAACAGCTTACGTCCCTCACTCGAAGCAGTGATGTCATAAAACACCAGCTCGTCGGCGCCGCGGTCGCTGTAATAGCGGGCCAGCTCCACGGGAGAGGACACGTCGTGCAGTCCTTCAAAATTCACACCCTTGACCACGCGTCCGTCGCGGACGTCCAGGCAAGGAATAATTCTCTTCGTTATCATTTGGATACCTCGATTGCTTCTCTCAGATCGATCGCGCCCGTATAGTACGCCTTGCCGATGATAGCACCGTACAGATCCAGCGCGCGCAGTTTTTTGACGTCGTCGAGCGACGAGACACCGCCCGATGCCACAATTTGCAAATCAAATTTCTCTGCCAGCGTGCGGTACAGTTCATGGTTGGCCCCCATCATGGCGCCGTCCTTGGAAATGTCGGTGCTGATGATGGTGCGAACGCCCATTTTTTGCATTTTCTCGCAAAACGTCAAGGCATCGTCCTCGGCGGTTTCCAACCAGCCCTTGATGGCCACACGGCCGTCCTTGATGTCTACCCCAACGGCAATCCGCTCACCGTATTCGGCCAGGGCGGCTTGCAAAAACGCGGGATCGGTCACGGCAGCCGTACCGAGAATGACGCGATCCACCCCCGCGTCGAGATAGGCGCGGACGGTGTCCATGGAGCGGATGCCGCCCCCGATTTCGGTGAACAGCGGGGTTTTTTCCGCAATTTCGCGGACGATGGCGAGGTTGGGTGTTGTGCCGTCACGGGCACCCTCCAGGTCTACCATGTGGATGCAACTCGCACCTGCCGCGACAAAATCGCGGGCGACGGACAGGGGGTTGTCGTTGTAGACGGTCATGTTTTGGTAATCGCCTTTGTACAGGCGGACGGCTTTGCCGCCGTACAGGTCAATGGCGGGGAAAATGAGCATAAAAATCTCCTTTGAGGATAGCGTTATCAGCTTCGATTGAGGTCGAGCTTGCGATTTCGAAGATACAGCGCGAAATCAATGCCGACCATCAAAAAATTCAAAATATAAAAAATCAGCACGTACCATTTGGTTGAAAATTCGGCCATGTAGGCGGAATTGGTCAGCTTGGCAACGATGCCTGCCACGTATCCGATCAAAATCAGAATCAGGAATGCCGGGCTTTTTCCCTTTGCCGTTCGCGCCTTGAACGACCTGACCACGTTAAACGGCCAGGAGGCGCCGAAGCTGACGATCATGATGATTTCTAAAATTTCAGACACGGTTCTCTCCCCCTTTATTCTTCGTCGCGAGGAACGGGGGTGACGATGGGCTTGCCCTCGGCGTCGACGAGGACGGTCAATCCGCCTGCGTAGCCGCTGGCCGTCCAGAGGTAGTTGACGCCCGTTTTACGGTCGACGAGAACGCGTTGTTTCGTGGCATCAAAGGCACCGCCTGAGATTTCGGTGCAGATAAAGCGGTTAGTTTTTTGGGGTTGCATAAAAATTCTCCTTTGGGGTGAGTTTGGTTTCGCTTAATTTTTTCAGAAACTTCTTCTACGGACGCTAACGCGGGCTTATCATTTCGTGCTTATTCGAAGTTCAGTTACCCGCTTTTGAAGAATTTTGCTTTGCAAAATTCTTCCCTTAGAAAAGCAACTTTTGTACCGCGCGCCGCGCGGATTGCTTTTTATGTACTTTCTTTGTCTCTGAACAAAGAAAGTACCAAAGAAAACAGATTTCGGCAAGCCGAAATCGCAAGTTTGCTTGTTCGCGGTCGCGAACATCGCGCAAAGCGCGGGCGCAAACATTGCCTGCCAAGACGTTCCCTCTTAGAGCTCCCTTGGCATTGCCGCTCTTCACATCTCGGCTTGCGCCGAGACACACGAGCATTGCTTGCTCGCTGAACGCGAGCATCGCGCAGTGGCGCGACCGCAAGGCTCCCGCCCTACGGAAAGAATCGCTCGCCACGCAGATATCACGAGCGGCAGGTGGGGAAAGCAAGGTTTTTGCGGTCTTGTAGGGGCGTTCATGGAACGCCCGTTTGTCCTGCATTTTTATCTCAATGGCGGGCGATCGATGATCGCCCCTACGGGTAAATCTAACTTTGTGGAGCGAATGGGATGGGCCCCATGAGCTCGCGGGAGCTACTCTGTGGAATAGCGTATTCTCTCCCCCCTACAGAGTCAGGAGAAGTCGCAAGGACGAGCCCTTCTTTTCCCTTCCATAAAGTTCTTGAAAGGGGCGTGGGGAAAACTTCTTTCAAGAAGTTTTCTCCACACGCTCTCCCACCTCACAAAATGCTTTCAAAATCTTCAATCCCACGTTGCCGCTTTTTTCGGGGTGGAACTGGCAGCCAAAGACGTTTGCGCGACCGACAGCGGCGGTCAAGGGTGCGCCGTAGTCGGAGGTAGCGATGACAGAGCCGTCCTCGTTTTTGCCGTAGAAGGAATGGACGAAATAGACGAAGTCCCCTTCGTCAAGATAGCGGAAGATGGGTGACTTTTCGCCCTCGAAATGCAGAGCGTTCCAGCCAATGTGGGGAATTTTCAAGTCGGCGGGGATGACCTCGCTGATAGGACGAACCTCGCCCCGGATCAGCCCAAGTCCTTCGTGCTCGCCGTATTCAAAGCCCTTTTCAAACAACAGCTGCATGCCAAGGCAAATGCCCATCAGCGGTTTCCCTTGGGCGGCGAGGTCTCGCAAAACGTCGAACAATCCGCGCTCGCGCAGCTTGTCTGCCGCATCGCCAAAGGCGCCCACGCCGGGCAGAATGATGCGGTCGGCGGCGGCAAGAACGACAGGATCGTCCGTGACGACCGTCTCCGCGCCAATGGCGGCAAGTGAAGAGCACAGCGAGAACAGATTGCCCACACCGTAATCAACGACCGCGACCATCACAGTACCCCCTTGGTCGAGGGCAGATCGTCGGGACGGTCAGCATCAATGGCCACTGCCTGACGAAGCGCGCGTGCGGCCGCCTTAAAAGCTCCCTCGATGACGTGGTGGGAGTTGGTTCCGGCCATCTTGCGCAAATGGAGCGTACATTCGGCCTTGCGGGTGAAGGCCAGCCAGAATTCCTCGACCAGCTCGGTGTCAAACGAACCGACGCGGGCGGTGGGAATATCCAAGGCAAAGCCAAGATAGCTTCTGCCCGACAGATCGACGGCCGCCAAAATCAGCGACTCGTCCATGGGCAGAATCATAGAGCCGTAGCGGGTGATGCCCCGCTTGTCGCCCAGCGCCTCGGCAAAGGCCTGTCCCAGCACGATACCGATGTCCTCCACGGTATGGTGATCGTCGACGTAATTGTCGCCGTCGCAGGTGACGTTCAGATCAAAACCGCCGTGCTTGGCGAACAGGGTGAGCATATGGTCAAGAAAGCCGCAACCGCTTTGAATCGCGCTCTGTCCCTTGCCATCCAGGGTAAGCGACAGGGTGATGTCCGTCTCGGCAGTGGTGCGGGTGATAGTAACACTTCTCACGTTAAAGTACCTCCTTCAAAATCCCATCGACAGCATCCAAAAAGGCCTGCATTTGCTCGCGGCTGCCGACGGTAATGCGATTGTAGTCGCAGATCCTTGGCGCATGGAAATGACGGATCAGGACGCCGCGCGCCTTGAGTGCGGCATACAGCTCGCCTCCGTCCAGCCTCGGATGCTTGGCAAAGATAAAGTTGGTTTTGGAATCGGTCAGCTCAAAGCCGCGTTTTTTCAGCTCGGCCGCCGTCCATTCCCGATTTTCCATGATGGTTTGGCAGTTTTTCCGGGTATATTCCTCGTCGCAAAGGACACCGTAGCCGGCCGCCGCCGTCATGCTGTTGACGTTGTAGGGATTGGTCGAATAGCGAATGGTGTGCAGATCGGCGATCAAGGCGCGACTGCCGATGCCAAAGCCGAGGCGGCCGCCTGCCAGCGAGCGCGACTTGGAAAAGGTCTGGGTGACCAGCAGATTATCGTATATTTTGATCAGCGGCACACAGCTCTCTCCCCCGAAATCCACGTAGGCCTCGTCGATGACGACGACGTTGTCGGGATTGTGAATCAGAATCTGCTCGATCTCATCGCGCGAAAGAGCCAGACCCGTCGGGGCGTTGGGGTTGGCGATGAAAATGGTCTTGCCCGCCTCAAAATAGTCGCTGATATCGATCGTAAAATCGTCCTTGAGCGCAACGGTTTGATAAGGGATGCCGTTTCGGTCGGCAAATACGGGGTAAAAGCCGTAGGTAATGTCGGCAAACTGCGCCGGCGTATTTTGGTCGCAAAAGGCCTGGAAGGCAAAATCCAGCACCTCGTCCGAGCCGTTGGTGACGATCACCTCGTCGGCATCCACGCCGTAAAGCTCCGCCAGCTTATCCACCAGCACCCGACAGGTCGGATCGCTGTACAGCTGCAAGCGTCCCGCCGCCTCTGCCGCCGCCTTTTGCGCCTTTTCGGAAGGAGCAAAGGGAGACTCGTTGGTGTTCAGCTTGATATATTTCATATCGCGCGGCTGTTCGCCCGGCGTATAGGGCGACAGCGCGGACAGGCGCGCACTTTGAAAACGGCTCATTGCTCGTCCTCCAGGCGCACGACAGCACTCTTGGCATGGGCGGTCAGGCCTTCTTTGGTCGCAAAGTATTCCACGTCGCGTGCAACTCTTTCGAGTGCTCCACGGGTGAAATAGGTATACTGCGTCTTTTTGACGAAATCATCGACCGACAAGGGGCTCGAAAAACGAGCCGTACCGCTGGTGGGCAGGGTGTGGTTGGGGCCTGCCATGTAGTCGCCCAGCGCCTCGGGGCAGTTGCGGCCCATGAAGATGGAGCCCGCGTGGCGAATGCTGTCCAGATAATCAAACGGTGCATCGACGCACAATTCCAGATGCTCGGGGGCGATTTCATTGGCAATGTCGATGGCGACCTTCAAGTCCTTGGCCACGATGATCTTGCCGTTATTGTCGATGGACGCGCGGGCGATCTCGGCACGCTCCAAAAGGGGGATCTGCCGCTCGATCTCGGCTTGTACCGCCTCGGCCAACTCCGCCGAATCGGTCACCAGCACCGCGCTTGCCAGCTTATCGTGCTCCGCCTGCGAGAGCAGGTCGGCCGCGACGTGGCGGGGGTTGCTCGCCCCGTCCGCGACGATCAGAATCTCACTCGGACCTGCGATCATGTCGATGGAAACGATGCCATAGACCTGTCGCTTTGCCTCGGCCACGAAGGCGTTGCCGGGGCCGACGATCTTGTCTACGCGGGGCACACTCTCGGTACCATATGCCAGCGCGGCCACCGCCTGCGCGCCGCCGACCTTAAAAATACGGTCGATGCCGGCCACGTGAGCCGCCGCCAGAATGACAGGATTGACCTTTCCGTCCTTGGAGGGAGGCGTCACCATGACGACCTCGCGCACGCCCGCGATCTTGGCAGGAATGGCGTCCATGAGAACGGTGGAGGGATAGGCCGCCGTGCCGCCGGGCACGTACAGTCCCGCGCGATCGACGGGAATGACCTTTTGCCCCATGACAATGCCGTCCTCGTCGTTGACGATGAAGCTGTTGCGCACCTGCTTTTCGTGGAACTTGCGGATGTTCGCGGCCGCGCGCTCCAAAATTGCAATGAACTTGGGATCGACGGCGGCCAGCGCCTCCGCCATTTCGGCGGGGGTAACGAGCAGATCGGTCATATCTGCGCCGTCGAATTTTTTGTTATATGCCAGAAGAGCGGCGTCGCCCTCGCGTCGGACCGTCGCGATGATATCGGCGACGATGCCCGTCACGTCAAACTTGGGCTCGACGCGGGCGAAGATCTCTTCGTTTTTGACTTGTCCGTATTGGAGAATCGGAATCATTTTTGCACCTCCGTGCGACATTGAATTTGCTCTTGCAGGCTGTCCGAGAGGGCTCGGATGGCGGCCTGCTTGAATTTGAAATTGGCTTTGTTGGCGATCAGGCGGGCGCTGATGGGGAGAATCTCCTCAAAGACGCAAAGGTCATTTTCCTTGAGCGTTTTTCCCGTTTCCACGATGTCCACGATCACGTCGGACAAGCCAAGAATGGGGGCGATCTCGATGGAGCCGTTGAGATGGATGATGTCAATATCCCGTCCGATCGAGGCGTAATATCTTTTGGCAATGTTTTCGAATTTGGTCGCGACCTTCAGGGGTCTGCGGGCATCGTCGCAAAAATCCTTGGGAGCGGCGACGGCCATGCGGCACTTGCCTAGCTCCATGTCGAGCAGCTCGTAGACGTCGGGGGCATATTCGAGCAAAATGTCCTTGCCCGCCACGCCGATGTCGGCAGCACCGCGTGCGACGTAAATAGCAACGTCCGAGGGCTTGACCCAGAAATATCTGACGCCTGCCTCGGGGTTCTCGAAAATCAGCTTGCGGCTGTTTTCGCGGATGGAGGGGCAGGCAAAGCCCGCCTTTTCAAACATATCGTACACTTTTTCGCCCAGTCTTCCCTTGGGAAGGGCGACGTTCAGCATATCACTCATCGCACTTGCCTCCTCTGATGTCGATCACCTCTTTGTAGTGCCAGTTGCCCGGGATGTCGCAGATGGCCACGGCGCGCTCGCCTTTGGCAACGTACTTTGCCATCCATTCGCTCAATTCCCGAGGAGAGGTCTTGTCGTTGTAAAGCAAAACAACGTCGTAAAACTCGCCGGGGGCGGTGGTATAATAGCCGGCCAGGCGATCCAGATACACGGCAAAGCCGATGGCGTCGGAGCTTCTGCCCATCTTGCGCATGAGGCGATCGTAACGGCCGCCCGACAGAACACCGTCGGGAATGCCCTTGATGTAGCCGCGGAAGACGATGCCGTTGTAATAGGTCATATCGTTGAGCAGAGAAAAATCAAGTCTGACCCGCTCACGAACCTCCTCCGGCAAAGCGTCGATCGTGCGCGTCAGCTCCTCCACGGACTCGCGCAAAGCCTCGTTCCCTTGTGCCAATCCGAGCAGGACGGGAAGAACCTCGTCGGGCGTGCCGTAGGAGGTGATGAGCGTTTGCAACGCCTTTGCCCGTGTCTCATCCACTCCCGCCTCGCGGCAGATGCGAATAATATCGTGGGCATTTTTTTCACCGATGCAACCGAGCAGCTCTCCTTTGACCTCGTCGCTGACCGAAAGCTGTTCCAACAGACAGGAAACAACGTCCAGGTGAGAAATTTCCAACAAATAGTCGGGAGATTGGAAGAAGGAGATATACTGTCCCGCACTCTTCAGGCTCTTGGCGGCAAGTGTCAGCACCTCGCACACAAGGTAGGTGTCCAGCTTGCCGATGCATTCCAGCCCGATCTGGGTGATCTCGCGGAAGTCGCGACTGCCGGGGGCGGTACGGTAGACGTTTTCATGATAATATATACGGCTGACCTTACCCGGGACGTCGCGGCCGCTCTTGACGATGGAAAGCGTCACGTCGGGTTTGAGGGCGAGCAGGCGCCCTGAATGGTCGGTGAAGGTAATGACGTTGTCCGACACCAAAAAATTCTTGTTGCGGACGTACAGATCATACTCCTCGAATTTGCTCATTTTATATTGGGAATAGCCGTATCTGCTGTAAAGGGTACGCAGCTGATAGGAAACGAGCTCTTCCCTTGTCATTACGTAAGTATCCATATCACGATTCTCCTTGTTGCTCGGCGGTGATCTTATCCAACACGGCGCGATAACCCTCGCCGTACACCAGGCATTTGTTGACGCGGCAAATGGTGGCGGTGCTCGCCCCGGTAGCGGCGCAGATCTCCTGGTAGTTTTTACCTTCGCTCAGCATTTGTGCCACGCGCAGACGCTGGGAAAAATCCTGCAGCTCCTTAATGGTGCAGATATCCTCCAGGAATGCGCGGCATTCCTCGGGGGTTTGCAAGGACAGGATGGCGTCGATCAGCATATCGTTGGTTTGTCGGTTGGGGGCTTTTTTATTCATAGGTAGGTCTCCCCTTATTTTCAAGAATGTTTTAACATTTTACCACGGTAAAGTGATAAAGTCAAGGGGTTCGGGGAAAGTTTTTGGGGGGATAGTTGAAATTTTTTACTATTTTTTCTACGGACGATCATACTGCGCCGGCTTTTTGATGCTACTTCTTGCCACGCGGCAAGAAGTAGCCAAGAAAACAGATTTCGGCAAACCGAAATCGCAAGTTTGCTTGTTCGCGGTCGCGAACATCGCGCAAGCGCGGGCGCAAACATTGCGCGCCAAGACGTTCCCCCTGGGAACCCCCGGCATTGAACCGGGGTGCGCCGCAGGTAGCAAAAACCTTTTGCTGTCTCGCTTGCGTGCTACTTAGTGTTGGCGTTTTTCTTTAAAACGCCAACGCAAAAGCTGCAGATGTAAAAATTCGCGAAAAAATGAGTGAAGCGACAGCGCAACGACTTTTCGCGCTGCGGGTTTCCAAAGGGCATTAGGCCCTTTGGTCCGCTTTCTTGGTTCGTTCTTTCTCGGACAAGAAAGAATGAACACCTCCGTACAGCGCACGCGCAAAGCTGTGTGCGCGTCCGGCTACGCAGTCAGCAAAAGGCTCAGTCTTCCTCCCCCAAAATCCTCTCTGCATTGCGCAAGAAAATCTGCTCTTTCTCGTCGTCCGTCAGCGGCAAGGATTGCAAATTTTTCACCTCGCTCGCCGCATCCCAAATGGGGAAATCCGTTCCAAACAGCACGCGGTGCGCCCCGAACGCCCGGACATACTCCGCCACCTTTTCGGGCGAAAGAAACATCATACAGCTGGAAATATCCACGTAGCAGTCGGTATCCTGCAGATACTCCACCGCCTCGTCCCACTTGGACCAGCCGCCCAAGTGTGCGGCAATCACAATCAAGCGGGGAAAACGATCGATCACCCGCCGCAAGCGTCGCGGATGGGAAAAATCCCGATGCTCGTCGCCGCAATGGACGAACAAAGGCAATCCCTTTTCCTGCAGCCACTCGTACAGGGGAAACCATTTTTCATCGTCGGTGTGGATTGCTTGCATATCGGGATGCAGCTTGACGCCGAGCAGCCCCGACGCGCGGATATACTCAAGCTCGCCGTTCAAATCCTCCATGTCGGGATGCACCGTGCCGAAGCCGTAACATTCGGGATGCTGTTGGATCTGCCCGACGATAAATTCGTTGACGGCGCGAACACCTCGCGGATGCACCGCCACGGGCAAAAGGACAAAACGGTCGATTCCGGCCGCGCGGCCTTTGCTCAAAAGGGTATCTACCGTGCCGGTCTGGTCGGTGTCCAGGCCGTAAAAGTCACACGTCGCTCTCGTCGCTTTATCGGCAATGCGATCGGGGTAGACGTGGGTATGGAAATCGATGATCTTCATGAATGATGACTCTTTTCTCTGTGAAAATTTGGATCAAAAAAGGAACGCCCCGCAATCATGCGGGGCGAATAGCGCTTATTCCTTCACCGCGATGCACTCAATCTCAATTTTTGCTCCCTTGGGGATACCGGCCACCTGCACACAGCTGCGGGCGGGATAGGGCGCAGAGAAAAAGCTCTCGTAGATGCGGTTGACTACGGGGAAATCGTTCAGGTCGGCCAAAAAGACGACGGTTTTGATGACGTTGTTCATGGAAAGATCGGCGGCGGCCAACACGTTTTTGAGATTGGTCAAGGCCTGCGTTGCCTGCTCCTCGATGGTATCGGGCATATTTCCCGTGGCGGGATTGACGGGAATCTGACCGGAGATGAAGGTAAGATTTCCCACGGTAAGTCCCTGGGAGTAGGGGCCGATGGCGGCGGGGGCGTTGGAGGTGGAGATTTGTTTCATTTTTATATTCCTTTCGGGAGGTTAACTGAATTTTTTACTACTTCTTCTACGGACGCTCACACTGCGCGATTTCATCGCGCGCTGAGCTCGCGGCAGCTTTTGCTTGGAACAGCGCACGCCCTTCCCCATACAGAGTAAGAAGAAGTTGTCCCGGCTACGCTCCTGTTCTTCTTTTTTATAAAGTTCTTGAGGGAGTGTGAGGGAACTTCTTTCAAGAAGTTCCCCTGCATCCGTCCCCCTTACGACACCAAATGGAACCCTGCGGCGACAAGTGCCTTACGGATCTCTTCGATCTGGGCGAAGTCGCGGGTTTCCATACCGATCTTAAGATAACAGCTGGAGATGGGCATATTGGCATCGGACCTTTCGTGGTGGACGCTGACGACGTTGCCGCCGCACTGCGAAATAATGCGGCTGACGCCCTCGAGCTGTCCCGGCTTATCCTCCAGCGCGATCTGGAGGGTGGTATTGCGGCCGCTCTTGACCAAACCGCGGGTAATGACACGAGAGAGAATATTTACGTCAATATTACCGCCGGAAACCAGGCAAACCACCCGCTTTCCGTGGATGGGAAGCTTGCCGAACATGGCGGCGGCAACGCTGACCGCGCCCGCGCCCTCGGCGATGAGCTTTTGCTTTTCGATCAGCGCCAAAATGGCCGTTGCGATCTCATCCTCGGTGACGGTGACGATTTCATCGACGTACTTCTCGATCAGCGAGAAGGTGAGATCTCCCGGATGCCGCACGGCGATACCGTCGGCAAAGGTGGCAACCTTGTCCAGCGTGATGGGCTTGCCTTCCAGATGGCTCTTGAGCATACCGGCCGCGTTTTCGGCCTGTACGCCATAGACCTTGACCTCGGGACGCAGCTGCTTAACGGCATACGCCACACCCGAAATGAGTCCGCCGCCGCCAATGGGAACGACCACCGCGTCCACGTTTTCCAGCTGCTCCAGAATTTCAAGACCAATGGTTCCCTGCCCCGCGATGACCTCCTCGTCGTCGAAGGGGTGGATGAAGGTGGCGTGCGTCTCTCTTTCCAACTCGCACGCGTGAGCGTAGGCATCGTCATACGCGCCGGGCACCAAGCAAACCTCCGCGCCCAGTGCGCGGGTGGCCTCGACCTTGGAAATAGGAGCGCCGTCGGGCATACAGATGACGCTCTTGATGCCCATGCGAGAGGAAGCAAGAGCAACGCCCTGGGCGTGATTGCCCGCGCTGCAGGCGATGATGCCTGCATTTTTCTGCTCCTCGGTCAGCTGGCTGATCTTGTAGTAGGCGCCGCGCAGCTTAAAGCTACCCGTCACCTGCAAATTTTCCGTCTTTAAGTAAATTTCATTATCGCCGGATAGCTTTTGAGCATAGATGAGGTCGGTTTTTCTCGCCACCTGCTTGAGAACGTAGGCAGCCTGATAAATTTTATCCAACGTAAGCATAATTACTTCTCCTTTGTTTTCATATCGTCAATAAACTGCCGTGCGACGCGACCCGACACACCGCCATGGCGGATCTCGAAGCGGTTGGCCTCGCGGCACAGCGTCTCGTCGTCCACCTCCAGTCCCTCGCGGGCGGCCAAGGCACGAACGATATTGAGATACTCGTTGTGGGTGGGATCGGAATAGTTGATGGACAAGCCGAACCGCGCGGCCAGCGACAGCTTTTCCTCCATGGTATCGGAGCGATGGATGTCGCCGTCGTGCTCCATGTCGCCGCGATCGCTCCAGGTCTCGCGAATGAGATGGCGGCGGTTGGAGGTCGCGTAGATTCGTATGTTCTCGGGGCGAGTCTCGACGCCGCCCTCGATGACGGCTTTGAGGTATTTGTACTCGATCTCATGCTCCTCAAAGGACAGATCGTCAATATATATAATGAAACGATAATTTCGTTTTTTGATGGCAGAAATAACGGAGGAAAGCAGGCCGAATTGATGCTTGTAGATTTCGATCATGCGCAAGCCATCCTCAAAATACTCGTTGAGCACCGCTTTAATGCTGGACGATTTACCCGTGCCGCTGTCGCCGTACAAGAGGACGTTATTGGCCGGCTTGCCCCGGACGAAGGCGCAGGTGTTTTGCTTGAGCTGACCTTTTTGATGCTCGTAGCCCACAAGGTCGGACAGCATAATTTTATCCGCGTTCCGGACGGGAACGAATTCAACGCCGCTCTCGCCCTCGGCGATGCGGAAGGCGCGGTTCATACCGAACATTCCCACCCCGCGATCGCGGTAGTAGGCGGTCAGGTGATCAAACATTTCGTCGGCATTTCGGGCGGCGGCCAGCCGATCGCGCAGCAAGCGGATATGCAAGCTGACGTCGGCGTTATACAGGCAGTCCCGCTTGGGGATGGCGGTATAATCGGTCAGGATGGAAAAGACGCTCGTGCCGAGCTTGCTTTCCAAGGCGGAAAAATCGTAATGGAACAGCTCATAAAAGATCTCCAGGTCGCGCTTGGCCAGAAGATTGATACTGCCTCCCTCGGTCGCACCTACCCGTTCACAGGTGAGCGAGAAGGTGTTTTCGTTCATGACCAGATGGTAGGTCAGGTAGCACTGCCAGAGGTTGACGTCGAAGCCGTAGGCGGTGGAGAGGTCGAGGATTTTTTTGACCAGGTCGTGAACACCGCGGCGGGCGTAGTCTGTGTCAAAGTCATCCTCGTCCACGCGTTCCATCACAAAGGCCAATGTTTCGAGGATGGAATCGTGGTTGGGGGTGGTGTATAGAAGGAGGTTATTGATTAGATGGTACATAGTTCCTCCGGGGGGATTGTTTGGATATCTGGATTTTATACTACTTCTTCTACAGCCTCACACTGCACTTCGTGCGCGTTCGGTGTGCTGTATTGATGTTCATTCTTTGTCATCCGACAAAGAACGAACCAAGAAAGCGGACTTAAGGGCCTAATGCCCTTAAGAAACCCGCAAGAGTTCTTGCTTTGTGCGCCTGCCGCTCGTGTTGGCTTTGCGGCGAGCGATTCTTTCCGTAGGGCGGGAGCCTTGCGGTCGCGCCTCTGCGCGATGCTCGCGTTCAGCGAGCAAGCAATGCTCGTGTGTCTCGGCGCAAGCCGAGATGTGAAGAGCG
>JAZLCA010000043.1:0-18849 GCA_045613985.1 Eubacteriales bacterium | reverse complement strand
CCCTCCCTCCAAGAAATCCAGAGCCGGCAAGAGTTTTTGCTTTCATTCAAAACCTATTCCTTGCTCTTTTCCTTGAAGTTTTTTGAAAAGGGGTGCGGGGGGAAACTTTTTTTCAAAAAAGTTTTCCCCCGCCTTTATGTTTTAACCCTTAATTACAGACCACGCTTAATGTAGGTGGTGTGCAGGATCTCGTGTGCCTTATGGCTGTTGGGTTCGCCAAGGAACTCATCGTACAGCTTCTGTACGGCCAGGTTATCCTGAGACTTACGAACGTCGCAGTTTGCATCGTCGTTGTACAGGACGGAAGCACGAACCTCGCGCAGATCCATGTTCATACGAACGGATGCAGGCTGGATGGGCTGACCGCCGCCGTTGACACAGCCGCCGGGGCAAGCCATGATCTCGATGAACTGAACGTCGAGCTCGCCTGCCTTAACCATGTTGAGCAGCTTCTTTGCGTTACCGGTACCGGAAGCAACGGCTACGTTGATGGTCATATCGCCAACCTTGTAGGACGCAGTCTTGATGCCCTCTACGCCACGGACTTCGTTGAACTCCAGCTTCTCCAGCTTTTCGCCCGAGATAACCTCGGCAGCGTAACGCAGAGCAGCCTCCATAACACCGCCGGTAGCACCGAAGATCGCGCCTGCGGAAGAACCGATTGCGAAAGGATCGTCAAACTTCGCATCGTCAAGAGCGCGGAAGTTGATGCCGGCCTTCTTGATCATGCGACCCAGCTCGCGGGTGGTGATAGCGACGTCAACGTCGGGAACACCTGCCGCGGACTGGTTGGGTCTGCCAACCTCGAACTTCTTCGCGGTACAAGGAATCGCAGATACCATGAAGATATCCTTGGGATCCCAGCCCATCTTCTGTGCGTAGTAGGTCTTAACGATCGCACCGAACATCTGCTGAGGAGACTTGCAGGAGGACAGGTTGTCCACCATATCCGGGAAGTAGTGCTCGCAGTACTTGATCCAACCGGGCGAGCAGGAGGTGATCATAGGCAGAGCGCCGCCGTTCTTGACGCGGCCAAGCAGCTCATTAGCCTCTTCGACGATGGTCAGGTCAGCCGTCAGGTTCATATCGTAGACGCCTTCAAAGCCCAGAGCCTTCATAGCGGCAACCATCTTACCCTCGCAGTCAGTGCCGGGCTCGTAGCCGAAGCACTCGCCGATCTGAGCACGGACGGAAGGAGCAGCGCAGATCAGAACGTGCTTGCTCTCATCTGCCAGAGCCTCGAATACCTCATCGGTATCGTCTCTTTCATACAGTGCGCCAACGGGGCAGGATACGATGCACTGACCGCAGTTGATGCAGGGGCTGTCAACCAGCTTAGACTCAAACGCGCAAGCAATGTGAGTATCAAAGCCACGGTCGTTGGCACCGATAACGCCGATCTGCTGGATCTTAGCGCAGGTAGCAACGCAACGACGGCACAGAACGCACTTGTTGTTGTCGCGGATGATGGGCGAGCCGGTCTCGATCTCGTAGTGGTTCATCAAGCCGTTAAAGCTGGACTCCTCAACACCGTAGTCACGGCACAGCTGCTGCAGCTCGCAGTTGGTGGAGCGTACGCAGGTCAGGCACTTCTTATCGTGGTTGGAGAGCAACAGCTCCAGGTTCATCTTTCTGGAGGCAGCGATCTTGGGGGTGTTGGTCTTAACGACCATGCCCTCAGCAACAGGATATACGCAAGCGGTAACCATACGGAAAGGCTTACCGCCTTCGGAGACCTCAACCAAGCACAGACGGCATGCGCCGATCTCGTTGATGTCCTTCAAATAGCAAAGGGTCGGGATATCGATGTGAGCAGCTCTTGCCGCTTCCAGAACCGTGGAGCCCTTCGGTACGGCATAGCTGATACCGTTAATAATAACATTTACAGTTTCCATGTCCACAATTCTCCTTTCTTATTGCTTGGAAATGGCGTTGAACTTACAATTATCGATACAAGCACCGCACTTGACGCACTTGCTCTGCTCGATCTTGAAGGACGCCAGCTTGTGACCGGGAGCGGTGTAATCGGTTCTGACGATCGTATCCGCAGGACAATTCTTTGCACACTTGCCGCAGCCAATGCACTTTTCGGGATCGATCACGAACTGAACCAGCTTCTTACATACGCCTGCAGGGCACTTCTTGTCCACGATATGAGAAATGTACTCGTCGCGGAAGTAGCGCAGAGTGGAGATAACGGGGTTAGGAGCCGTCTGGCCCAGACCGCACAGAGATGCGCTCTTGATGTAGTTGCACAGCTCTTCCATACGATCAAGGTCTTCCAGCTCGCCGTTACCGGAGATGATCTTATCCAGGATCTCGAGCAATCTGCGAGTACCAACACGGCAAGGCGTGCACTTACCGCAGGACTCATCAACGGTAAACTCGAGGAAGAACTTAGCGATATCGACCATACAGTTGTCCTCGTCCATGACGATCAGACCGCCCGAACCCATCATAGAGCCGATGGCGAGCAGGTTGTCATAGTCGATGGGGGTGTCGATCAGGTGTGCGGGGATGCAACCGCCGGAAGGACCACCCGTCTGAGCAGCCTTGAACTTCTTACCGTTGGGAATACCGCCGCCGATCTCTTCGATAACTTCACGCAGCGTCGTACCCATGGGAACCTCAACCAGACCCGTGTTGGTGATCTTACCGCCCAGAGCGAATACCTTGGTACCCTTGGACTTTTCGGTACCCATGCTGCGGAACCAGTCAGAGCCCTTAAGGATGATCTGAGGAATGTTAGCGTAGGTCTCTACGTTGTTCAGAACGGTAGGCTGGCCAAACAGACCCTTGACTGCAGGGAAAGGAGGACGGGGGCGGGGCTCACCGCGATTACCCTCGATAGAGGTCATCAGAGCGGTCTCCTCACCGCAGACGAATGCGCCTGCACCCAGTCGGATGTGCATATCAAAGTTGAAGCCGGTGCCGAAGATATCCTCACCCAAAAGGCCTGCTTCTCTTGCCTGATCGATAGCGATAGACAGACGATTAACAGCGATAGGATACTCCGCACGAACGTAAACGTAACCTTCATCCGCGCCGATCGCATAGGCAGCGATAGCCATAGCCTCGATAAGCGCGTGGGGGTCACCCTCAAGGATAGAACGGCCCATGAACGCACCGGGGTCACCCTCGTCTGCGTTACATGCAACGTACTTCTTGACCTGACCGCGATTGTTGGAAGCGAACTTCCACTTCAGACCCGTGGGGAAACCGCCGCCGCCACGACCGCGCAGACCGGAATCCAGAATCGTCTGGATAACGTCATCGGGGGTCATTTCGGTCAGCACCTTGTGCAGAGCGAAGTAACCGTCCATTGCGATATACTCATCAATATTTTCGGGGTTGATGACACCACAGTTGCGCAGAGCAACACGGTGCTGCTTCTTGTAGAACGTAGTCTCGCTCAGGGAAACAGGCTCAGCGCCTTCGGCCTTGTCTGCCGATTCATTGTAGACCAGACGCTCGACGACACGGCCCTTCTCCAGGTGCTCGCTGACGATCTCGGGGATATCCTCGATGGTAACTCTGCTGTAGAAGGTACCTTCGGGATAAACGATCATGATGGGACCGAGGGCGCACAGACCGAAGCAACCGGTCATAACGATCTTTACCTCTTCATCCAGTCCCTTTGCCTTGAGTTCCTCTGCCAGCTTCTCGCTCAGCTTAACGCTGCCCGAAGAGCTACAGCCGGTACCGCCGCAAATAAGTACGTGAGAACGAATCATAACTCTTTATTCCTCCTAAATTACTTCAATCCGGTGACGGTGTATTCGGCAATCGGGTTGCCGCCCTTGATGTGCTTTTCGATGACTTCCTTTGCCTTGTCCGCAGTCATTTTCACGTAAGTGACCTTTTCTGCGTCCTTGGTGTAGACCTCAACGACGGGCTCGTACTGGCAAATACCAATACAACCGGTCTGAGTAACGATAACACTCTCGCCCAGGCCTGCCTCGGTAATACCCTCGACAAATGCATTCAGAACGGGACGTGCACCTGCTGCGATACCGCAAGTAGCCATACCGACTACGATACGAATGTCGCCGCTGGATTTACGCAGAACAACCTTGTCCTGCATTTTGGCCTTTATGGCCTTCAGCTCTTCAAGTGACTTCATAGTGATGATCCTTTCAAAATTTTAGTGTATTTTTAATTTTAATTTTCTTACGTGTTTTCAAGCTCGCCGTATTGCTCTCCCAAATAGGAACCGATCCAGGACAGAACTTCCGGCTCGGCGAGTGAAATGTCACCCAGAATTTCCTTTAATTCCTCGGTGACCAGTGCAACCTCTCCCGTAGGTTTTACATGACGATAGGTAAAATTGATCTCGGGAGAACCCTGGATCAAAGTTTTCACCGTCTCTATCATATCCCCCAGCGGAATAAAGTCGATGTGATTTTTACCGAAGCGGGCGTGCGTTACCGTTCCGTGATGCTCGCCCTGCGACTCATGCACGGAGGTAATATTCACTCCCCCGCCCGTCATCTCGGCCAGCATTTTCAGAAATGGAATCCCTAACCCCACCTTGCGGGTGGTTCTCGTGGTAAAGAAGGGATTTTCCAGCTTCGCAAGCTGCTCTGCCGTCATACCGCACCCATTGTCGCGCACGGTAAAATCCAACCACTCGTCCTTTTCGATCAACTCAATCGAAATATCCGTTGCCCCCGCTCTTACCGAGTTCATGGTGATATCCAAGACGTAAAGTGAAAGCTCGTCCATATCTATCTCCTTTCCTCAGTGCAAGCCGAGCAAATAATCGATCAGGCGATTTCTCACCAAATCGGAGGAGTAAGGCTCATCCTCAATGTCGATGGCAAATCCCTCTTCGGATACGTCGGTCAGGTAGTGAGCATCCGAAGACGCTACGTGTACCAGCCCTCGCTCCGTCAAAATGGGATAATTTGCAAGACAATCGGCCAGCGATGCCGCATCATTGAGCTCAAAAGCAGTAAATTTCGGTTCGGGCGGAAAGTCACCCAGCATCGAAATGATACCGCTGGAGCTACGGTCGATATGGGCAGGATAGCAAACGCCGCCCCGCGCCGTGACCTCTCGGTAGGCATCCTCAAGCGACAGGTGTGATGCATTGATCAGAAGGTATTCTTCCTCATCGCACACCTCGTCTTCTTGGTCCACGATCAACTGTCGACCGAAAATTTCGGCTTCATTTTTAATTTTAAAGCGATGCTCGTCAACATAGGCACCAAAATCCATCGCACTTTCCAGATCGCGAAACAGGCATACGGCGTGGACATCCTCGGATGTCGTCAGCTCCATTCCCGCCACGGGAATGATACCATGCGCTTTAGCGATCTTGAAAAAGGCGGGGCAGTTTTTGGTAGAATTGTGGTCGGTCAGGGCTACGATCTGCAAACCGTTCAGCAGCGCCATGCCCACAATATTGCCGGGCGTCATATCCTCGTCGCCGCAAGGCGAGAGGCAGGAATGGATATGCAAGTCGCAAAGATAGCAGCTCATTTCGAACAATCCTCAGACAACTGTCCGATAGCAACGCAGATCTCATACGCAGACAAGGGAGACGTCAGAACAGTCAGGCCGTTATCGCAGGCGGCACGGAGTGCATCTTCCTGCAAAATAACGTCCTCGGCCAATACGATAGCCGCAGGCTCGGTCAGCGCTGCAACCGCTGCGACGTTGACGTTGGACATAATGGTCACCCAAATACAATCCATCTCCACTCTGCTCATGGCGCGGCTGAGAAGATCGCCGGCGTAGACCCCCAAAAAGGGTTTGTCCGTTCGACCGCAAAGCACTCTTGCCTCAAGCAGATCACACAATGCATCAACCGTCATGTATCAGCCCTCCCATTCCGGATGATTTTTTTGAATAATGTTTTCAAACCGCGAGAGAATCTCCTGCCGTTCTGTTTCCACACCCCGCTCCTTCATGATCTTTTTTAAGATCACAGTACATTCATCCGCGCGCGACTCGCACTTGACGACGTCTTCGGCAAAAGCCGTGCAGTTCGGTGCGCCGCAGGATCCGCAATCCAGTCCCGGCAGTGCCTTGGCGATGGCTTCGATGTCACTCATCATGCGCATAGCCGTTTTTCTGTCCGAGGACAGCAGGCTGTAGGGATTGTATTCCACTTCTTTTTCATGGAAATACTTATCGGGGATCCAATCGCTGGCGGGGCGATTGGGAGAGACGGGAAGATAACGCTTAAGCGATTGAAGACGCGCCTGGGCGATGTAGGGGTTAGCCACGGTCATCGCGCCGCCGACGCAACCGCCGTTACAGGCGTTAAGCTCTACGAAATCCAGGCTGGTGATATCCGCGCTGTCGATCTGATCCAACACCCGAATGCAGTTTTCAATACCGTCCGCTGCCAGATAGCGATCGTTGAGGATGGCAGTGGATTCACCGCCCGTCGATGCCCAGCCGATACCGACGATGCCGGCCTCGGTGGCTTCATAAGGCTCCTCACGATACTTGTTCATTTTGTCAAGCAAAGCAAAATAGATATCTCTGACGGAGACCGTTGCAGAGACGTAATTCCGCTCACCTGCAAAATTGTTTTTGACGTAGCTGACCTTGGCAGGACAGGGGGAGATAAAGATCACGCCGATATCCTCATCCGAAAGTTCAGGATGCTCCTCCTTCGCCTTTTCGCGAGCCAACATGGCGGCGATGTCGATGGGAGGAAGAATGGGCATGATATTCTCGCACAGATAGGGGTAATTGGTACTGATCAGACGCGTGATGGTAGGACACGCAGAACTGATAATGGGTTTTTTAATGTTCTCTCGGGTTATGTATTTGCGAGTGTAAGCACTCACAAGTTCTGCGGCGCAAGCCACCTCGAACACATCGTCAAATCCAAGGTCAAGCAGACCTCGGATGATATAGCCGATATTGTCGAGATTATTGAACTGACCGTACAGCGAGGGCGCGGGAAGCGCGACCGTGTACTTATAGCCATCCAGCACGTCAAGTGCATCGTGCGTCGCTTTTTTGGCCTTGTAGGGGCAGACACGAATGCACTCGCCACAGTCGATGCACCGCACCGGATTGATAACCGCGTGTCCGTCACGGATGCGGATAGCCTCGGTGGGGCAACGCTTCAAGCAGGTCGTACAGCCCTTACATTTTTCGATATCAAGTGATACCGAGTGTTTGTAATCTCTCGTCATACACACCTCGATACATTTGATGATTTTAGTTACCTCGCGGGATCAGATCTTCACCTTCATCGTGATGGTGGTTCCCTTTCCCACCTCGGTATCGATACGCATTTCGTCGGTATACTTTTTCATGTTGGGAAAGCCCATGCCGGCACCAAAGCCGAGATTACGGATATGGTCCTTGGCCGTCGAATAACCGGCCTGCATGGCAAGCTCCACGTCGGGGATGCCGGGGCCGTGGTCCGCGAGAACGATAACGATCTCGTCATCCGATGCCTCTACGTCAGCCGTGCCGCCGTTGGCGTGAATGACCATATTGATCTCACCCTCGTACATTGCAATGGACACACGCCGAATGACCTCCGGCGAATATCCAAGCTGGCGCAGCTTTTTCTTTACCGTAACCGACGCCTCGCCCGCGGATGAAAAATCCGAGCCGTCGACGTCAAAATGAAATTTTACCGTGTCAGCCATGCTTTTCCTCGGCAAATCTCGACAGTCCCGCCGCATACAGAATGCCGCTCGCCTCAAACGCACGCTTTTCGGTGCGCATCAGGACGATGCCGCTCTCTGCCGCCAGCTCGACCATCTCCTCTGTCGGTTTTTTGCCTCTGACAAATACAATGCAGATCATGTCCATCATATTCGCAGTGCGTATCACCTGCGAATTGATAAGTCCCGTAATAAGTACTCCTTGATCCTTGACGTAAGCGAGAACGTCACTCATCATGTCGCTGCAGCAAGCGGAAGCTACCTCACAGTCGAGATTTTCTTCCCCCGTGAGCAACACGGCATCAAGCAGTTCGCTGATTTCTCTGATCTTCATATAAATTTCTCCGAATCTTTTTGCGGCAAGCCGCAGATTTGATTAGCGATATTTCGCAAGAATGGTGGGAACGTCTGCCTTGGTCAGTCTGCCGTAAACCTCACCGTTCACAGTCAGAACGGGAGCCAGACCGCAAGCACCAATGCAGCGGGTAGCCTCCAGCGAATAGCGGCCGTCGGAAGAAGTGCTGCCTACGGGCAGATCCAACAACTTGGAAAATTCCTCGATAATATCGCCCGAGCCCTTAACGTAGCATGCGGTACCGAGGCATACTGCGATCGCAACCTCACCATCGGGATTGAGCTTGAACTGTGCGTAGAAGGATACGACGCCGTAGATTTCCTCCAGCGGAATACCGGTCTTCTCTGCGATAATGCGCTGAACCTCGATGGGCAGATAGCCGTAGATCTCCTGCGCTTCCTGAAGGATGGGCATAGTTGCACCCTTCATGCCGTCATACTTTGCGATCACAGCCAGCAGCTTCTCTTCCTGCTCAGGCGTGCCCTTGAAAGCGACGGTAGTCATTTTCTTCTTCATAGCTTTTGAGTACCTCCTCAATTTTGAATTTTTGCCATGTAAGTCGATATTGCATACCGAAACATCCCAAAGGACATCCGGGCATACACATACAGCGTTATTATATCATAAAACTTTTCAAAAGTCCATAGCATATGCAAAAAAAGTAGCGAGATCTGTTAAAATTTTGTCGCACGACGCCAAAGGTGACAAAAAAACAGAAAGCGGGCGCCGTTTCAACAAAAAACGGCATCCGCCTCCATATCCCTTTATACGTCAAGTCTTGCGCAGCATTTTCTCCAGCAGCGCCACCTTGTTTTGCGAATACTCGTATGCCCCTCTGAAATCACTCTGCTCGCGACAACAGATTTCCAGATCGCAAAAGATACAATACATCAGCACTTCACTCCGCGCCGACTCGGCGTGAAGCAAGTGGAGCAACGTCCGTTGTGCCTGTTCGTAGTAACCTCGGAGCAATTCCGCGTGGGCGGAAAGATGCATTCTCCATACGTCTTGCTCCCCTGCCGTAGCAAGATAGATGGCGACCGTACGCTCCTCTCCCGCCTCCAACGCTTCGCGTGCCAGTACGTAGCGGCCAAACGGGTGCTCGCTCCCCGAGAGCGGCGACTGGGCTTCGCCCAACGTCTCCGAGTACAGCGTAGAAGATAACCGATACATAAAACGAAAATACAGGGCGGCCGTTCCTCGGATAGAGGACGTATCGTAAATGGTGCGCCCGGCATAAGCCACCGCTTCATCCAACGCGGCGCAAGCCTCGTGCAGATGCCCCAGATCAAACTCCTCTCCCGCGACCGTCAGCGCGCACTGCGCCATGATCAAATAGATCTCATCGTCGGCATCGTTCAGCCCTTCGTCCTCGCGGCACAAGGCAAGGCAAAGACGGGCATCCCCGCTTCGCAAAGCGCGGCGGATGCGGTCGATACGATTCATTTTACGCCAGATGCGGTCATCAGCCCCCTCGGCCAGCAAAAATCCGGCAGGAACACCCAAGCGTTCTGCCAGGTACCATATCGTTGGAAGCGAGGGCAAAGCGGCTCCGTTTTCCACACGGCTGAGCATATTGCGGGTGATCTGATCGCCTGCAAGATCGCTTTGTGTCATGTTGCGCTGCAAGCGCAGTTCTTTGATTTTCTCACCGATGTCAGTGTGCGGCATACGCGCCCTCCTTTCAAAAAAACATCCCTTTCGCCAAGTGTAGCAAAACAGTAAATATCAGTTACTGCTTTGCCATTTTATCACACAAAACGGCGAAAGGGATGAATATTTTGTAAATTTTATTTACCGCAAAGAAATTTACGCCAGATACGGCAACAGCAAGCACAGCACGGGCAAGGTAGCAAGACTCATAATGGTCGAGAGCAGCACGACGTTAGCGGCTGTTTTCTGGCCCTTGCCCAGCATTTCCGAGAAGGACAAGACCATATTAGCCACAGGACAACAGCAAATGATGAACAGTGCCTGTTTAAGATATCCTTCCACAGGAATGAAATACAGTACGGCAAAGGCAAACAGGGGCATTCCCACATTTTTCACCAAAGCCACTGCATACTGGCGCCAGTTGCCAAGCAGCTCTTTCACATCGACCAGAGCCAAGCGCATCCCGAGGATAAACATACACAAGGGTGTGGAAAAGGTTCCAAGCGTAGCAACCATGGAATAGATGCGGTCGGGCAGGACGAAGGTCGTACACAATAACACCACGGCAATCATCGCCGCAACGGTATTGGGATTGAAGAAGATCTTCTTTGCGCTGATGTATTTACGGTCGCGAGTGATGATGGTCGATGCCACTGTCCAGGACATGGTATTCATGACCAGCGAGAACAGCGCCGAGAACATAGCCACCTCGGGGTGAGCCTCTCCCATGACAGCCTCCAAAATGGGCACACCAAAGAAGCCGCTGTTACCAAAACAAGCCGCGATAACGAAAATACGGTACTGCGCCTCCTCTTGCTTTTTACGCAACACGAAGTAAGACAAGGCCAAAAAGGCGGCCTGCAAAGCCAACGAAAGGAGGAGAACGATACCGCCACGCACCAGCATTTGCTCCATCGTGACTATTCCATCGCGCACGAGCACCGTCGCTTTTTGGAAGGAATATGCCGTCAGGCAAGGCTGGCTGATATACAAAAGCAGCGTAACGAACGACGTAATGGACCGCTCGTCAAATTTTTTGAAGCGCATGAGCAGATACGCCGGCGCGGCGAAGGCCAACATCTGCGCTACCGCTACAAACGTTATGTACAAATTATTCATGCCTTATGTCACGCATACACGCCGCCGGAGCGGAGAATCGCATCGACGAGTGCCTGCGTTTTCAGGGCCTCGTCCATCATCCAACGGGCACGGCTGCCATCGGGGTCATTGTAAAAGTCGGCAATTTGGATGGAATGCGACGAACCGTAGCAAGCCTTAGCACCGTAATTTTTGGCACGCTCTTCGTCGGCGGCGCGAACGGCGCGGCCGTCACGGTAGAAGATACAGCAATCCCCTGCTCTGCTTTCCACTCGGGCGTTTTCGCACTTGATGGTCACTCGGATGTCCTCGTCCTCCAGGTTGTTGATGGAGAAATAGAACAGCGCACGAGTGCCGTTTTCAAAGAAGATCACACCCTCGGCGGTGTCCTCGACCTCGGCCGTCGTTTCACCATGGTGCGAGACGGTCGCCTTAACGTCCACCACGGGCGAATCCGCGAAATAGCGCAACAGGTCCAAGGTATGAATGGCCTGATTGATGATCACGCCGCCGCCTGCCGTCTCATAGCGGGAACGCCACTCGCCCGAGCGATAGTAGGCTTCGTTGCGGCACCAGCACACCTCTCCCCGAAGCGAGATCAGCTTGCCCATCTCGCCGCTGTCCAAGGCCTCGCGGATGGCACGGTTTTCAGGATTGTAACGATTTTGGAAGATAACGCCCAAGCGGCGTCCGGTCTCGATCGAAACCGCCTTCATCTGCTCGGCCGCCGCCAAAGAAGCGTCCATGGGCTTTTCGCACAGCACGTCCACCCCTGCCCGCATACAGTCAATCGCCACGGGCGCGTGAAGGGCGTGAGGCAGGCACAGATGCACCGCATCCGGCTTGACCTCGTCCAGCATCTGATGATAGTCCGTATAATAAGCACAGCCGGCCATCTCGGCACGGGAGCGGGCTCTCTGTTCAATGACGTCGCACACTGCGACAAGCTCGGTCTGCTCGTTTTCCTTGAGCGCATTGATATGGTTAGGGGCGATCACACCGCAACCGATGATACACACACGATATTGCTTTGACATGAAGGATACCTCGTGCTATGAAAATTCATTCCACGTGGGAGATGATAGCTTATTATAGCACAGCCTGTGGCAAAAAACAAGGTCATCGAGCAAAAAAATCGGCTCGGCGCCGCAAGTATCTCCGCCTTTTTTGGGCGCGCGCCATCATGCGCAGATACACTCCTTCCAGCTGCCGCACCATCGCGTCCGCTGTAAATCTCTCGTGGTACAATCGCCGCGCTCCTTCGGACAGTTCCCCAAGCAGCGAACGGTCATTCCGTAGACGAAGCAACAGATCTGCCAGCTCTCCGGCATCGTGGGGCTGGAACAAAAAACCGTTGACGCCCTCTTCGATCATTCGGGGATTTCCGCCGTAATCGGACGCTACAGCGGGCACCCCCACGCTCATGCCCTCAGACAGCGACAGGCTGGAGGTTTCCGTGCCAAAGGAAGCGTTGACGTTGAGATCCATCAAGGCATAAAACGGGGCCATATCAGAAACAAAGCCGGTAAAAATCACGCGATCCGAGACACCCAATTCGTCGGCCAACGCCCGATAAGCCTGTATCTGCGAGCCGTCACCAATCAATAAAAAACGTAGCTCGGGCGCGGCCTCGCGGCACAGCGCCGCCGCTCGAATGACCGTTTCCTGCCCCTTATACGGCTCCAATCGCGCCGGCATTCCCACGATGAAATGCGATGCCGTCAGCCCCCACCTTTGCCTCAATGCCTCCACCTCCTTTTGCTCGCACAAGCGTACAGGAAGGACGCCGTTGATGATGACTTCGATCTGCCTCTCGTCCATACCAAGCTGCAACAGATTTTCCTTGGCCGCCTCAGCCACCGCGATCACACGGTCGGACAGCAGTCTGCTTCCCATGCGAAAGGCCAATCGGAACAACCCGTTTTTCTGCCACGCCGACAGAGGAAACACGCAATGCCGCGTCTGAATACACACAGGCACGCGGCACCCCCGCCCCGCGATACGCGCCGTCAGCGCGGCATGGGTGTGAAGAATGTCGGGGCGCTCCCGTCGAATGACTCGTATATATTCTTTCAGCGCGCCCATCTCCCATGAGCGGTCCTGCCCGCAATTCACCGTCACAACACGGCAAGAAAGCGGTTCAAACCGCTCGATGAGGCGGCTGCCCTCGGGCAAAACGACCACGTAGTCAAATCTTGCCGCATCGCCGCAACGCATGGTGTTATACAGCAGCGTTCCCGCGCCTCCGATATTGGTGTCGGTCAGAATGTGCATCACCTTGATCTTTTGCATAGCCGTTCCCTTTCTTGCCGTGTTTTATCATAGTGTCGGCCGCAAGGCGCCGATTTATCCCAAAACAAAAGGCCCGGAAAATTTTCCGGACCCTTTGCTTGTATTTACTTTTGAGAAGACTCGGGAATTTCGGGCAATGATGCCAGAATTTTCTCCTTGTTTTCCGAATCGCTCGCCTCCGCCAGCTTGTACAGACGCTCGTAGCATTCGATCAGGTCGCTTTGCGTAAAGCCAATGAAGCGCAACTGCTCCAAAATAAAATCCTTTTCCAAATTCGTCAGTGTCTTATCGAGCGTGCAAATATCAGCCAGTTCAAGATAGGGCATCCATTTCAAGAATGACTGTTGTACTTCCTCATCTCTCTTTTCATAGAAATAGAACTCATAATACGCCTTTACTCTATCCGGCTTCTTCGTACCCTTGATGCCCTCCGTCTCGTTCATTCGTTGCCAAATCAGTCGCTCAAAGTCTTCTTCGAGCATCATAACTGGAATATCTTGCAGCAAATCCTCGGCATTATCCGGCGCCAAGGCATCCTCGGGGGACACGGTCAACTCAGGAATTGCAGGCAAAGATGCAAGAATTTTCTCCTTGTTGACCGAGTCACTGTTTTCTGCCAGAGCATACATACGCTCGTAGCATTCGATCAGATCGTTTTGGGAAAAGCCGACGGAACGGAACTGATCCAAAAGCCACTCGTACTCCTCCAGAGTAATGGTGACGTCCAAATTGACGATATCCGCAATCTCCGTAATGGGAAAGAACGCAAGCATCGCCTCTCTGGCTCTGGAGCTGATTGTTTCTGTAAGGCATTGAATTTCAAAAAATGATCTGACTCGCATCGCATCGTGCGTTTCGCCCTCGGTCTCGTATTCCTTAAACTTTTGGCAGATCAAGCGGTCGAAATCCTCTCTGAGCATGATAACGGGAAGCTCACGCAAGGGCTCCTCCGCTTCGGCAGAGATCGAAAGGACACCGATCGAGGCAGTCAATATCAACATCAGCGCAGCAGCAACTGCTAAAATGCGGCGGATAGTGCGCGATGTCCGTTTTTGTTTGCGGGGAGCATTGCCCGGCGCAGCCTCTTGGATAAACTCGGGCGACACCGTGCCAATGGCATCGAGTAATCTTTCGTTTTTCATAAATAAATTTCCTCCTTTTCCAAGTATTCTTGCAGTTTCTTGCGAGTGCGGTAGATCAGGACATTCACGTGTCCCTCACTCAACCCATAGTCGTTGGCAATCTTGGATACCTCGTCCATGTACCAATAGCGGCGCATAAACACCATGCGCGTCCGCTCGGGCAAAGCCCCGAGAAAATGGTTAAGGGCATCGCGCAGGGTAATGTCGTCAGCCGTGGGCATATCGCTCTTATCTGCAATACACTCCTGCAGCTCATCTAAAATGAGCGGCACCTGTCCTCCGCCCCGCTTGTAACGATGATTTTGCTTGTAGCGGTTGATGGACAGCTGGCGCGTCAGCATGCCGATGTAACTGCCGAGAGATTCGGGCTTTTGAGGCGGAATGGTGTTCCATGCCTTATGGTAGGCATCGTTGACACACTCTTCGGCATCCTCGCGCGATTGCAAAATCTGCTCCGCGATATAACGGCACAAGCCGCCGTATTTTTTCTGTGTTTCGGCCACAGCCGCTTCGTCTCGCGACTCGTACAAGGCGATGATCTTGGTGTCGTCCATTTTCTTCCTCCTTTGCCTGACTTGAAAGGCCTTTCACCTATATAAACACCCGTCGGCACGGAAATATTACAGCAATACGGAAAATGACCGCCAATTTTTTTCGGCGGTCATTCAGAGAATTTATCAGCTCATCGATTCGGGCTTATAACAATACAGCTGCGAGGAATAGAAGGTATGCAGTGTATGATTTGGGTCACCCAACACAACCAGATAAAACGTACTGCCGCAAGGGCCGTAGCCCCGCACGCCCTTGTCTTCGGGAATCGAGCCGTAGCCTTCAAAGTACAGCATATCGACGGTATAGTACCTGTTCTTTCCCCTCGAACGCATCACTTCGTCCTCGCCGATGCCCACGAGCTTGTCCTCCACGACGTGAAAGTTTCCCGAGGCAATGTAACGCCGTCCCCTCACGATCGGCTTGACGGCCTTCCGCCAAAAGACCGCCAATATAAGTACGTCCAGCAAAACACAAACGCCCCAAAGCATCCACATACGAGGCGCGAGGCGGTATGCCATGCAGGTGATGGCGATCAACAACGCCTCAACAAACAATACTGCCGGGACAGTAAAAATCAAATCCCCCTTCATAGAACGAAGCAGCTGACACCGCACGCTCTCTTTGGTCAGTATCCTTCTTTTTTCTTCTATCATACGTTCCATTTCTCCTTATTCACAGAACAGCAGCGTTATTCTTGGCCCGCATCCGCCTCGTAGCGGTGCGTTTTGGTGTTGTAAAACAACAAAATCGGTCTCTTTTTATCCCCGCACACAACAAGGTAAAAGGTGTCTCCGACGATGGAATGGTCGCACACTCTCTTGGTTGTTGCGACACGTCCGTAGCCATCAAAATACAATGCGCTTTCATAGCGGTAACGGCTACGATTGCGGTAAGTAAACCAACGCTCCGTCAAGGGCTTTTTCACACGCTCCTCTACCCCAATACCGACCAGCGTATCCTCGACGACCTCGTAGCGCCTGCCGGCTACGATGCGCCGGTCGCGAAACGTCGATACGCCGCAGTACAGGCCGTCGGCAACAAGGAAGAAGTCAATCAAAACAACAATCGCCTTGGCGATTGGACGCGACTGTCCGAATGCGAGGACAGTCAAAGGAATTGCTATCAAAGGGACGAGGGCAAGACCGACGAAAAAGGCGATCATGTCCCGTTTGCATCGTTGCATGAGCTCTTGGTGAATGGTTTGATCGGTAATGAGTGTTCTTTCGTCTTTTGCCATGATATTATTATCCTTTCAGGTTTCGTCCAAGCGATAAAATTTCGCGTTATAGACGTGAGCTATCTTCTTTTTGCGGCGTTGGAAAACCACCAAATAAAAGGGATCGCCCGGTGCGACAAGATCAAGATCGCGTTCGCTCGCGCCAAAGCGGCGGTTGTCCTTAAAGTAAATACCCGGGGCGTACTTTTTCCAAAACAGCATCCAAAGAAAATCCGTAAACCAAAACAAGAGCTCCAAGATTCCCGCATCGCCATCCTCTATGTGACGTGCGTAATCCTTTTCAACGTAAAATTCACCGCGCTTGATCCATCGGTACTCCCGCATCAAAGCAATAACGCCAATCACCCAGATGCAACAAATACAGGCGGAAATCAAGAGAAAAATCCCCCAAAGAAGCGAAGCCGCAGGGTTCAACATATACCCCCCCTGAGTGAGCAACAGCAATAAAAGGATCATAACGGGCATCGCCGTTGCTTGTATGATTGCTTTACTCCTGTAGTTTTTGAGTAGATTTTCCGTTATCTTTTCTTTGGTAATATATTCGCGCTCGTCCCGTGTCATAGTGGTTTCCCTTCCTTGAGATTTATTGTGACTATATTTTACCATCATTTGACCGCGTTGTCAATGGGTTTCAATAAATTTCGTTGAGTTGCACAATTTGAATTTTGGAAATTGTGAAAAAATCACAGGGACGCAGGACAAAAAAGCTCTTACCGCCCGGGCTCGAACCCCGAACTCGCGCAAGCGCGAGTTCACGTCCCCGCAAGACGCAAAAAAGAAAGACAGACAAGCAATGCTTGTCTGTCTTTCTTTTTTGGAGCGGATTACGGGGCTCGAACCCGCCACCTTCGCCTTGGCAAGGCGACGCTCTACCAAATGAGCTAAATCCGCAGATTGATGGTGCCTCCGGTCGGAATCGAACCAACGACACGGGGATTTTCAGTCCCCTGCTCTACCAACTGAGCTACAGAGGCGTATGCAATTAAAAAAATGGCGACCCGGATGGGGCTCGAACCCACGACCTCTAGCGTGACAGGCTAGCGCTCTAACCAACTGAGCTACCAGGCCAACCATGGTGGAAACAATAGGGCTCGAACCTATGACCCTCTGCTTGTAAGGCAGATGCTCTCCCAACTGAGCTATGCTTCCATATTTCGTGCCGTTCCGAAGACGGCTCGCCTATTATATCACAGCAAATCCCACTTGTCAACCCCTTTTTGAAAAATTTTTTCACTTTTTTTAAAATATTTTTTCCAAACATTTCTGTGCAAGAAATTTGCCTTTTTGTGCTTGACACGACACCCTTTTGGCTATATAATTAAGAGGAAATATTTTATTTCATCGATTTGTGTCGAAAAGCCGACAAAAGAAAGGAGTACACCATCATGAAGGTAACCAAGGATTCCATCATTGGCGACGTTCTCGACGCCGCCCCCGATACCGCTGTTTTCTTCTTTGAGATCGGTATGCACTGTCTGGGCTGCCCTGCATCGCGCGGCGAGTCCATCGCAGACGCTTGCCTTGTTCACGGCACCGATGCCGACGCTCTGATCGCGAAGATCAATGCGTTTCTTGAAAAGAAAAACTGACGGTCTGAGAACCTGATGCCACGGGGAGGGCCGCTGATGCGGCTCTCCCCGCTCGTACTTCATGAAAGGAACCTAACATGACATCTCATCCCATCCATATTCCCATCACACAAATAAATCCCGCGCCCCCTGCACCGCCGCTTCCGGACGCCCGTCTTGGTGCGGCACTGGAATTTTTGCGGGGCGGTACGATGGCTGACGTGGGCACGGACCACGCCTATCTGCCCATTGTAGCCCTTAGGCGCGGGCTCTCTTCCTTCGCCGTAGCAACCGATATTCACAAAGGCCCTGCCGAGGTCGCTGCAGCTCATTTGGCAAACAACGGCATTGGAAATGACCGCGCCGTCGTGCTTCTGACCGATGGTTTGCACGGTGCCGAACAATATCACCCCACCGACATCTGCATTTTCGGTATGGGCGGTGAGATGATCGCCCGCATTATCGATGAGGCCCCCTGGGTGCGCGATGCCTCGGTACGCTTGATTCTGCAGCCAATGACCAAGCAGGATGTTTTGCGCGAATACCTGGACAACCACGGTTTTGGTATCGTGGGAGAACGATTGATCGAAACCGACCGCATCTATCAGGTGCTATGCATCGAATATGACGGGACGCTTCGCTCTCACACGCCACTGGAGTTGTTGATGGGGCAAGAAAATCTCAGCCGCCGCGACGGCGTAGTGCTGGAGCTGGCGCGCCGCAACGCAGAAATTCTGACCGCGGCCCGAGAGGGCAAACGAAAAGGGATCTGCCCCGACACCTCGCGGGAAGACGAGCTGCTCGCGGCCATTGACCGCTATCTAAATCAAACCACGGAGGATTGAACCATGACCGTATCCGAGCTTTACACCAAACTGTGCGAGCGCATTCCCCCTACGCTGTCCTGTCATTGGGACAACGACGGCGTCATGTGTATGCCTGAGCCCGACCGCACGGTCAAAAAGGTACTGATCGCACTGGATATCACCGAGCAAGTAGTCGACCGCGCCGTTGAACAAAACTACGACGTAATCCTTTCCCATCATCCCCTGCTTTTCCGGGGCATCAAGCACATGACGGTGCAGGATCCCGTCGCCCGCCGCACCATCAAATTGTGCCGCGCCGGTATTTGTGCCCTTTCCTTCCACACCTGTCTTGATGCAGTGGAAGGCGGCGTCAACGACGTGCTGGCACAAAAGCTTTCGCTGACCGAAATCGTTCCTTTTGGCGACGAAGGGATCGGTCGCATCGGAACACTTCCTGAGGAGTTGTCGGCCGAAGAGCTGGCCGCCCAAGTGGCCGACCGATT
>JAZLCA010000042.1:0-2038 GCA_045613985.1 Eubacteriales bacterium | reverse complement strand
TTGCCCTCGCGGGTGCGCTCACCGACGCCGGTGAAGACGGACAGACCGCCGTGCTCCTTGGCGACGTTGTTGATCAGCTCCATGATAAGCACCGTCTTGCCGACGCCTGCGCCTCCGAACAGACCGATCTTACCGCCCTTGGCGTAGGGGCAGATCAGGTCGATGACCTTGATACCCGTCTCCAAAATCTCGGTCGAGGTGGAAAGCTCGCTGTATTCGGGAGCCGCACGGTGAATGCTGCGGCGCTCGCGCGTCAAGGGCTGGGGCTGGTTGTCCACCACGTTGCCCAGCACGTTGAAAATGCGGCCCAGCGTTTTTCTGCCGACGGGCACACTGATGGCGTGTCCCATGTCGGTCACGGGGGTGCCGCGCTTGAGTCCGTCGGTCGAGGACATGGCAATGCAGCGGACGATATTGTCGCCCACGTGCTGAGCGACCTCAACGGTCAGCTCTTTGTTGCCGATGCTCATGGTCAGAGCGTTGTTGATGGCGGGCAGATGCCCCTCCTCGAAGCGCACGTCAACGACAGGTCCCATGACCTGCGCAACCGCACCTCTTGCTTTATCTGACATAATCAAAATCCTCCTTTACGTGCCGCTGCCCGCGACGATCTCGGTGATCTCCTGGGTGATGGCACTCTGTCTTGCTCGGTTGTATTCCAGTTGTAATTGATCGATCATTTCCTGAGCGTTCTTTCCCGCACTGTCCATGGCGGTGCGGCGGGCGGCTACCTCGCACGCAAAGCTCTCCCGGATGGCGCTGACCAGCATACCGGCCACGTACTCGGGAATGGCCGCGTCCAGCACGGTCAACTCGTCCGGCTCGTACACCGGACCGGCCGACGGGACGTCCTCGCCCTTGGTCAGAGGCAAAATCCAGCGCACCTCGGGCTGTTGCGACAGCATGGAAATATAGCGGGTGCCGAGAATGCCTACTCTGCGGTAGGTGCCCTCTCGGAAATCGTGGCAAAGCTCGATGGCAAGCCCCAGCGCCTCGCGGGCATCAAAGCCCTCGGCGCGGCAGGTGTGATCGCCAAAGCGATCGCAGGCGCGCTTACCGACGGGAATGATCTTGACGTCGGGATATTCCCGCAGGGCGCGGAAAATATTGGCGTTGTAACCACCGGCAAGTCCGCGGTCGCCCGCGATGACGACAAGGCAATCGACGCCCGCCTCGCGCTCCTTCATATAAGGGCTTTTTTGGCACTCGGGACTGGCGGTCAAGGGAGCGATGGCCGAAAGGACCGCTGCCTCGTACTCGCGCCCGCGGTACATGGCCTCCATGGCGCGGCGGATCTTGGAGGAAGCCACCAGCCCCATAGCTCGCGTCAGGTGCAGCGTGGAATCCACGCTTTTGATGCGATTGCGCAGTTGTTTGGTGTTGGCTCCCATAGCTTACCTCGTCACTTCGCTCAAGGCCTGTCGGAGCGTCTGGACGTCCTCGGGCTCAAAATAGCCCGATTCAAAGCGAACGAGCAGATCGTTGTATTTGTTTTCCATAAATTCAAACAGACGGACTTCAAAGGCGGGGATATCCCTCACGGCGATGCTGTTCAGATATCCGTTGATGACGGCGTAGACGATGGTTACCTGACAACCCACGCGCACAGGAGAATTTCTCTTTTGCTTGAGCACCTCCACGATGCGCTCGCCCAGCGCCAGACGCGCCTTGGTGTCGGCGTCAAGATCCGAGCCGAACTGGGCAAACGCCTGCAATTCGCGGTACTGGGAATACAAAAGCTTCAATTCGCCCGAGACCTTTTTCATGGCCTTGAGCTGCGCCGAGCCGCCGACACGGCTGACCGAGATACCGGGGTTGATGGCGGGCATAATGCCTGCGTGGAACAGCTCGGTCTCCAAAAAGATCTGGCCGTCGGTGATGGAAATGACGTTGGTGGGAATATAGGCGGAAACGTCGCCCGCCTGGGTCTCAATGATGGGCAGCGCCGTCAGCGCAGCCCCGCCATATTCGGGGGCCACGCGGGCCGCGCGCTCCAGCAGGCGGGTGGGCAGATAGAACACGGCCCCGGGATAGGCCT
>JAZLCA010000041.1:0-38153 GCA_045613985.1 Eubacteriales bacterium | reverse complement strand
GATTACAAAGCACTCGCGCTGGCCGTATTTGAAGGCGTCACTCCCGCCGCCGGGGCTGATTTTACATACGAGGTAACCGAGGACGGTACCCTTTGCCTGACCGCTTACACGGGCCAGGGCGGCGTGGTCATTGTTCCCAACACGATCGAGGGTAAGACCGTTACCTCGCTTGGCGAAGGCCTATTCCGCGACAGCGAAACCGTCACTGCCCTGTCCATTCCCGAAACCGTCAAGACCATTGGAAAGAATCTTCTGACGGGATGCCGTACCATCAAGGTGCTTTGTACGCCCCAGCTGGGAGCAACCCGTGAAGACGACGGCTTTCTCGCTTATTTCTTTGGCGCAGACACGCCTCGCGGCATGGGATTCAAGGTCTCTTCTTCGCTGGATACCGTTATTTTGCAGGATACGGTGACCGAGATCGCTGATTTCGCCATGATGGATTGCGCGCGCTTGCGCATGGTCCTTCTCCCCGAGACGCTGATCTCCATCGGAAGTTTTGCTTTTGCCGATTGCTCGCAGCTACACTTCGTTCCTCTGCCCAATCGCTTGAAAACCATCGGTGAGTATGCTTTTGCCAACGACAAGGCTCTCCTCTCCGTCACCATCCCCGACAGCGTCCAAAAGATCGGCCTCGGTGCTTACATGGGATGTCACTCCATAGAGCAGATCACTCTGCCCTTTATCGGGCAGGAGCCAAACAGTGAGGCCAACCACCATCTCGGGTATCTTTTCGGTGCCGAAGCATACACCTGGAATGCCGGTTTTGTCCCCGAAAGTCTCGCCAAGGTCACGCTTACCCAAGGGAACGTTCCCGACTACGCCTTTTACGAGTGCGACAATCTTGCCCTGGTTACCCTGCCGGAGAATTGCACGCGCATTGGCGTGCGCGCCTTCCTTGGCTGTAACGTTTTGCGCACCATCGTCCTGCCCGACAGCGTTGCCTCCATTGGCGACCTGGCATTTGCCCACTGCGTCGTGCTGAACGATATCCGCCTGAACGAAGGCCTGCAATCCATCGGCATCCAAGCCTTTATGGACTGCTTCAGTCTGACAAGCGTCACCCTGCCCGACTCTCTGACCGCCATTTCTAATTCGGCCTTTGCCGATTGCCGCTGTCTGACCACTGTCACGCTGGGCAAAAACGTCAAGTTGGTAGGCAATATGGCCTTCCGCAACTGCACGTCCATCCAAACGGCAAGCGGCGGCCGCACCGATATGACCATCGGCGCGGGCAACGAAACGTTGAGTGCCGTATGGCAATCGGGCCCCTCCGATGCCCAGATTGAAGATGCCCTCCGGGCGGCGGATCACGCGGTCATTACCCCTCGCACCAACAAGTCCTCGGTGGACATTACCATTGATCTGTCCGACGAGCAAAACCTGTTTCCCTCCATTGCTGCAGATCACTATTACGAGCGTCTGTACGAGCGATCGGTGGAAGTTGCCGAGCAAAACGGCATTGCCCTGACCACGCTGATGAGCGTTGAGCACATCAAATGGGAGTACGAATTGCATCTTGTCGGCTACCGCTCGGGCAACGAGGCCATCCAAGCCCGCTGTGAAAAAATCGACCTGAACGTCGAGGAGACGGTCTGGTCGATGATTGAAAAAGGATTTGCAGTGGGAAACTGAAAATAAACAAAAACATCCGCGCACCAATTGGTGTACGGATGTTTTTTCACATATGAAGTTCATACTGCTCTGCATTATAGCACAAAATCACGCGCTCGGGCTTATGTCGAGACAGGACAACGTAGACCTTATCACTGCCTTTATGGCCCTCTAACTGATACCGCTCGACGAGTAATTCACCGTGCGTTTTGAACACGATGGCGTGCTCAAGAATAGGCTCCCAACGCAACGAGCGAGAGCGCAGAACCAGGTGCATCCCCTTGATCACGTTTTCTTTGATGAAATCGATCTCGTCTTCCACAAAAAGATAATTGTCGTTTCTCATGCGAGCCAGCGTGAGGATGGGGCGAAGATGTTTGACGAAGGGGATGGCAAGCACGGCCAAAAGCGTGAGAAACACGATATGCACGATGATAGTGTTTTCAACCACATTGTAGAATGCAAGATACATCAGCAGGTAAGGAACCAAAAGTAAAATCGTCCATCCGCCGAGGAAGTAGCTTTTGGAAAGCAGTCTGTTTTTTAAATCGGTGCGGATACGCTCGCGGTCCAATATTTTTTTGATGGGCTCATACTCTTGCATTGCTCTGCCTCCTCGACGTTTTTCCTCATTATAACACACCCGCCGCGACTTGTCAATCGCGACGGGTGTGGTGTTTTTATTTTCGTTTTTTGATACGTTCACCCTCGATATAGGACAAAAATCCCGAGGCCGACCACAGACGGACGTCGCCAAGAAGAGCATCGTCACGCACCTTAACAATGTGTCCGTCTCGCAGATAATCCACGTCGAACGGAATCGGGTTGAGCATGATCGCGTGGATATTTTGCTTGTCGGGGCTGTGATAGTCCTCGTAGCACACATTCGGCATAGCGTGCATACCGTAAGGCACATCATACAAATGCGTATGATGCAATCGCCTGGGGCCTATGTTTTTGGGACGAAACAAGTCGTGGTAACCAGGATTCAAATGCGGTCGTCCAACGAACAGCATGCCATAGCCTTTCTTGGCAGAATAATTGTAAAAGCCATGCTCCGACAGATGTAATGTCTTTTTCAGACGAACGGTCGCAAAAAGCGAGATGATATACCGATGATCGGCGGTTTCGTAAATCACTTCCGGTCGGGCTGTACGGCGCAATAGCGAGCGGTACGGATGAAAAATCTGAATCTTGTGGCCGTTCTCCTCGGAATACGCCCTCAATTTTTGAATCGCAGATCGACGAATTTTGAAAGCCCTGAAAAACAAAATGAGATAATATATCCACACCGGTATACTAAGCTGTAAAATCAGAATATACCAAGAACGAAACGACTCATTGGGAATGAAAAAGTACGACGTCGCCACGAGCAGCGCAAGCGTTGCAAAGAGAGGATATTTGATGCGTCGCGGCAGACGGTCCTTGTTATGCACCACCGCCAACATCGTCTGAACCTTCGAAGCGTCGCCCAAGTCCTCACAAGCGCGGTGATACGCCTCCGTCTCATCAAGCCCCTGCAAAGTGTAGGCGTAGACGGCATCCTCCAGATGCTCGGCGTATTCTTGCTTGACGGCTACGCGGCGACGGCGCGAGGTGATATCATTTGCCAGATGCGATGCGTATCGGTCGATCTCTTGCTTTAGGTTGAAATCATCCCGATCGGTCATATCGTGTCTCCCGCAAGTACGCCGTCAACGGCGGCGGTGTAGGTCTTCCACTCGTCCATACGCGAAGCAAGGTGCAATTTGCCTTGTGCTGTGATGGCATAATATTTGCGTTCTCTGCCCGTTTCACTCACGCCACGGTAGCACTCCAAAAGCCCTTCTTTTTCCATGGTGTGCAAGATAGGGTACAGTGTTCCCTCGTTGAGGCGGAACACCTCACCTGAGCGGCGAGCGATCTCCTGAATGATCTGATAGCCATAGCAATCCCCTTGTGCGATCACTTTGAGCACCATAATGGAGGTGCTTCCCTTGAGTAACTCCTTGCTGATCTTCATGTGATTCTCCTTTGTACATAGATTTTCGATACATCGGTTATCTATGTATAGTATACACGAGGATGAGAGCGTTGTCAAGGGGGAATCACAAAAATAGTTTTATATTTACATATCACAATCCGCGTTTCTCTCATTTTGGAGCAGGCGACGGGACGGCACGGCTCTGCCGCGCCTATCGATTTGGTTCGATTCCCTCCTTCATTATTTCAAAAAGAAAAGGGGTGCACACAGCACCCCTTTCTTTTTGGAGCAGGCGACGGGAATCGAACCCGCAAATTCAGCTTGGGAAGCTGATGTTTTACCACTAAACTACGCCTGCTTGTCATCGGTTTCATTATAGCGCAGGCACAAGATTTTGTCAAGAGAAATATTGGGAAATTTTCCGCCTTACCTTGTGTTTTATCATTTGCCGGTTGACATCTTTTACTTTTTATGATAAACTAAATACAAGAAACGCACCCGCGTTTTTACAATAAAAGCAAAGGGGTTTATACATCATGCAAGTATGGGAAAAAATCAAAGAATTCTACTTCGCGCATGACACTCAGATCATTACTTTTACAGCCGTTTTGATCCTTGGATGGATTGCCATTAAAATTTTCACCGCTGTCATTCGAAAAGCGCTCAAAAAATCTCCCAGAGTTTCTTCTGTCGCCGGTGGATTTGTTACCACCGTCGTAAAAGTTGCCCTGTATTTGATTTATTTGATCGCCCTACTCACGTTGCTCGGCGTTCCGACCACCAGCCTCGTTGCCGTTCTCACCGCCTTCTCTCTCGCCGCCTCTCTGGCTTTGCAGAATTCGCTGTCCAACTTTGCAGGCGGCTTGATTCTGGTTGCCACCAAGCCCTTTGAAGAGGGAGATTTCGTCGATATCGGCGGTACGTCTGGTGTTGTTAAGGATATCACCATCACCAACACCCACTTGACCACGGGTGACAACAAAGTTATAGTCATCCCCAATGCCACCGTTTCTTCGTCCACCATTACCAACTACAGCCAGAATCCTGATCGCCGCGTTGATTTCGTCTTTTCCGTTGCTTACGGCTCTTCCATTCAGAAAGTCAAAGACGTTATCATGGGCGTGGTAGAATCTCAGCCCGGCATTCTGATGGACAAAGGTGTAACCATTCGTCTGACGGAACATGGCGCAAGCTCGCTCAATTTCGTCACTCGCGTATGGGTCAACCAGGCCGATTATTGGAACACCTATTTTGATCTGAACGAACGCGTATTGGAGGCGTTTACCGAAAATGGTTTGGAAGTTCCCTTCCCTCAGCTCGACGTTCACATGATCGATCATAACAAATAAGTAATATTTCATTCCGTCAACAAAAAGAGACCGAGCGGTCTCTTTTTGTTTTATCAATTAAAAAACGCCACCAACTCTTGACACTCGCTTCTTTTCTGTGGTATACTAATCTTTGTAGTGTCTCAACTGCTGAAATTTGCAAGAGGTTAATCAAATGCAACTGCAATATTATCTGATCATTCTTTTGTCCGTCATTGGCTTGGCGGCGGCGTTTACGCTGAGCAAGGTGTACCAGAATCTAACCAACACCGAGCTGCGCGTCAGCGTGCTTTATAATATCATGGCCGGGCTTTGCACCGCTCTCGTCTTTTTCTGTTTCAACGGATTCTCCTTCCCCATCACTGCCTTTTCTCTGGGCATGGCAGTGATCATGACGCTGTGCAGCGGCACCTACGTCATTCTTGGATTCAAGCTCATTTCCATGGGGCATATGTCCACCTACACCCTGTTTTTGATGTTGGGCGGCATGATGCTTCCCTATTTCTTCGGACTGGGATTTTTGAATGAAGAATTTTCTTATTTCCGTTTGGTGGGACTTATGCTTATGGTCGTTTCCATCATCCTCACGGGAATGCACGATGAAAACAGCCAGCCTCACCGTCGGCACACCGATCAAAATCCTCCCAGCAAAAAAGGACATAAAAAATATCTTTTGATGTGTCTGAGCGTCTTTTTGCTTAACGGTGTGGTCAACATCATCGCCAAGGTCCATCAGCTGCCGCGATTTTCCGACATCGCCGTCACAGCACAGGAATTCGTCATGCTGACCGCCTTCACCAAATCGGTCGTCTTTTCCCTTTTGTACTATTATCTGTGCTGGCGTGACCACAAAAAGCCGCTGGACAAGCGTCCGGCGCGCGCCAATTTCACTCTGTTGGTATTTGTCGTCATCACCGCCGGTGCCTTGGTGGACGGTCTTTCCTGCCTCGGACAGCTGACGGGTGCCGCACATCTGGACGCTTCGGTGCTATTCCCACTGGTCACGGGCGGAAGCATTATTCTCACCGCGCTGGCAGGTCGCCTGTTCTTCCGCGAAAAGCCAAGCAAAAAAGCCTTGATCGGCATTGCTCTTTGCTTTGTCGCAACGCTGTTTTTCCTTTGATCTCAAAAAAGTTCCGCAAAAAACGGAACTTTTTTCATAAAACATGGAAGATTTTTCATTTCCATGCGTCTATATGTGTGAAGACTATAACAGGAGGATGTTATGATGAAAAAAATGTTAGTATCCTTGCTTGCCCTGCTGGCTGCTTTGACTATGCTATTTACCTTCACCGCTTGTTCGGGTCCTCAAGCCCCCACAGACGAGCCATCTGCCCCCGAAACACCGGAAGAACAGCCCAAAGATGAGCCACCCTCCGACGATCCCACGGATAATCCCACGGATGATCCCGTAGACGATCCTACGGATGATCCTACTGACGATACTTCGTTCGACGCGCAATACTCTCGCTCGGGCTATCCGGAAAGCCTCGGTCCTTTGGCCGTCACCGTGATCCGCACGCGCTTGGAACTGGACTCTTATCTTGACACCTTCCCCTCACTGACACAGTTGTGCGAGCGCTACGACGAGGATTATTTTGCCTCCCGCGATCTGATCATTGTGTTTCTCTGGGAAAGCAGCGGCTCCATCCGCCACAAGGTCAACGAGGTCAGCCGCTACAATGCTACGGGACAGTGGACGCTCGACATTGAGTCCGTTTTTCCCGATGGAGATGGCACCGGCGACATGGCCTACTGGCAAATCCTCATCGAGCCGCCTAAGAACATGAGAGTACAAAAGGGCGACATCTTCAAGATCAACGGCCATACCCGCTCTCCATTGCCGCTGAGCGTCTTCGCCAACGTACCCGGAGACACCTTGCCGCCGGTAGATGCCCCCATAGACGATACTTCCTTCGGCGCACAGTACCTCCGTGGAGGATTCCGTGCGAATTTTCAGAACCCTTCCGTGACCGTCATCCGCACCCGCCGGGAGCTGGACATTTATCTTGATACCATCCCCAACCCCAACCTACAGACGTACGAGCGCTACGATGAGGCGTATTTTGCCGAACGCGATCTGATCGTCGTGTTTTTGGAGGAAGGCAGCGGCTCGATCCGCCACAAAGTCACCAAGGTCAGCCGCGATGATACGACGGGACAATGGACGATCGACATTGAGCGAATCATCCCGGATACTTGCACCGAGGATATGGCCGGCTGGAAGATTTTTGTTGAGCCGCCTAAAGATATGCGCGTACAAGAGGGCGACGTCTTCCATATCGACGGCTGTACCTTCTCTCCACTACCGCTGAGCGTTTTCGGCTATGATTGGGGCGGCGTGCAGTACGTTCGCACCAACGGCCGCGCGCCCGACGCCGAGTTCCCTTCCTCGCTCATCATCCGCTCAAGACAAGAGCTTTTGGATTACTACGAGCAAAACAAAGCGTACTACAATATGGATTCCGCCTGGGACGAATCTCCTGCCTTCCGTGACGCCATCGCGCGCTACGATGACGCCTATTTTGCCAAGCACGAGCTGCTTGTCGTGCTTATGGAGGAGCCCAGCGGCGACATTCGCCACAAGGTCAACTGTATGTGGGACGTCTTCATCGAAGGAGAACGGGTATACAATATTTCGATCACCTCTTTCAAATCTATGCGTGGAGACGATGATATGGCACAGTGGCACATTTTGATCGAGCTTCCCGAGTGGTTCCACTCGGAGCCCGGCGATCAAATTCCACTTGTATTCAAAGAACGGTAAGCAAAAAATCGGGCAAGCCCCTCGGGGCTTGCCCTTATTTTTTCACTTATTGATCCTTGTTCATGATCAGTTCGGCATAACCTTGCTCGGTGATACGGATCTCACGCGGCTTGTTGCCCACGGCAGGGCCGACGAAGCCCATTCGTTCCATCTGGTCGATGATTTTGGCCGCGCGGCCGTAGCCGATCGACAGCATACGCTGAAGGAGCGAGGTGGAGATACGCTTGTGGTCCACCGCGATCTTGAGAGCCTCGTAGAATTTGGGGTCCATGCCGTCGGCGCCCTCTTCGCCATCGTCCTCGTCCATACCGCCCGGCTGACGCTTGGTGCCGATCATGGCCGCCTCACGGTCGATATTATCCATAAATTCCTGATCATAACGGACAGGATCGTTGTTGCGTTTGATATACTCAACGATGCGCTCGACCTCGCCGTCGCTGACGAAAGCACCCTGCACACGAAGCGGCTTGGGACTGCCGACGGGCGCGTACAGCATATCACCCATACCAAGCAGCTTTTCCGCACCCGCCACGTCCAAAATGGTACGCGAGTCGACCTGCGACACAACGGTACAAGCGATACGTGAAGGGACATTGGCCTTGATCAGACCGGTGATGACGTCAACCGACGGACGCTGGGTACCAATGATCAGGTGCATACCTGCCGCTCTCGCCTTTTGCGCCAGACGAACGATAGAGGTCTCAACCTCGTCCTTGGCCTGCATCATAAGGTCTGCCAGCTCGTCGATGATGATGACAATATGAGGCATATAAGGATGCTCGTAGCGGTCGTTTTCGGTCGCCGCGTTGTAGCCCTCGATGTTACGCGCCTGCACGTCGCGGATCTGTTGGAAACGCTTTTCCATTTCCAGCACGGCCAGATTCAAAACAGCCGCCGCCCGCTTGGGATCGCAAACGATGGGAGCCATCAGGTGAGGCAGATCCTTGTAGACGGTAAATTCAACCTGCTTGGGGTCGATCAAAATGATTTTGACCTCCTGCGGTGTGGATTTGAACACCAAGCTCATGATAAAGTCGTTGATACATACCGACTTACCCGAACCCGTCGTACCTGCCACCAAAAGGTGAGGCATCTTAACGATATCGAACAAAATGGGATTGCCCGCAACGTCCTCTCCAAGGCAAGCGGTCAGCTTGCTGGGACGGGTACGGAACTCCTCCGAATCAATCAAGCGGCGGAGGAATACGGTCTCGCGCGTCGTATTGGGCACCTCGATACCAACGGCTTCCTTGCCGGGAATAGGAGCTTCGATACGAATGCTCTTGGCGGCAAGGCTCATGGCAATATCATCCGCCAGATTGGCGATCGAGCGGACGCGCACACCGGGCGCGGGGCGAACCTCATAGCGGGTGACGGCAGGACCGCAAACGTACGAAATACCATCCACGCGCACCTTGAAGTTAGTCAAGGTCGCGTTGAGCTTTTGCATTTTGGCGCGGATCTCCTGATCCTTCAGAGCATTGTGCGGCTTGGGCTCGTTGAGCAAATCCACACGGGGATAGGTGTAAGGACGCGGCACGTATTCCGGCTCTTTATCCTCGGCGATCTTCTCGCCTTTCATTCGCTCCTCCTCGGACAGCTTTTCGACCTTGACGGCAACACCGCCAATGGTTTGGACTTCCTCTTCGCCGACGTCGGCGGCTTCATCGCCTTCAGCCGACTCCATACTGTAGTCAAAGCCACCTTGATAGTCCTGTATTTCCTCCGGCACTTCGGATGCTTCGGGCGCTTCGGGCAAGGGAGTTTCATCTACGTCGATCTCCGCCCGTTCGGGATATTCAAACAACTGCTCGGATTCTTCTGCTTCCTCCGACTCGTATTCCAAAGGAAGCACAGCGGCAACGGAGCGGTGTGTTTCTTCATAGCCGCGTTCCATTTCGTCGATCTGCTCCCGCGTCAGCTCACTCACATATTCAATCGGAGAAGCTGTGGCGCTTTCTCCATCGGGATACACCGTGCCCAGCGACCATTCATCTTCTGCAATCGGCGGTTGCTCCTCGTTTACCACGCTCGCGCCGCGGCGGCGTTTGGTATTTCCCGTCAGCAACGCATCCATAGGATCCAGATAATCTTGGTTTAACCGCTCCTCTTGCACAGAGGCGGGCTTGCGCTTTCCTTCCTTGCGGTCGGAGCGCTCGGCTTCCTTGAGGGCATCCTCTCTCATTTTATCCTTTTTGGTTTTGGCGGGCGGCAACAGAGCGGTATCGTCCTCGGCATCCTCTTCCGTCTTGCTTTGGCGGCGTGAAGGGGCAGGCAGAGCAGGAATTTCCTTTTCCTCCCGATGCTTTTTCGGACGATTGCGCTCGGCATAATTGGCTCTCGCCTTGCGAGTGGCGGCGATCCACTGCTTTACGTTGGAGGGCGTGATACCAAACAGCAACATAAGCCCTACGACTATCAACACCACACCGATAATGGTCGTTGCGATGACCCCCAAACCGCGGTTGGCCAAAGTACCCAAAAGACCTGCAACAACACCACCACCCATTTTGGAAGCGCCCAGCGTATACAGCTGCTTCAGCGCAAACGTATTCAGTGCGCCCTCGGCAGCTCCCGCATGAATCATGCAGGTGTGAATCACCATAGGCAGTAAAACAATTTCTCCCATCGCCAGGGCCGCGCGACCGCCGCTTCGGTAATTTCTGCCATCGCGAATATGAATGGCCGAAAGATACATCATAAACAGCGGCATCAGATAGGCGCCATAACCAAACAGACCGAACAACAGTCGCTCCAGATGGAATCCTACCCAACGGAATGGGTGCGTCTGGGGAGTATAATCAAAGCTTCCCTTACTCAAAAGGAGCGACAACACCAGCATAATCGCCAAAAGCGCCCCCAAGAACAGAACAACATAAGGTTGGGCGCGATATACCACGTCGGCGGGAAGCGGCTTGTCGTTTTTGCGAACGTTCGCTTGTCCCTTTTTCCCATTTCCGGAGCGCCCCGTATTCGAACGGTTGCCCGACGAGCCGTTTGTGGTACGCGAATTTGACGAAGCTCCGGACGACCGGCCGTTTTTTTGTCCGGAAGAATTTTTACCGGAAGCAGTCTTACGAGGGGCAGAACGTTCGTCCGCTTCGTCCTCAAACAAATTGTCCTCTACGGGAACAGAAGCATCGTCGTCAAAAGGGGGGATATCCTCATCCTGTCCGTAGGGGGCATTTGCCCGATTTTGGACGCGGACACGATTTCCCTGTCCCGCAGACTTCTTTTTGTTTTTATTTCGCTGATCGATCGGCTCGTCCATGGTACACAGCGTTTCAAACCAGCTTTTTTTCTTTTTGTTGTTGGAAGCCAATGTGTTATCCTCCCATTTTGTATATCCTATGAATTTTCATGTCATCCGTTTCCTGCGTTGACGGTAATTTCATCTGATGAAGCAAGGATGATCCCGCCAAAATAAGTGTATACGCCGCATTGGAGCAAGCCGACAGCAGCAACACTTTTCCAATAATATATTATACCATTTTTTCTCTGCATTTGCAAGGGTTGCTCCGATTTTTTTACAACATTTTTGCGCCGATTTTTGCGCTGAAAGGAGAACCATGCCACCATCCGCATCCCTTTCCCGTCGCCACGCTCTCCCCGACCTTCTTTTTCTGATCACCTTGGGGTTTCTTGCCGGCTTTATCAACGGCCTGTTAGGAACGGGCGGCGGCATCGTCCTGGTGTTATTGCTCGCCCGTTGTTCCGCCAAGCGCGGAGCCGGCCATATCAGATTTCCTCTTGAAAATCGTGACGTTTACGCCAATGCACTAGCCGTCATGCTTCCCATTTCCGTTTTTTCCGCCACACAATATGCCGCCGCGGGCGCGTTGGATCTCACCGCCTTTTCCCCTTTCCTGCTTCCCTCCTTGGCGGGCGGAATTATAGGCGGAATTTTGCTTGACCGATTACGGCTCTCCCGCTTAAAAGCACTGTTTTCCCTGTTGCTTTTCGTCTCGGGTGTTCTGTTAATCCTTCGGAGGTAGAAAATGCTTGGGGTGGATATTGTAGCGACGTTTATCGTTGCAACCCTCGCCGGCATGGGCATCGGCTCGGGAGGCTTGATAGTGCTTTACCTGACACTCGTTCGGGGCACAGAGCAATTAACGGCGCAAGGCTTCAATCTCTTGTTTTTCATGTTCGCCAGTTGCTCCTCCATGATTATTCATTTGCTACGGAGGCATATCTTCGGGCTTGCCGTGCTCATCATGATCGTTGCAGGCTTACCCGCTGCATATCTCGGCACCCGATTAGCCGTGCTTCTCCCTCCATCGCTCGGGCGCGCTCTGTTCGGATTTTTTCTGATCGGGGCAAGTCTCTCCTCCCTTTTGGGAGGAAAAGAAAGAAAAAGGCGAAAAAAACTTTAAAAAACCGACAAAAATATTTTCAAAAACTATTTACAAACAAAAGCATTTGTGGTATAATCTTGAATGTATGGCGTTGACTCGGTCTTCGGATATCGGACTGCTTATCAGGCAGTGCATTCACCCGCCGATCGCTGAGTTACCCGCTGTTCAAATAATATTATGAAAGGTGAATAAACATCATGGCAATGCAGAAAGAAGAAAAGCAGATTATCATTGCAGCTCATGCCGCTCACGAAGGCGACACCGGCTCGCCCGAGGTACAGATCGCGATCCTGACCAAGAGAATCGCTGACCTGACCACCCACCTCAAGGCTAACCCCAAGGACTTCCACAGCCGCAGAGGTCTGCAGAAGATGGTCGGTCACAGAAGAAACCTTCTGGGCTACCTGCAGAAGATTGACATCGAGCGCTACCGTGCGATCGTTGCAAAGCTGAATCTGAGAAAGTAATTGCAAATGACCGGAGTGAAGATAGAGTGGAACAACTTTCACGCCTATCTCCACTCCGTGTTGTTATTTTGGCACTGACGAGCGCATATTACGACGGATTAGCCATTATCTTAGCGCCTGTTGTACGGACGTTAAGATAATTGCTAAACCAAAGTGATGTGCCCTCGTAACAAATAAAACAAATTTACGGAGGTAAAAAATGTCTACTACCATCACAAGTTCGAAAATGGAATTCAAGAGCCATAAGGTGTTCCGTTACACGCTGGCCGGCCGTCCCCTGGTACTGGAAACGGGTAAGGTCGCAGGTCTTGCCAACGGCTCCATCATGGTCCGCTACGGCGACACTGTCGTTCTCTGCTGCGCGACCGCATCTGCAAAGCCCCGCGACGGCATCGATTTCCTGCCCCTGTCGGTTGACTTTGAAGAAAGAATGTACGCTGCCGGTAAGATTCCCGGCGGTTATCTCAAGAGAGAGGGTAAGCCCTCGGAAAAGGCTGTCCTGACCTCCCGCGTCATCGACCGCCCCATCCGTCCCCTGTTCCCCAAGGATCTGCGCAACGACGTTGCTCTGACTCTGACCGTTATGTCCGTTGACCACGACTGCGAGCCCGAGGTTGCCGCTATGATCGGCGCTTCCGCCGCTCTGGCCATCTCCGACATTCCGTGGAACGGCCCCATCTCGGGCGTTCACATCGGCCTTGTCGACGGCAAGCTGGTCGTCAACCCCACCGAAGCTGAGCGCAAGGTCTCCGATTTGGAATTGACCGTTGCTTCCTCTACCAAGAAGGTCGTTATGATCGAGGCAGGTGCAAACCAGGTTGCCGACGATATCATGTACGAGGCAATCATGCTGGCTCACAAGGAGAACCAGGGCGTTCTCGAGTTCATCAACGCTATCGTTGACGAGATCGGCAAGGAAAAGTTCGCATATCCCTCTTGCGAGCTGGATCACGATATGTTTGACAAGGTCTTTGAGGCTTTCGAGACCGACATCATGGAAGCTCTGGACACCGACGACAAGACGATCCGCGATGCCAAGATGGTTCCCATCATGGATGCAATCGTCGAAAAGTTCGGCGAGGAATATCCCGAGATCGGTGATATCATGGAAGAGCTGATCTACAAGCTGCAGAAGAAGATCGTCCGCCGCTGGCTGCTGGTCGACAAGAAGCGTGTTGACGGCCGTGCCATGAATCAGATCCGTCCTCTGACGGCTGAGGTAGGACTTCTGCCCCGCACCCACGGTTCGGGTCTGTTCACCCGCGGTCAGACGCAGGTCCTGACCATCGCAACGCTGGGTACCCTGGACGAAGCACAGATGCTCGACGGTATCGACAACGAGACCGAGAAGAGATATATGCACCACTACAATATGCCCGGTTACTCCACCGGTGAGGCAAAGCCCACTCGTAGCCCCGGCCGCCGCGAAATCGGTCACGGCGCACTGGCTGAGCGCTCCCTCGTTCCCGTTCTTCCCTCCGCTGAGGAGTTCCCCTACGCCATCCGTCTGGTCTCCGACGTCGTTTCCTCCAATGGTTCGACTTCCCAGGGCTCCGTTTGTGGCTCTACCCTGGCACTGATGGATGCCGGTGTTCCGATTAAGGCTCCCGTTGCCGGTATCTCCTGCGGTCTGATCACCGCCGAGGACGGTTCTTGGGATACCATGATCGACATTCAGGGTCTGGAAGACTTCTACGGCGACATGGACTTTAAGGTTGCAGGTACTAAAAATGGTATCACCTCCATTCAGATGGACCTCAAGATCGACGGTCTTACCCCTGAGATCATCAAGCAGGCGCTGGATCAGACCCACGCCGGCCGTGATTATATCATCGATGAGGTTATTCTGGCTGCTATTGAAGCTCCCAGAGCTGAGGTTTCCAGATATGCTCCCAAGATGACCACCATGCACATCAATCCCGATAAGATCCGCGAAGTCATCGGTAAGGGTGGCTCGGTCATTCAGAAGATCGTTGCCGATACCGGTGCCAAGATCGACATTGAGGATGACGGTACCATTCGCATCGCCGCTGTCAACGGTGACCAGGCGATCGCCGCTAAGGCTGCCATTGACGCTATCGTCTTTGAGCCCGAGGTTGGTGCGATCTACGACGCTACCGTTGTCAAGATCCTGGCCAGCAAGGATAAGCCCAACGAGGACGTTGGATGCTTCGTTGAGTACGCTCCCGGCAAGGAGGGCATGGTCCACATCTCCAAGATCACGACCCGCCGCATCAACAAGGTAACCGATGCCGGCATCGACGTCGGCTCCTCTGTCAAGGTCAAGTATATGGGCCTGGATAAGAAGGGCAGAATGGACTTCTCCATCAGAGACGCACAGTAATATAACACAATCAAGGGGAAGACTTGCCAACTGTAACACTGTGTCAAGCCTTCCCTTTGCCATCTCACCTAATAACAACTCGAGAATTCAATCATGAAAGGAGTTACGGTCTCATGACAAATCAAAACCCTTCTCAGCAGCCTCGCAATGAACACCACGCACAGCGTATCCGTCAGCAAAACGCTACTATGATCGCCATTGCCGTCACCTTCGTTTTGCTGTTGCTTGTATTCGCTATTCTTCTGTGTGTCAACGTCGTCATGTCCTTTAAGGACGATGCGGATACGCCCAAAGATGACGCCCCTGTAACGGAAGACGACGATCAAAACAAAGACGATCCTACAGACGAAAAGCCGGACATCCCCGCGCCGAGCGAAAACTACACCACGACGACCATCTCCTCCGAGTTGATTCACAGCCAGGGAGCGCTGTTGCTGGTCAATACCCAGAACCGCTATACCTTCCCCTCCGGCCTTTCTTTGATCAATATCTTCAACCGCCAAGAGGCCGACGGAACGAAAAATCAGTATTTCAAATTACCCGGCTCCGGCATCTTGATGGAAGAAACAGCTTATACCCAGATGAACAAGATGCTCAAAGCCTTCAACGATCCCACCGTCCATTTGACAGATGCACACCGCACCTATGAACAGCAAGAGGCGCTCAATAGCAAGACACCGGCCGGCTATAGTGACAGCCACACCGGTCTTTCCTGTGCGTTGCGCGGCGAAAAAAACGGTACACCTGTTGACCTGGACAAGGATGAAAGATACGCTTGGCTGTACGATCACTGCTACGAATACGGTTTTGTCGTTCGTTACCCCACCCACAAGGCAGAAATTACGGGAGTGGCGAATTACCCCGAATATTTCCGTTACGTCGGCTACGTTCACGCCTATATCATGAAAAACAATGATTTTTGCCTTGAGGAGTATATTCCTTATCTTCAGCGCCATACTTTCGGTGAGAAGGCTTTGAAGGTCGAGACGGATAACGGCAGCAAGTATGAAATTTACTATGTACCCGCTACCGGCACTCAGACAGAGGTTCCCGTTCCGGTTCCCGCCTACGGTCAAGCCGAAATCTGGGGCGACAACATCGGCGGCTTTATCGTCACCGTCAAATTATCCTGATAACAAAAAGGACGGTGTATGCGCACCGTCCTTTTGTCTTACACATTCATATTCAAAATGAAAGGAGCAGGCTATGTCCGAAAAGCGAAATGCCGCCGATACCGCGGCTCAATATTACTTGTCATTGGAACAAGAGGCACTCAAAGAAACGCGTAGTGCGTCCGTTTCGCTGCTCATCATCTGTGCGGCTATCCTGCTCATCTTTGGGGCTCTGCTATGCTTTTTGCCCCAAAAAGCCTTCTCTCCCGAAGAAAACCGTTCGCTCGCTACTTTCCCCGAGTGCTCCGTGCAAACGATATTGGACGGATCGTTCGCGGGCGGCATTGGAGATTTCTGCGCCGATCAATTTCCTTTGCGAACCGGATTCGTTGCTCTCAAAGCGGGCGCGGAGCTGGCTTTGGGTAAGGGGCAAAACAACGACGTCCTGCTTGGCAAAGACGATTATCTGATCAAGCATCCTCACTATACCGAAGCGCAATGGCACGTCATGGAGCAAAACGTGGATGCCGTCTCGCGCTTTGCCAAGGCAATGCAACAACATGGCATTTCCTTCTCTTTCTTCGTTGTTCCCCGTTCGATCGATGTTAACGCCGATCGATTGCCCGTCTTCTTTGATGAAAACGCCATCGCGCGTGATCGCGAGCGCTTGCTTGCGGCCGCGGAGGCAACCGGGCTGTCGATCCATGATCTGACACAAACGCTGCAAAATGTTTCAGCGCAAGACAAAATCTGGTACAAAACCGATCACCACTGGACCATGACGGGCGCCTATTACGCTTACGTCGCACTGGCAGAATCTTTGGGCTACACGCCGTATCCTCTATCCGATTTTACCCCCGTAACCGTCTGCAACTCCTTTTTGGGAACGACGCATGCATCTTCAGGTCTGAGTTGGATCAAAGGAGAGGATCTGACGCTGCTGCGCTACCAAGGTGACGAAGCATTCCAGACCGAGATCATTACCGGCGGACAAACGGTGCGCACGCTGAACGGTTTTTACGATTTCGACGCGCTTCAAACACACGACGAATATAACGTTTTCCTCGGCGGCACCAACACCATCATTCGAGTGACAAATCCGGAGCGGACGAGCGCTCCTACCCTTGTCCTGCTCAAAGATAGTTTTTCGCAATCTCTCGCTCCGCTACTGGCACGTCATTTTGATCTTTTACTCGTTGATCCCCGAACCTACAGCATTCAAAGCAGTTCCCTTCTTTCGCTCATTGAAAACGAAGAGGCGGATCAGGTGCTCCTTTTGTACGGGCTTGACACGCTGTACGACAGTTACTCGCTCAAAAATCTCACGTTCGGGCTCAATTGATCGTCCGCATACCTCACCGCCTTGCGGGAAATACTACAGAGTGCAAAATCATCCTCAAAAAAGGAGAACTGATATGAAAAGCACTCTCTCACAATGCGCCACTTCCCTTTGGGAAACTGTAAAAGCTCCTGTTATCCGTCACGAATGTGACCGTCACTACGGGCTGTATCGCAACAAAAACGCCAGCTCTCCCCTCGCTTCCTTTGATATCCGTCGGGATTCCGATATCCCTCTTTGCAAGCTCATCGTCATCGTTGGCATTGTGGTCACGGCATGCGTTGTGATAAAGAAAAAGATGTCGCACAAGCACCGCCGTCACTGTACCTGCACTTGCATGGATTACAATAGCGCGGACGGCAACTAAAAAACAACTGCCGCGACAGGTCAAACATCCCCTCGCGGCAGTTTTTTACATTCAAATATCAATTCAACACGCCAATATCCACCGAGAACATACGTTCCATTCGGCGGCGCAACAGCGGAACGCTGTCCAATTGGGCATCCTTATCCAAAAGTTCTCTGGCATCGTCAAAGGCAGCCTGCATAAAATCACCGTCATCACACTGATCGGCCAGGCGAAAGCGGATACCGCCGCTTTGGCGGATACTGCTCTCGGCATTGCCTCTCAAAAAATCTCCGGGTCCGCGTTGCATCAGATCCTGTCGAGCAATCTCGAAACCGTCATGCTGATTTTTCATGGTGGCAAGACGCTTTTCTGCCACTTCTCCGCATCGCACGGCTCCTTTGACTAATACACAATAACTCTTTTTGTTGCCTCGGCCAACACGGCCGCGCAGCTGATGCAATTGGGAAAGCCCAAATCTCTCGGCGTTTTCGATCATCATCAACGTAGCATCCGGCACGTTGACACCGACCTCGATTACAGTCGTAGACACCAATACCTTGACCTCTCCGCTGACAAACCGCTGCATTACAGCATCTTTTTCCGCAGGCTTCATTTTGCCGTGCAAACAAGCGATGCTAATATCGGGCAATCGCTCGGCTAACTCCTCAGCATAAGCAACGGCAGATTTGAGAGGAATACTTTGCGATTCCCTTTCCATGAAAATATCTCCCAAGGGTACGTCTCGCAGGGACAATTCGCCCTCTTCCATATCTTGCTCCTGCTCGATTGCAGGACAAACGACGTAAACCTGTCCTCCCTGTTCCACCTGGCGACGGATAAAAGCATCCAGGCGAGGGCGGTAGGAATCGTCCACAACAACCGTCTCAACCACCTGTCGTCCAGGCGGCATCTCGTCAATGCGGGAAATATCCAGATCTCCGTAAAGGCCTAATGCAAGTGAGCGCGGTATGGGAGTAGCGCTCATAACTAACAGGTGGGTATAGTGACTTCGCTCGGATAGTGTAGCACGCTGACCGACACCAAAGCGGTGTTGCTCGTCCGTTACAACAAGGCCGGGCGACGAAAACTCTACACCGTCGCTGAGCAATGCCTGGGTTCCGATAACGACGTCAAGGCGCGTCGCGGGATCGGGATCGGCAAGAGCGGCCTTGATCTTCTTTTTTTGCGCAGCCGTTGTCGCGCCGATCAAAAGCGCGCAACGAATCCCCAACTTACCAAACAGCTCACTCAGCTCCTTGGCGTGCTGACGCGCTAAAATTTCGGTCGGTGCCATCAGGGCAGCCTGATAGCCGCTTTGCACCGCAAACAGCATCGCCGCTGCCGCGCAAATCGTTTTACCGCATCCCACGTCACCCACGACCATGCGGCTCATAGGAACGTCTTTGGTCATATCAAGGCGGATCTCCTCAATCGCCCGCTTTTGCGCCCCTGTGAGCTCATAGGGCAAAAGTGATGTCAAGGGCGAGATATCTCCTCGGTCACACATGGGCGCACTCTGCGCTTTGACGCGACTGCGCGAAGCAGCAAGTCCCAAAGCAAACATCAAAAACTCGTCATAGATCAATCGCCTTTTCGCAGTCGCCAACGTTTCCATGCTATCGGGCTGATGAATCTGTCGCAGGGCATACGGCAAGGTACACAGCTCCCGTTTGGTGCGCCATTCGGGAGGGAGCGGATCCTCCATGTCCGGTTGAGCCAGACGCTGCGCCAACGCAATATTGGTTGCTATCTGTTTCTGCGAAAGCCCCTCGGTCAGAGGATACACGGGAAACAGGGGCGCAAGCTCCGATCCGTCACTCTCGGGCAACACCTCTTCAAAAGCGGGCGAACTCATAGAGAAACGGTTACCTACCCGCTCCACTTTTCCGTAGAAACGAAAGGTGGCCCCAAAAGGAAAGCTGTCCTTGTGATAATTCTGATTGAAAAAGGTGATCTCGCAGCTACCGCTTTCGTCATATGCCCGAAATTTGAGCAACGACATACCACGGCGGATCATACTGACACGAGGTTGCGTAGCCACCGTCAAAAGAAGGGCGCACTTGGTGTCGAGCGGAGCGGTTTCCAAAAGCTTGATATCTCCCCTGTTTTCGTATGAACGAGGATAATGCTCCAGCAGTTCCCCTACGGTGCGCACGCCAAGACGGGCATACGCGGCCTCTCGGGCTTTTCCTACGCCATACAGGGTAGTAATGCTTTGTTCGTCCCATGCCATATTCATGCAGTTCCCTCCTTTGCCTTCCAACTATAAAGAGTATACCAAATTTCACCGCATCTGTCAAGTTACAGATAAGAAAGGACTATAAAATGATCACATACGATTCTCTTCGCCACGATACTGACATCCGAACCTACATTGAACACGCCGACGCCGCCCTTAGCGCGCTTGGTTATACCGAACACTGCTACGCCCACGTTGGACGGGTAGCACAAGTGGCAGGCAACCTTTTGCGCGATTTGGGTGAGGACGAAAAAACGGTGGAGCTTGCCCGCATCGCAGGGCTCCTGCACGACATCGGCAATGTCGTCAATCGTGTCGATCACTCACAGAGCGGCGCCCTGATGGCCTTTCGTCTACTCGATCGCCGCGGCATGAGCGCTGAGGATATCTGCACGGTCATCACCGCCATTGGAAACCACGATGAGGGCACCGGTGTTCCCGTCGACAATGTCAGCGCGGCTTTGATTCTGGCCGACAAATCCGACGTGCGCCGCTCCCGCGTTAGAAATGATGATATGGCGACCTTCGACATTCACGACCGCGTCAATTTCTCTGTCACCCACTCTTCCCTTGCGCTGAATGAGGATAACACAGAACTTCGCCTGTCTTTGACGGTTGACACCCAGCACAGCAGCATCATGGACTATTTTGAAATTTTCCTGGAGCGCATGAATCTGTGCCGTCGCGCGGCAGAAAAACTGGGACTGAAATTCCGTCTTATCATCAACGAGCAATTTATTCTGTAATAAATAGCGAAACGGCACCGCATTTACGGTGCCGTTTCTTGTATTCATGTTTATTTGATTTTAACGGTATCCTCGGTCTTGTCGCCGATGGCAAGGCGAGTATAGATGGTGACCTTGGCGCCGTCTTCGGCATCAAAGGAGTGCCCGTTGTAACGCAAGACGTTGATGGCGGTAAAGTCGCCGCCGATGACAACCATCTGCGCAGTCTCACTGCCGATATTATCCGTACCGATGTTAACCGCCAGCGTGCCTTCACTCTGTTCCGCCTTGATGAAGTGAGCAACGCCGTAGGAGAATGCGTTCCAGATCTTCTGTCCTTCGGCATTGACGATCCACATTGTCGTGTTGTAATCACGAGCCACTTCATTGCGGTTGGAGTAGTTGGGATTGAGCATGGTACCGCCCAATTCGCCCGACTCGGGAACGTAACTGACACGGTCGCAAACCGTTGCATTGTGCAAGAAGCCCGTCACTGTACCGTTCAAACCGCCCACGCGGATATCGTTAATAAAGCAGAAGCTGGTCACCTTTTTAATCAGGTGGTTGTCGCAATCGGCAAAGTCAATACCGCGACCGGCCAAAATGATGCAGGAGTTAACAACGTAAACACCCTTGCCCGTACCGCGAATGCAATAAGAAGTTTCACGAATGCCGGAGTGGTTGGAAGTGTAAATGAAGCGGATGCCGTTGACACCGGCATTCTTTTTCAGCGTGATCAGAGCCGTATCGTCTTCCGATCCACCCACGCCATAGTGAGTCACAATGCGAGTGCCCAAAGCGTAGCCCGACTCCTCGCGGTTGGCGACGGGAGAGGTTCCGCGCAATTCCACGCCTTCGGGAACGGTAAGAGGCTGATCGATCAAATAAATACCGCCGGGCAGATATACGATGCCGCCCGTCTTACCGGCCTCATCAAGCAAAGCCTGAATCTGGGCAGAAACGTCAGTCTCACCCTTCTTATCAACGTCAGCAACGTACAGAACGCCATTGGGAGTCGGATATCTGACACCGGTATCGATCACATAATCCGTCAAAGGATCGGTATCGACCAGAATATCACCCGACAGACCGCCGACTATCGTGGTGCCCGCCGTCTTGATGATACCCTGCGAGGTATTGACCATAGCATACTCGTTTCCTTGCAGATAGCACCCCGAGAATTGTGCGCCCCAGCGCTTATCCAATTCCTCGGCCTGCACGGCGACACCGCAATCCATGATCACAGTATCAAAAAAGCTTCCTGCAAAGCCGATACGCTCGGCATGAACGATATGAACACCGATTTTGCAGTCGGTGATCGTAACGTGGATATATTCCGTCCACTCAACGTCAGACAATCTCATGCCCACCGTATGCTCACGAGTGTAAGCCTTGACCGCTTCCGTATCAACCGTCTTCATGCCGCGAGCCGTATGGAATTCGTTCCAGTACTTGGGAAGAATGGTGATGTTGGTACAGTTACCGACGTCAGAAGAAGAACCGATAGCCACACCGATATCGAGGAAGGTTCCGAACAAATTCTCGATGGTCATCTGCTCGTGTCCCGCCTCGCTCATGCAGGTCGCACCCGCGCCGCGATAGCCGTTGATGACCGTGCAGTTCTTGACAGTAGGAGCGTGCCAACCGTTGCCCGACAAATTCGGCTGAAAATAGAAGGTAAAGGGATATTTCTTGACATCCTCGAGCGACTGCTGGGGATAATAAACCGTCAAACCGTACGCACCGCCCGAAGCACCCAACAGGAAGGTGCCATTTGTCATATCGTCTTTGCTGGGTACGTTAGCGTAAATAACGGTACCATACTCAGTGCCAAGATCCGGATTCTGCCAATCGCCTCGCAGGACGGTATAGGACGGAATTTTGATTTGCCCCGTAATCAGGTAGTTACCTGCCGGCAAGAAGACGGTTCCGCCGCCGCGGGCTGCACAATCGTTCAGGGCCTTCTGAATACCCTCGGTCGAGTCGATCGCACCGGAGGGATCGACGCCGTAGTTTGCTCTTCCCGCAACGATATCCGCAACAACGGTATCCTCCGTTTCATATTTGGTCTGCACGATGACGGGAACGTCGCTATATCCGTTGGCATCGTCCAGGGTAACTATTTCATTGAGTTCAAGAGGGATCGAAACGTTCTCTTTCATATCAAACTCTCCCGTTAAATTATCATAGCCGACGTAATCTTTCAAAAACACATTGACCGCCATAAGGGTGTAGGTATCGTTAGAACCAACGATAACGATCGTTTTGCCTTCGTCCATGACGCGGATGGCATACTGATATTCTCCCAGTTCACTCAAAACCTGCTCGGTTTGAGGACGGCTTGTGTTACCAATCAGAATCTCGTAACCGAAGGATGGCTCCTCATCCGTAGAAATCTCAACGTCTTTACGACCAAGGACATCCTCCAGGGCCGTATGAGTGATGGCAGCCATACGGGTGATCGACTTGCTTGCTCGCTCACCGCGAACGATGGTATAGAGAAAACCTTTCTCTTCATCGACCAGTTGGATCTTGGGCACGTCGGGTTCGGGCGGAATCGGATCGTCCTGACCGGGCGTGTCTTCGGGTTGCTGAACAGGCGGCTCCTCTTTACAGCTCACAACCAAACCCAAGGTCATGAGAAAAGCCAAAAGAAGCGCCAATATACGAATAAAACGTCCGAAATAAGTATGAGTAGACATATTTCATCTCTCCTTTTCTTTCATGACTATATTATACAGGAATCCCCCAAAAAAGTCAACAACATTTCATCATCATTTACAAAACGGGTGCCGACAAGCAGCACCCGTTTCGTTTGATTGTTCGAGAGATCAGCCGTTGCAGCCGCAGCAGAAAATCAGCAGTGCAATGATCAGAATCCAGACCCAGTTATCGCCCAGGAAATTGCAGAAACAGCCGTTATTCATACGAATACCTCCGTTGATTGATTTGCCGGAGGATTTCTCTCCCCCCGCACTATCATCTTATGACGAATGCGGGGGAAGGTTACAAATTACTGTCGAAAATTATCGTCGAACCTATGGCTATGCCGTCAACTCTCCAGGTCGCGTCCTGTGATCTCGGCAGTGGCGCCATCACTCTGCTCGATCTGCAATCCACCCGGGAAAATGTTGCCCGAGATGGTCAGTGATACGGCGTCATCTCCAATGAAGAAATCCTGAGTGCGTGAACTTTCCAACATACCGTACAGCTCCAGCGATCCGCCCAGCAAGCGGCACATGGGAGAACCCGACGCATGCATTTGTACACCGTACATGACAATTTCGCCATCGCCATTCAGTACGAATGCGCCCTTGGTCGAACCCCAGTAAGCCGTCTGCAACAGCGTGATCTTTCCTTCAAAATCCGCTGACGTCTCAAGATAATGCATATCTGCCGCGCCGTTGTTCTGATGCAGATTGACCAACTGGCAGTCTACCATGGTTACACTGCAATCGCCCGAGAAATGAGCCGAGGTGTAACCACTGTCCACGCCGTGGCACAACAGGTAAACGTCCTGTGCACCATCCGTCACGGACAGACCTTCGCGGGCACCGTAGGTGAAGTTGTGATACAGAATCTCGTTCGAGCTCTCTCCTATCACGTAAGGACGCGAGCGATCCATAATAACGTTATAAACGTCATTCCACCAGTTATCACCCGCACGCAAAGTCCAGGTGTTAGGCGTAAAGTGACAATCACGAATGATACCGTTCTCACTGCCCGCACCCACGGCAATACCCGTATCCAGGGGAGCCATCCACAGATATTCAATGTAATGATCGTCACAGCGGTAGCTTGCAAAGTCTACACCTCGCCAGGACGTCGGCAGGTTAACAGCCACAAGGTAAATACCCTCGCCCTTACCGCGAATGGTGTAAGAATAGGGTTCCAGCGCTGCGTGATTCTGCGCCTCGTAAACGACGCTGATGCCTCGCATACCTGCACCGCTGTGCAGAGTAAAGAGCGCTGTACCATCAGGATCGTTGCGACCGACCTGCGTGAGTAGCGAAGTCTGATTCATGTTCTGAGGCCATGCCACAGCACCTCGGACTTCAATGCCCTCCCAAACGTTGATGTAACCAGTCAGCTTGTATTGTCCTGCAGGCAGATAAACGGTACCGCCCTTGCCTTTGAGAGAGTCAATCGCTTGCTGCAATTTCTCTGTAATATCTTCGCCTTTTTTGACGTTATAAGGAGCTTGTCCCAGATGTACCAACTCATCCGAGGCCGGCTTAGTAACAACCGTTTTGCCGTAATCCACCGACGTCAAAAGGTCCGGCGTAGCATCCACATCCAACAACGTATTATGTTCTGCATTGCCCGACAGCGTCGTGTTGATGAGCGTATCGTTCTTTTCACGCAGATTGACGTAGGTGGAGGTGCTGGAGGAAGTAAGTGTGCAATCCATCACAGCGATCTCAGTATTTCCCCAGTTGACGAGAGCATTTGCACCGCTCGTCGTCAGCTGACAGAAGGAAAGCGAGATCTTACCGCCGCATCCTCCGGCTACGTATACGGGAGTAGCACCGTCACCACCCGTACAGCGGAAGGTCGAGTTGGTGATCATCAACCAACTCAGACGCTCCGAATACAGACCGTAGTAGCAATCCAAGAAGTTGAAGTTATACATATGGCCGTTGGAGGTACCCGTGGAGGAGGCGTCACACAAAACGCCGATGGAATAGCCTTCAAAGGTGATATCTGCCAGGTAAGTCCAGTCGATTCTCTGGAGATGCATACCGATGGAATTGCGAATCATATACGTCCGCAAAAGTGCCGCATTGGGAGTACCGGGAAGACCGGAGGCAAGCCATGCATCCGGCGTGAAGGTCACCCCTTCCACACGACCGATATCGTAGCTGTTGTCGTTATAATACCCCGTGGAAAGGCAAGTTCCGTACACATCGCGCACGTACTGCAGGGAGTTATTTCCGTTTTTACCGAAATGGATTCCAAAATAGGAGTTAACCAGCGTTACGTTACGAATGGTCACGCTCTCCGATCCGTTTTGCACCAGCGTGGGAGGATAGGGGATCGGCTGACCGTTGACAAAGGTCTGCTCGGGGTACCAGAAGGCAATGTTCATCACTGCACTTTGGTGATTCATCATGACTGCCGCTTGCTCAATGGCAGTCGAGCCTTTGCCACCGTAGATACACAACACCGTACCGTGGGCCGTGCCGGGCTTCAAGTCTCCCACAAGACCGACGCCGATGGGGAGATTCAAGGTCTTGGTCAGGCAATAATATCCGGCAGGAACGTAGACCGTACCGCCGCCCAGCGAGGATACGTAGTTGATGGCCGCCTGGAATGCCGCCGTATCGTCGGTATAACCGTTGCCCAATGCGCCAAAGGACAGCACGTTGGCATCGGCCACAATATAGGAATTCGTTTCAAAGATGGTGTCAACAATACCCGTTTGTATGTTCTGCTTTGATGCAGACTCCTCCAAATAAATGGCATGAACGCGGGTGATATCGGGGCCCGCCGCATGGATGGAAATAGGAGTATTCAGTGCTGCATTTTCCAGCGTCAGCGAAACTGTCGTCCACATCTTATAGCGCTCGCAAATGGCCTCTGCCGTGCGAGTATTGCCGTCGAGATCTGTATATTCCGCTTTGATCTGCAAGGGGGTGGTCACGTAAACGATCAAGTTCAAGGAAAACTTCTTTCCATTGTACTGTGCCGCAGCCGTCTCGTCTACTACGATTTGAAATTCATTGGTCTTATCCCAATACTGCATCATCCAGCAATCGCGATCCTTCAGATTGAAAAACTCCGGCATCGCACCGTTCGGGAATTCCAGGGACAAGCCCTTCTCATCCGCGGAGTTTTCATGCAACGTTACGTGAGGTAGCGCGGAAAAATCCTTGATCGGCTCGGAGCTGACAAAGTGTATCTCATAATCCTTTTTGGTGGAATACGAGGGATTCACCGTCAATAGCGCTTCCACGTCCACATTGTCTGCGCTGACTTCAGGATGCCCCGTCTGATCCGTTGTAAAGAAGGGGTTTTGAGGAACTACGGGCTGATCTCCCGGCTCATCATCGGGATCATCTCCCGGCTCACCGCCGGGTTGCTCAGGAGTAGAGGGATCATCCGTGGGCGTCTCTACGGGAGTTTTAGGACCACAGGCTGTCAAGAGCAGAGCCATGACGGCAAGCAGAGCCAAAATTTTGCGGTGCTTGCGCAAGAACGCAATGGCGGCAGTCAAGCCCATACCGCCAACCCAGGCCACGCTCACGCCAACCCACCCATCAAAAGAGAAGGAAAGGTCGAGGCGGGCAGGGGCAGACTCCTCCCCTTGTGTCCAAGGGTCGTAGGGACCGTTGACAGCGACATCCTTCATCACCGGCGTTGCGCTGTCGCGGTCGATCTTGCCAATGGTGTGACCTTCGGCAAGGTCGCCCTCGTCTTCGGGTTCGATATAAGTCAAATAAATGTTGTCCACTCGCACGACCAACGGTGCGCTGACCGACATACCCAACGCATACCAACGAAGGTAATTGATGCCGGACAGATCGCAACCACCCGTGGGAGAGATGGGCAACTCCAGGTGATTCCAGCCATCTACCAGCTCGTAGTTGGTCAGATCCCATCCGGTTTCCTGCACGTCACACTCGCCCGAAGACGTCATTTCAAATTCGCTCGAGCTGGCGGAGTATAAAATCTCCGCACTCGAAAGATAAATATCCATCACCAAGGTATTTGCGCCCTCGGCATTGATCGAAGAATAGCGCGCGATCATAACAAAAGCATCGCCTCCGGCAGGCACCGTCCACTCGGCACTGCCCTTACCTTCTGCTTTCTCCTTAGTGTTTGTAGAAGCACCGTGTGTTCCCGCCCACTTGCAGGAGTCACAGTTATCCAACAAAACGTCTTTTTCCCATTCAGCCGCTGCCGGCAGACACAGCATCAGCATCAGCGCGCAGGCAAGCAGTAAAACAAACCATTTCTTCATATTGTTTTTTCCCTTTTTCAAATGATAGCAATATTAGCAACCCGTTTGCTCAAACGGGCAAATACATTTTCCGTCGCAAAGCAACAGGCTCACGGAAAAATGATATTTCAATTGGTTCAAAAGATACTTTTCTTGTAGTTTGGGACCACAGGAATTAGAGCCGATTCCGGCCTGCGCCATGTCCAAATTGATCACCGTGCTATGACGGGGAATCAACTCAAAATCGTGAGCCGTGTTCGTCAGATCGTGCGGGGTGAAATGAGAACAGTTGAAGCTGAATCTTTCCTGCTCCCGCAACGCGTACAAGCAAACACCGTCCGTTCTTGCGACCTGCATCCATAGCGTATCCGCATGAGCCATATTTTCCTGCGGACGGACATAATGCTCGAAATGATCACGGACAGAGCAAGCAAAGCGTCCTTCATACGAAGCCAAGCGCTTATCAACATAGGATTCGACCGGTCCGCGACCGTAATACTCTAACGCTTCAAAGTCTTCAGCAACTTCAAACTGCAGACCAAAGCGAGGAAGTGGCGGCTGTCCGGGGCGCACGTCGGCATCGTAGTCCAGCATCAAACTTCCATCGGCAGACACAATATACCGAGCCGTGAGGTGCATCACAGGCAACAAGGAAGGAGCGCCCAGCGACAGTTTTGCTTCGATGCACACCTGTTGGCTCGTCTGTTCCGTCACGCTGCACTCATAGCATCTCGTCTGTGCCAGGTGATACAGAGCTTTTTGCCACTCGCGCTGTACGTAGCGATCATTGTCGGTTGGAGCGCGCCAGATGGCAGGCAAAATCGGAGCTTTGAGAATGTTTTCTCCGTCAGCACCCAACCACGCAGAGATACAGCCGTGATGACAGTCGATGACTATCCGCTGGCCCCGCGTGAAAACGGTAATATCGTTTGCCGTCACAGCCACGTCAACCGATGCCTCATCATTATTCGTCACAATAGCCCGTTGCTCGCGGGCGATCTGAGCAAAGCCAATCTCGTGTCCCTTGCTTGCCCACGGCGTGTCCACCGCAAGATAAGCACGAACCGTCAGGGTATACGCCCCTTTATCCGTCGGCAGCATCGCCCCCGCAAGCAAAAAGGTCTTGTCCTCGCCGGGAGCAACGTTCCCATCTTTGATCTCGCCGCTTGCCATCACCCGACCGTTGCATTCCAACGAATAAGACAAGGTAAGATCGGACAGATCGGCAAAGGAACGACGGTTGCGGATGATTATTTCTCCGCTTTGCTCATTCCAAGACAGCAGTTCAAAAGGCTTGATGGCCTGCTTTAATTCCAAAAGTCCCGTGTGCAAACGGCGGTCGGGATAGACCAACCCGTCCACGCAGAAGCAACCCATGGTAGGAAATTCGTCAAAGTCACCGCCGTACAGGTAGTGAGGATCGTGCTCTACGTCCTCCCCCACCGCGATGGAATGGTCAGTAAACTCCCAAACACAGCCACCCCAAAAGGCATCGTGATTCCAAATCAGTTCCCAATAATCTGCAAGGTCGCCCGGGCCGTTACCCATGGCATGGGAATATTCGCACAAATAGAAGGGACGGGGATTTTCTTTGTCATTCAAATAGCGCTCCAGGATTTCGGCAGGCGCAGGATACATACGGCTGTCGATATCCGTCGCGGCAACCTGTCGCTGTGCCAAAGGATCCTCCGGATGCCCCGCCAGCATTCTGGTCGCATCCTCCGAATGAACCAGGCAACCGGGATAGCGGTTGTGGAAATAGTCCATCATGGCAACGTGATTTTGTCCAATGCCGCTTTCATTTCCCACCGACCACATGACGATGCAGGGGTGGTTTTTATCTCGCTCCATCATACGGCGGGCCCGGTCAAGATAAGATTCTCGCCATGCAATATCATCCGTCAGGCGGTTCCACTGCCCTACGGTTGCCATGCCGTGACACTCCAGATCGGCCTCGTCGATGACGTACAGACCGTAGCGATCGCACAGCTCCAGGAAGCGAGGATCGTTGGGGTAATGACTGGTGCGCACCGCATTGACGTTGCACTGTTTCATGATGCGCACGTCACGTTCCATATGATCGTATGGCGTTGCCGCACCCAAGATAGGGTGGCTATCGTGGCGGTTGACGCCTTTGATCTTAATATTTTTTCCGTTCAGGTATACGACACGATCCCGAACAACAAGGCTTCGGAAACCGATCGACACGGGGATACATTCACCTTCGCACTGCAGCCACAGAGTGTACAGCGTCGGTATCTCGTCGCTCCATGGCTGTACCATGGCAAGCGAGAGTGAGATCTCACTCTCTCCCACCGCCAAATTGCCCTCCGCTACGCGATTTCCGTCAGGGGCAATCAGCGTATAGGTAGTGGCCGTAGCTTTGGTATACGAAAGTTGAGCGCACAGTGTTCCCGCCCCCGTTTGGTGATCGTAGGAGGTTTGGACAAACACATCCTCGATGCGCACTCGCTCGCGAAGCAACAGATAGACCTCTCGGAAGATGCCCGACAGGCGGTATTTATCCTGGTCCTCCAGATAGGAGCCGTCACACCATTTGAGCACCAACACGCGAATCTCGTTTTCGCCTTCCTTCAAATAAGAGGTAACGTTAAATTCGCTGGTCATATGGCTGACCTGACTGTAGCCGACAAAGGCACCGTTGATATACAAATAGAAGCAGGAATCCACGCCCTCAAAGTTGAGCATGACGTCCCCTTTCAGCATATCCGCCGTCACCGCAAACGTGCGGCGGTACAAGCCGCAGGGATTCTCCACGGGAACATGGGGAGGATCGACCACAAAGGGATATTCGACGTTGGTATAATGCGGAAGATCATATCCTCGACCAAGCATGGTCTGCCAGGAACGCGGCACCTCGATCTCGTCGGTATCGCAGGACAAATCCTCGGCGGTGGGATCATCCACAAGATAGACGGCGGGATAGAAGCGGAAATCCCACGTGCCGCACAGCGAAACGAAACGGTCCGACGCCGCACGGTCGGGCGCGCCCTCGGGCGTAACGGCAGAATAGGGGATATAATAAGCCCTCGGCTCCTCACAACCGACGTGCAATATATCTGTTGAAGTATGGTAATTCAAATGCATGGCAACCGCCCCCTTGTAGCATCTTTATTGGTAATATCATACCATACGAAGCTAAAAAAGTCAATCGAATTTTTACCATCTGCACATTTTTTCCCTTTTGCACAAAAGAAAAAAGAGCCTTTCGGCTCTTTTTCTTTACTGAGGATCAACGAAACGAATGGACTCAATGGTCACAGTGCGCAAAGGCTTGCTGGCGCTGTCAACCGCGCTGTTTGCAATCGCGTCTACCGTAGCCATACCTGCCACGACATAGCCGAAAGCGGCGTAGTCACCGTTGAGGTGTGTGGAATTGGTGGTGTTGTGAACGATAAAGAACTGGCAAGACGCGCTGTCGTTTTCCGGTCCGCGCGCCATGGAAACCGCACCGCGGATGTGCTTGAGGTTATTCTCAAAGCCGTTCGACAAAAATTCACCTTTAATCTTCTTACCGGAATCTCCCGTACCGTCACCCTTGGGGCATCCGCCCTGAACCATAAAGTTTTTGATCACGCGATGGAAGGTCAGGCCGTCGTAAAAATGCTCGGATACCAGCTTCTGGAAGTTTTCAACCGTTTCGGGGGCAACCTCGGGGTAAAGGCGGATAATGATATCCTCATACGCAGTACGTTCTTCTGCTTCAGAAGAGGCGATACTGATCTTGATTCGGACGTAATTGGTTACGCTGTCCGTTTCCTGACAAGCAGCAGGATCTACCGCGGTAAAATCCAGTTCCGCAAACAAGGGGGCCTCGTGCTTTTTGCAGCCAACAGAAAAAATCATTATGCCGCACAGCAAAAGAGCAAGCAACAGCGAAGCAAAGCGAAGTTTGTTATTCATACGTTTCATATAACTCCTTTTCGTTTTCATACCCGTTTATTGTAACAGAAAAAGGCCGTAATGTCAAGAAAAAAGCCGCAACTTCTCACCAAAACCCTTCAAAGCAAGATATTTTTGAAAGCAATCGCACATAATAATGAACAACAGATGGAGGTGATGTGACGTGAACCGTTCACCGCAAGCAAATACTCCGTGGCAGGAGCGCTCGGCCAAACTGATATTTATACTTGCCTGGGCAGCCATTGCCTATTTTTTTATCGACACCATCATCCGCTTGATCCTTCCCTTTCTCTTGGCGGCTCTTCTGTCCGCTTTGATCCGCCCCATCGCAAATTTTCTCGAGAAGAAATGTCGTTTCCCAAGAAAGGTCGCCTCGATCATCTTGCTTTTGTTGTTTCTCTTTGTGGCGGGCAGCTTTATTTTTGTGGGATGTGAGCGATTGATCTGGGAGATCCAGAGGCTGACAGACCAACTGGGAGCAAGCAGCGGTGAGTGGAGCCAAAAGATTTCGGGCGTTGTTGATGCGATCACACGACTAAGCGAGCATATTCCCTTTTTGAAACGCATGAAAACGGACTCCTCGCTTACGTCGTTTTGGGCGCAATTTGATGCCAAGCTGGCCGAGATCATATCCGACACTTTAACACGTTGGAGCAGTCGTATTCCCGAGGTCATCACTTCTGTCATTCGTGCGATTCCCGGCGCGCTGATCTTCTTTTTGACCTTCCTGATCGCGGCCTTTTATCTCTGCGCCGATGGACAACAGCTCGGCAAAGCGATTTTTGAGCGCTTGCCCGCCCCTTTGCATAGGTATATCACTCGCTGGAAACAACAGCTCCGCGATATGGGCGGCAAATATCTACGGGCCTATTTCTTATTATTCCTTTTGACGTTCGTGCAGTTACTGATTGGACTGACGGTACTGCGCCGTCCTTATACCGTGCTTCCCGCCTTCATCATCGCGCTGGTCGATATTTTGCCCGTTTTGGGTATTTCGAGCGTGCTGGTTCCTTGGGGGATATTGGAATTGATTCGCGGAAACGTGGCACTTGGCACAGGGCTATTCGTCTTGTGCGTGATTATGCTGCTGGTTCGACAGTTGATCGAGCCTCGCATCATTGGCAAAAGCTTAGGGCTGCACCCGCTCGCGACACTGTTTGCGGCTTATGTGGGACTGCAGCTGTTTGGACTGTTTGGTATGTTGATCGGGCCCGCGGTGGCGATGGTGATCAAGGGATGGGGGAACCCACAAGAGAGCGTCTGAATTTCTCCAACGGCCTCACACCGCCTTCTGCGCCGTGTGAGGCCGTAAAAAAGTTGTGGAATATTTCAACAAACATTCCACAACTTTGTAATCCGATATCTCAATTTTCCAAATAAATAATTTCTTTTCTCATTTCTTATCCACTCTCATCTTGGCAATTCTCTCTCCGTCGGGAGTGACGTAGGCCGTCCAATTGGTGTGATAAATAACAAGTCCGGGCTTGCCTCCCGCCGGCTTTTTTACGTTGCGCACGCGGGTGTAGTCCACGGCGATATTATCACCGCCCGCCGCCTTGGAATAGTACGCCGCGATCTCAGCCGCCTCGGTAAAGTCGCGGTCGGTCGGCTCCTCGTCGCCATTGCAGATCAGCACCGTGTGTGACCCCGGCACGCCCTTGGCGTGAAACCAATAGTCGTTACGGCCGGCAAGCTTATGCGTGATATATTCATTCTGCACGTTGTTTTTTCCACACAACACCCGAAGACCGTCCGTTGTCATAAACTGCGCCACCTTGGGTGTCGTCTGCTTGTGGGCGCGGTATTGCTTCATGCGAGAGGCGTAGCCACTGCGGTATAATTCGTCACGGATCTCGGAGAGATCGGCGTCTGTCTCCGCGTGTGTCAGAGCATCAAACACGCTGTAAATATAGGTTAATTCACTCTCGCCGAGCGCGATCTGGCGAGTCAACTCCTGCTTGGCCGTCTTGCTTTTGTTATATTTCTTATAATACACCTGCGCGTTGGCGGTGGGACTCAAACGGGAATCCAGAACCACCGTGCAACTGCCGTAGCTACCGTCCTCCTCGTGGTAATCTTCATAGTCTGTCAGTGTCACCTGCGTCATACCACGCGAGAGCAGGTACAAATTGGCAGTGATGAGGTCACCCAACCGCTTGTATTCGCTTCCCTTTTCGCAATCGACCAACTCCCCACGCTGCAGATCCAATTTTTTATGCAATCGTGTTTCAGCGTTGGTAAGAATATGCAAAATATCCGCCGCCCGCTGTTTGACACGGCTCTCACGATCGCGAGTAGCAAAATAGCGATCCAAAATCTCGCCCGCAGTGCCACGCACCTCTTTGAAAGATGCACCGTACTGCGTCAGAGGCATAAAGCAGTATTCCACCGCATTGTCTCCGTCCATATACAAGGTTGGCTCAAAATCACAACAGCGGATGCGGTTAATTATCGCATCAAAACCTTTCCACAAGAGACCGTCGCATCGTTCCAGCGGCGTTTCGGTGTCGCCTGTAACCACGTAGACCATCTCTCGCGCCACGGCGGACGAAATGCCCTGAAAGGTAGCAAGCAACCATTTGTGCGCCAATCTCCCCGCAGGAGCTTTCTCAAGCAGATCATAAAATTGCGCTTCGGTCACGCCGAGGGGATCGATCTTATCCTGCGCCGGCGGCAATTCATAGGTCATACCCGGCAAGACCTGGCGGCGGGAGCTGGTTGAAAAATCGACAGGGCGCAGAACGGCCAATACCTTATCATTCTCATCGGTAAACATCATATTGCTGTACTTGCCCATAATCTCGGCCACGATATACCGACGGCAAGCAAAGCCCATTTCATCCCGCGTTTCAAATTCCAGCCGCGCTACACGCTCAAAGCCTTCCTGCCGGATATCAGCCAATTTCGCACCCGACAGATGCTTACGAAGCAGCATACACAGCATGGGAGCGGTCAGAGGATTTTCCTTCTGCACGGTAGTGAAACCTATGCGCGGATTGTTGGATCCTGCATGAATGAGCAAGCGTCGCCCACCTTCGAACGAGCGCATTTGCAATACGATCTCGTCCTTTTCGGGCTGGCTGATCTTTTCAATGCGCGCACCGAGCGCGGCTGTTTTGATCTCATGGATCACACAAGCCAGCATTCCTGCATCAAAAGCCATAGCCCATTCTCCTTTCCTGAATCGTCATAAAATCAAAATAGCTCATGCAACACGCCCAGATGCGAGATCACGATATCCGGGCGCTCATCCCCCGTGGCCGCATCCGCCTCGGGCGCGCTCGTGCCGCCCGTCAGCACCAACACAGACGTGGCACCGCTTCGGTTGCCAAATGCAATATCTGTGTAGAGTCTATCACCGATCATGCACATTTTATCGGCACAAACACCCGTCTGCGCTTCGATCAAGCTCATTCCCGCAGGACTTGGCTTGCCCATAAAAACAGGCGAAACTCCCGTGGCCGCCGTGATCATGGCCGCGATCGCCCCCGCATCGGGAAGCAGACAATCCTCCACAGGCACGCTGAGATCAGGATGAGTGCACAAATATTTGGCACCACGCTGAATCATGCGAGTAGCAGCGGCAACCTTATCAAAGGTCAAGGTCTTATCAAATCCGGATACCACCACGTCAGCCGTAGGAGATGTGGCGGGAACGAGACAAATACCTGCGTCGCGAAACATTTTTTCCATCCCGGGTACACCGACGGCATACACCTGCGCCCCCGGATGATTTTTATGCAGATAGGCGATGGTAACGTCACCTGCTGAGACCATTTCATTTTCGCAAACGTCAAAGCCCATGCCACCAAGGTATGCAATCATTTCGGCGTGAGAGCGGTTGGGGCTGTTGGTGTAATACATGACCCGCTTGCCCGCGCAGTGTAAGCGCCGGATAAACTCAATCGCTTCTTCAAGAGGGTGCGTGCCCAGCGCAACCGTTCCGTCAATATCAAAAATAAAACATTCCTTTTCCCGCAAGCAAGAGTACAGCGCGGGATCATCTACTTTATGTTGCATTGTTTTATCTCTCCTGAAAATATTATGGACAGCGTCCATCCGAAAAATATTATATCACATAGTTGCAATTTTGACAAGAAGATGATATAATTGTTACAGTAAGATTTTTCGTTCACGGAGGATATCTCATGAAAAAGACCGTCATTGGCATTGATATCGGCGGAAGCACCACCAAAATTGTCGGCTTCCACTTTGAAAAAGATAAAAAGCCCGAGCTGATCGCACCTCAGTTTGTCCGCGCAACAGATCCCGTCACCTCGATGTACGGTGCCTTCGGCAAATTTACCGATCAGAATGGGCTTGCGCTGAATCAGATCGATCGTGTCATGATGACAGGCGTTGGATCCTCCGTCTCGCAAAATCCCATCTACGGCCTTCCCTGCCACAAAGTATCCGAGTTCACCTGCGTGGGACTTGGCGGACTTTATTTGTCGGGGCTTCAAGAGGCTATCGTCGTCAGCATGGGGACGGGTACGGCTCTCATTCACGCCAAAGCCAAAAAGCTTGACGAGCGCGGCGCGCCCATCGTCAGCAACGAGGAGGATACCGAGATCGAGTATCTTGGCGGTACCGGTGTGGGCGGCGGTACGCTCATCGGTCTGACCAAGCGCATGACAGGCGTGGCCACCATCGAGCACATCGAGCAGATCTGCCGCGACGGCAACATTGAAAACGTGGATCTTCGCGTCGGCGACATTTCGCGCGACAGCTTCCCCAATATGAACGAAAAGCTGACCGCCGCTAACTTCGGCAAGGTCAGCGACCTGGCTACTCCCAGCGACATCGCCCTCGGCGTTGCTAACTTGGTCGCTGAAACCATCTTTATGATGGCTATTTTCGCCGCTCGCTCGTTTGGTCTTAAAAATATCGTTCTGATCGGCAACCTGTCCACCCTGCCCCCCGTCCGTCGCGTGTTTGATGAGTTGCAAGACAGCTTCGGTGTGCGTTTTATCATCCCCGAAAACTCACAGTACGGCACTGTCATCGGTGCGGCGTTGTATCGGTAAATCGCTAACACAGCAAAACAAACGAGGAAGGAGATACGACATGGGCTTTCCCAAACTAAAGCACGCCCTGTTTTGCCGAATTTTAACCTACGTCGTCGTGCTGGGCGGGTTTATCGCGCCTATCGTTATATTGGCCTGCATACCGGCCGTTCCACGGCAGATCACAGTGGCCGCTTTCGTGCTATTCGGCGTAGCCTTGATCGTTTACTTGTTTAAAAACTTCATGCTGCTCATGAGTATGGATATCTTTCTTGCCATGCTGCACTGCAACAATACAGCCCGGCGGCAGTATCCTCTGCCAAAGGCCGCGACGGAGCAAAAGATATTGCGCCGCGTCCGTCGGTTTGGCAAAGCCTATCCCTGCCACTCGGCAAAGCCGCAACCCGATGTCCTGCAATATAAGGTCAACTCTTCCATGACCATATACGCCAAGGCCATTGAAAAGATCGTCGCCGTATATCACACCCCGTTTTTGGATAAGCAAACCTATTCTGCAATTTTCCGCTCGGCCAAAACCAATTCCGCTTTTCTGCGCGAAAAAAAGAAACCTCTGATTTTAGACAAGCATCAGAAGAAAGCTCCGCTCAACCGTGTAACCGTCATTTTGATCCTTGCCGATTCCGTGGAAGAGACGCTCGCACCCACGCTGTTTGATCTCGTGGGCAAGGAGGCGGGCGACGGAGATGACGTCTCCTATCTTCCCTGCATCATAGACCTGCATCACCGCACCTGCGTTTTCGATAGCGTCCGTATCCCTTACATCGGCTACGGCTATCCCGTCAAAAACCGCGGATACAAAATGATCAAAAAGATCGTTTTCGGCGGAAGGTTTACAAAGTCGGACGCCTTCGTTTCCCTTCCCGATCAACAAGGCCATGATGATATCGATATACGAAACGACACCCTTTGGAAGCTTTGGCGTGTCATGAAGTACGAGGTCATCACTCATGAAACAGAGATGAAAAAGCGCTTTTCCGGGATGCAACACGGACAAATCGAAACCGAAGACGGCGAGTACCTGTATCTGAAATGGCAGGAGGCCGGCATCTGGCGCGCATTCCAATTAGATGATGAAACCATGACCGCCCGCGTGGACGCCTTTGACTCCTGGGACTACCCCAAATCCAACAAAATCGGCAAGCAAATGCACGAAAAAATGGAACAAAGGATCGCCGAGTATTTTGCGGGACTTGGCTATACGGTGAAATTTGTTGAACCACTCGAAGATGAAGAAAATCAATAAAAAAGCAGAGGAGACCGCTCGTTCGGTTTCCTCTTTTCCTTGCCTTATTTTTTCTTCCATAAAGCTTTTTGAAAGGGGTGCAGGGGGAAACTTTTTCTCGAAAAAGTTTCCCCCTGCTCTTTATTATATTACTTAATCATACCTTCCAAGGTAGCCTTGGCGCTTGCCAGAGCCGCGTCGATCTGCGACGCGTCACGACCGCCTGCCATCGCGTTGTCGGGACGTCCGCCGCCCTTACCGCCGGTCACAGAAGCAACCGCACCGACCAGCTTGCCGGCGTGTGCCCCCTTGGCAACGGCATCCTTGCCGGCGCCTGCCAGGAAGTTGAGCTTGCCGTCAGCCTCAACAGCCAGTACGACAACAGCATTTTCATGCTTTGCCTTGATATCGTCGACCAGCGTGCGAGCCATG